>RGPS01000001.1 GCA_010084195.1 Terriglobia bacterium
CAGCCACATCGGGCTCCAAAACATGGCCGCCGGCGACCGCATTCACTTCGCCGCCAGCATCCAGAAAACCCTCGAAGAGTACGTCCTGGGCCTCGCTGCCGGAGCCGACAATGTGTGCCTCGCTGGTGGTGTCGCCTGGAACGCTCTCCTGGTCGCTGCGCTCGAAAATTCGGGACGCTTCAAAGGTGTCTTCGCCCAACCAGCCGCCGGAAACTCCGGCACCGCTCTCGGTGCCGCCCTCCACGTCTGGCATCACACTGCAGGCCAGACCACCCGTCTCGACGCTCATGGCTACGCTCTCGGCCCCGAGTATTCTGCCGGCGACATTAAGCGTGTCTTCGAAAACTGCAAACTGCGCTTCCGGCTGCTTCCCACGGTCCCGGAAATCACCGGAGCAGCGGTTGCCCAACTGAGCAATAACCGAATCCTCGCGTGGATGCAGGGGCGTATGGAGTTCGGCCCGCGCGCCCTCGGCAACCGCAGTATCCTCGCCTCCCCCCACGACCCCTACTCGACCGAGAACCTGAACACCTTCATCAAGCACCGCGAGACTACACGGAAGTTCGCCGCCTCCGTCCCTGTCGAACTTGCCGGCGAATACTTCGAGACTGGCGACAACGCCCGCCACCTCGCGACGGTAGGCAGGGTCCGCCCCCAGTATCGGGACCAGTTCCGAGGAGCCATCCTCGCCAATGACCTTGTGCGGGTGCACACCGTGACGAAGGAAGACAACGCCCTGTACTGGCAACTCCTGCACGCCTTCGGAGAAAAAACCGGCCTGCCGGTTCTCTACAACACCTCGTTTAATCTCTTCGGAGAGCAGATGGTCTGCGGACCGCGGGATGCCGTTCGCAGCTTCTATTCGTCGGGTATCGACGCGCTCGTCGCCGGCAACTTCCTGCTGGAGAAGTAGCTACCCCGCGCTGATCGTAAAGAGCGGGTCGAAGGACTTGCCGCCAACATCGCAGTCCACCGGGGGCTCCAGCTCTGGAGAATTCTGAATTGCCATCCACCGCATCGCATAAATTCGCGCGGGGTTGGTGAACTGGGGCTTCCCTGTCCACTTACTTACGGTATTCGGAATCACCTCCAGCGCAAAATGAGCGCCAAGGTCCTCGTAGTAATCGAGGTCCACATCAGCCAGCACCAGTTCGCGAGGTGTATTGTCCTTCGTCTTCAGGCTGAAGTTCAGATTTGCCTCAGAGAATCGTCCGGTTTCCTTAAAACCCTTGTCGGCCTTCTCATGCATCCCGGTGCCAGCCGGCTTAAACGGCGGCTTTTCAAGTGCTGCGGTGAGGGCCGCAGTCGCCCGAATGAAAATCCGGTCGTGTTGTACCCCTTTCCACCACCCTCGGGGGACGAGATCCATCCCCTGCATGGCGGCAATCACGTCTTTGCCGTTCGGTAGCCAACGAATACTCTCCAGGATATTCAGAAAACAGGCCAGGCTCGATGGATCGTTCTGCATCAACCGCTGGCTGCACACCTTCCCGTCGGGAATACGATCCAGAAAGCCTTCGTAAGCCGGACGTTTTGCCTTCAGCCGGTCCCAGAGCTGGTCATCACCCTCGAATTTAAACAACTCTTTCTTGTGAACCAGCATCAAATGCATCTCGTTAGGGAAACTGCCAGCAGCCAGCAGCCTGCCGAACTGGTGGTGCTTCTTCAAGCTGGCCACAACCGCCAGCGACTGCGTGGTGTCCACGTTCAGCTCAACTTCTACTTTGCCGCCTCTCACGAAGGCGGACGGTAGCGCCTGCATCCCCTGCTGGAAGTGGCGTGCCACCTCAGCCTGGATACGTTTTCCGGCACCATCGTAAATATTGATCGTAATGTTCGGCATCGGAATCTCCTCTACGGCTTTTCCGACGCGCTGGCGGGAAAATAATCGCCATCGGGCGTCTGATACCACTTCGTCCCATTTGCTGCGCGGACCGCACCGGCAACACTCACGAGGGTGTCGGCACCCAGCACTGCCACCTCCGGCGCGGTCTCCTCCGGACGGCCTGACCTTAGCCGTGTCGTCGTCAGGATGGCCACCAGTTTCGGAGTACTGTCGATCACCGTGACCAGGTCGGGTGCCGACGGTAACGGCGTAGTGCCGGGGGACTGCTGAGATGCGTCGCGAGCCGTCCGCTCTTCGTCATCCTTCTTCGCCAGCAGCGACCGCAACCCCATCAGCTTCTTCAGCAGGTCATACCAGAATGTCGCCCCGAGGCTGACCAGAATTCAGGAAAACAGGAGGCCGGGAATGTGGTCAGGGTAACCCTCCGCGGTGATTCTCGTCAGGCTCCATGACCACAGGTCCGTCAGGGGCCACCAGGGAACGTCGGCCATAGTCTTGGCCTCGCCCTTGTCCCTCCAATCCTGAAAGAGTGCAAGCGTTGGTTCCTTCAGCGTCCCGATGGCTGCATCGAGGCCAAGCTTCGCGTCCGTCGCATCCTTGAGCGCCTTATCTGCTGCCCCAGTCAGCCCTCCGCTTGGGACGGCCTTTGCCACGTCCTCAAAGTGCTTTTGCGCCACGGTAGCCCTTGCCACCATCGCATCCAGATACTTGCCGTCAACGGTCAACCGTTTCACCAGTTCAAAGCCATCCAGCTTGATCGCAAAACACACAATGAGCGCCAGCACACACGACAACACCCGGGCTTCCAGCGCAAATGCCGCCTTAATCCGCTCCAGCGTATTGTCATGCCACGAAAACAGCTTCCACGTAAAATCCGAAGCCGCCCCGTCCAGCACCGCCTGCGTACGCCATTGCGACGAAGGCAATTGTGGGTTCGCACGTTCCTGCTCCAGCGTCAGTTGCCGCACCCTCTTTGCTACCGCAGCCGGGTCCGCAATCCCCCCGTTCAGCAACGCTTTCGCCAGAGCCTCCCGGACCCTCAGCAGGCCCGCATCCTCGTGGTCGTTCCCGGCCCGAATCATGTCTCGATCCTGCTGCGCCATCGGCCCTTCCCCGCTGGCCCACTCGAGGAGAATCGCCACCAGTTCCTCTCGCTGCATGACCGAACCCGGGTTCACCCGAGGTAACGGCAGTTGCTTCCTATTTCGCCGCCAAAGATTTCTGGCCCAACCGGTAAACTCCCCAAACCAGGTATTCCCCCGCCCAATCATCGGGTGCCGCAAAATCCTCTGCGCCAGATACTCCTGATGCTGCCCCAACAACACAGGGTCCAACTGCCCCAGCAACTCGCCCAGACCTTCCGCCAAATACCGTGCCCGCGCATACGACGACGTCAGCAACACCTGCGCCAGCGCCATCACCACGGTCGACACAATCAGCATGGCCACCGAAAGGCCAATCAATATATCCAGGTATTTCAGTAACGGAATGTCCAAGGCTGCTTCTCCCTTTCAGATCAGGTTTATTTCCTGCCAGTATAAGCGTGATGCGGCCTTAGATCGGGACAAGCTACTATGCTGAAATCATGAAGAAGTTCCGGCATGAGTGGCTTCTGGATGCCATCGTCGATCACCCCACCTTCTTCACCAGGCCAATGTTCGGCGGACTTGCAGCCTACCTCTTCGAACGCCAAATGCTGCTGCTCGTTGAACCCACGAAATCCGGGCGCTGGAACTGGCATGGAGTCCTCGTCTGTACCGGCTACCAACACCACGCCTCTCTTCAAAAGGAATTCCCGGCGCTTAGACCGCATGCGGTTCTGCGAAAGTGGCTTTTTATCGATTCAGCCCATGAAGACTTCGAAGCCACTATGGAAGCGGCGGTACAACGCGTTGCCCTCAATGACCGGCGATTCGGCATCCTGCCCGGCGGCAAAAAGTCGGAATAGTCGTGCGGTGGAGCCCAGGGGGCTCATAACTGTCCGGTCGAGTAACTCAATATGCCCTTACGCGGTAGCCGGCCCCCTCGCTCCGCAATCATCGCTCCCTGCGACACCCCTGCCACGTCCATCCACCTCCGCAACCTCACCGCATCCGCCGGATTTGGCACCTGTGCAATGCTCACCGGTACCACAGGAGCGTTCTCCGTCTCAATAAGCAGAGGCATTTCGAAGCCATTCGAGTCTCGCCAATAACTGAGATTTGGAGCGATGCCCGCGTGACGAGCGTTCTTATAGAGCTCCCCCACAGCCCGGCTCTCCAAAGTGCCGCTCTCCAGAAAATGAAGTTTCGGGCTCCGCACCAACCGGCGACTAAAATCCAACGTGGACGCAGGTAGCAGCAGCGTCCGGAAGCAGGCATCCAGCACCCCCAGCCACCTCGCCACCGTTCGGTGCGAAAGGCCGCACTCATCCGCGATCGCCTGTTGATCCAAAACTTCAGAGCTACAGGTTTCGGCGAACCCAACAAAATCCTCAAAACGGTCCAGATCGTGCACGTTGATCAGTGCCCGCACATCCCGGTCCAGCCAGGCTCTTCCCGGGGCAAACGCGGGTGCCGGCAACCTGTCGCGGTGCACCGGCGCAGGCTCAAACCGGCCGAGCATTTCGAGCGGAAGGGGGCGGCGGCCCTCGCGCTCAGCCAGTGTGGGCGGATACAACTCGAAGGTCTCAAGGGGCGTTTGGAGCCGAAGTGAACTGCCCAGAATCAGGGGGCGTGGCCCGTTCATATGGTCCATCAGCTGCGGAGCACGGTGTACATCGTCAAGCAACGAAGGCCCGCGCAGCCTGCCAAGGAATGCCTCCGGATCCCGGCGTGCATGGGCCCGCTGCGCAGGGTCCTCCAGGGTTACGTAGGTATGCGCGGGGAACGAGCTTCTCAGCAGCGTGGTCTTGCCGGAACCCCTTGGACCTTGCAGGAGGATTGGTTCGCCGGAAAGAGACGCCCGGCGCAGGGGAACTGTCAGCGTTCGGTAAATGATGAAATTGAGTCCTTGAAAAATGATATTACATACACTAAGTTCAAAGACAGGGTCATTTGCGGCTCTTCGTATTGACCGTTCACATCTCCCCCCGCTAACGTGGAAAGTGTCCCAAATGACCCAGAAAATAGCCCCTGCAAAAGGCAAACTAGGCATCCTCATGCCCGGCCTCGGTGCCGTCGCCACTACGTTCATCGCCGGTGTAATGGCCGTCCGAAAGGGCCTCGGTCAACCCGTTGGCTCGCTCACGCAACTGGGCACCATCCGCCTCGGAAAGCGAACCGACAACCGGACCCCGAAGATCAATGAATTTGTCCCCCTCGCTGACCTTGATCAGTTGGTCTTCGGCGGTTGGGACATCTTTGAAGACAACGCCTACGAAGCTGCCGTCAATGCGGCGGTACTTGATCCGGCTCTGCTCAAACAGATCAAGCCGCAATTGCAGAAGATCAAGCCCATGAAAGCAGTCTTTGACAAGAACTACGTCAAGCGCATCGACGGGCCGAATGTGAAAACCAAAGGCACCCTGCTCGACAAGGCCCACGCCCTGATTGACGATATTGCCAATTTCAAAAAGACCAACAAGTGCGACCGCATCGTCATGATCTGGACCGGTTCCACTGAAGTATTCCACAAGCGGGGCAAGGTGCACCAGACCATCGAAGCCTTTGAAAAAGGCCTCGCCAAGAACGATCCCGATATCGCCCCCAGCCAGATCTACGCCTATGCCGCGATCATGTCCGGCGTTCCCTTTGCCAACGGTGCCCCGAACCTCACGGTTGATACCCCTGCGCTGCTCGCCCTCGCCCGCGACAAAAACGTGCCTGTCTGCGGCAAGGATTTCAAAACCGGCCAGACCTACATGAAGACCCTGATTGCGCCCGGCCTGAAGGCCCGCATGCTGGGCTGTAGTGGCTGGTTCTCCACTAATATCCTGGGCAATCGCGATGGCGAAGTGCTGGAAGACCCAGGCTCATTCCTGAGCAAGGAAAACACCAAGCTCAGCGTCCTCGATTCCATCCTTCAGCCGGAACTGTACCCGCAACTCTACAAAGATCTCTACCACTCCGTCAAAATCAACTACTATCCGCCGCGCGGCGACTCCAAAGAAGGCTGGGACAACATCGACATCTTCGGCTGGCTCGGTTACCCCATGCAGATCAAGATCGACTTCCTTTGCCGCGACTCGATTCTCGCCGCCCCCCTCGTCCTCGATCTCGTCTTGTTTATGGACCTCGCCCAGCGCGCAGGTATGAAGGGCATTCAGGAATGGTTGAGCTTCTACTTCAAAGGCCCCATGACGGCCCCCGGCCTGTACCCCGAACACGACATCTTCATCCAGTTAATGAAGTTGAAGAACACCCTCCGCTGGATGCGAGGCGAAGACCTGATCACGCACCTCGGCCTCGAATACTACGACTAGGTTCCTGAGGCACGGAACGCTCCTGTCTAACCCCTGGCGTAAAAACGCGGTTGCCCTCCAAATGGCAACCGCGTTTTTTGCCTCAGTGGCGAATTCTAAAGAGTTTCCGTCTTCCGGTCCGCCAAGCCCGGCACACTCCGACGTTCCACAATCCGCTGAACCTCATCCCGGAGTGCAGTCGTTGCAGCCTCTTCACCGCAGTCTTCCGCCTGAAAGAAGCGCACCAGCACCGTACCGGTCGGGCAGAGGTCCACAGAAAACAGAAACAGCTCACAGTTCAGCCGGGCAGCCATCCGGAAGATCGCCGGGTGCAGGGCCCCACCGGGGCGGTCGTCCACCAGAAGGAAGCCTGCCTGGCCCTGTCTCAGCAGCCTCCGCGTTCGGACCAGCGCCAACCAGTTTGCCTGAATCGCCGGCATGCGATCCGTCCGCCCCCAGACGGCCACGGAATCAGGCACCGTTGGATTCGCTGCAATGGCACCGTCCAGATAGATGCCGGAGTCTATCAGGACCTGGCAACCGACCTTAATGAGCGGCAAGTGCGCCGAGCAGAAAATGACCCCGTGACTCGCTGCCTGTTCTCGAAAGCGGCAAACAGCCCCCAGCCCTTCTGCGTGCGAGGGAATTGGAAACGTTCATCCAGGGCGGGTTAGAAATGCCAGCATGCGGTTCACAAACACCGCCTGAGAGAGCGGCCCATTCCACTGGTGACGCCGCAGGTAACGACTGGTCGGCCCCAGCATCTGACTCACCTGAAACGTGGTACGGTACCAATGGCGCGTCGGAACCAACAGCCGGACAGCCCACGCAATCCCAACAGTGAACCCCATCTCTGCGGCTCGAATCCATTTCCTGAAGTAAAACCCTGGCTGCACCGTCACGCCTGAGCTACCACCGGGCAGGATGGCCGACCTGGGGCACAGGCCGCTACGCGGCGTGGGTGCGCAGCCACTCTTCTTCCCACTTGCGAAGAGAGTAGTCGATCTGTTCGATTTCAACCGGGGTGAGGACCAGGTAATCCTTCTCCATATCCTCACCGTTTTCAATCGCATGCTTCAGCTTGAACGCGGCAATCCGCGAACACCAGGTGTCGCTCAGGATCATTCCCTTGCGCTTCGTATAAGCAAGCACATCCGGATGATTCAGCACGATCACGCGCTTCAGGGTTTCGTCAGCGCAGGTGGCGAGGAAGCAGACATCCACGGAATCGGCGTGGCGAATTGAAATACCCGTCTGCAGGTATTTGAACAGGATATGCCAAGTGCGCCCAAACGGGTCAGGGCCGATCTCGAAGTCGCGGTAGTTCTCCATCAGGATCATTCTAGCAGGGCACAAAAGCAACCAGTTGCTGGTGACGCTTCGCGCCCGCCGCGAGCAATGCGGGGACGATAGTCTGGTATCAGGAATGGCATACGAACGAGAAATGACGATAGTGGCTGAAATCGCCCGGGCAGCCGGGGATTTGGCGGTCAAGATCCGCCAGGGCAACATCGGGATTGAAATCAAAGAAGACGAGTCACCCGTGACGGTGGCCGACAAAGCCTGCGAAAAACTCATCGTGGAACAGTTGAGTGCGGCGTTCCCCGAAGATGGTCTGCTGGGCGAAGAAGGGGCGATGCGCGAGGGCACGAACGGTCGCCGCTGGATCATCGATCCTATTGACGGCACCCGTGATTTCATCCGCGGCACCCGAGCCTGGAGCATGCTCATTGGCCTCGAAGAAGAGGGCAAAATCGTGGCGGGGCATGCGTACTATCCCGGTTATCAGGAAATGTACTCGGCAGCGAAGGGCGTCGGGGCCTTTCACGACGGCAAGCGAATCCGTTGTGGCAGCCCGAAGACGAAGGCCGAAGCTCTGCTGTGCTGTAACGGTCTTGGGTTTATGCACCGCTACGGCTTTGCCGGGGAACTGGTGGATTGGATCTCGAAGTTCTGGACGGTCCGCAGCATGGGCGGTTGCCTCGACGCGGTCATGGTGGCGAGCGGGGTGGCCGATGTCTGGATCGAAGCGCAGGCGAAACCCTGGGATCTGGCACCGCTCAAGATCATTGCCGAAGAGGCCGGTTGCGTCACGTTTGACTTCAAGGGCGTGGATACCATCTACGGCGGGAATTTCGCAATTGCTCCACCGTCACTGGCTGACGAAATCAAAGAATTTCTGGCAAAGGGCTAACGTTCATGAAAGCAGCTGAATTAGCAGGCGTCCGGCAGTTCCGAGTGGTGGACCAGGAGTTACCTGACCCAGGTCCAGGTGAAGTTCAGGTCCAGGTTGCAGCCGTCGGCATTTGCGGCTCCGACCTCCACAACTTCACCGAAGGCGGTGTGGGGGACTCTCCCTGCAAATTCCCCATGGTGCTGGGCCACGAGCCCTCCGGCATCGTGCTGAAGACAGGGGCGGGAGTCTCCGGGCTTCTGCTGGGCGATTATTTCGCCCTCGAGCCTGCGATCCCGTGCGGACGTTGTGAACTTTGCCACGCGGGCAAGGAAAACCTCTGTTATGACATGCGGTTTCTGAGTTCCGGCGGAATCCCCGGCTTCTTTTGCGAACGCGTGAACCTGCCGGCGCACAATTTGATTCCTGTGCCAAAGCACGTCGGGCTGAAGGAAGCGACGCTGGTGGAGCCCATCGCGGTGGCGCTGCACTCCCTGTCTTTTGCCCACGTGAAAGCCGGCGAAACCGCCGTGGTTTATGGCACAGGTGCCATTGGGTTGCTCACCATCGCCTGCCTGAAAGCCGCCGGCATTGGTCGGGTCTGGGCGGTGGAACCGGTGGCACATCGGCGCGACATGGCGGTTGCCATGGGGGCTGATGTTGTCCTCAATACCGATCAGCCCGTGCAGGAGATCCTGAAAGACACGAACAATAGAGGTGTGGACATTGCCTTCGATTGCGCGGCAGGGGTCAACACGGTGAATGACTGCATCAACTCGCTCGCCAAGGCCGGTCGCCTGGTCTACACCGCCATCCCGGCGGAGGTCCACGTTCCGTTCTATGCACCGGGGCTACGGAAGAAAGAGATCTCGTTCTTCAACGTCTTCCGCTCCAACCACCAGACCGATCAGGCCCGAGATCTGCTGGCCGAGAAGGTCACTCTGTTCGCTCCGATCCTGACCCACACTCGACCGCTTGATCAGATTCACGACGCTTTCGACGTTGCGCAACGTTACGTGGACGGTGTAGGCAAAATGTTGGTCATGCCCAGCGAATAGCCCGCAGGTACGTGACGCTTGGCAGACCAACGCGGAGAAGGACGAAAGCTGATGGTTCCGGGGTCATGTGGACGGTGAACTCAGCCTGGCCCACAATCTCCTGCGCTTCGCCGTCAAGCCCGCCCCAAAAGCGACCAGGTGCCGGAATACATGTCCGGCGACTGGCTAAGGAAGGTACTGAGCCGGACATCGAACAGGGCAATTGAGCCGGTTGACTCACCGCCACTGAGGGAGACCGGGACGTTCGCAAAGAACAGGTGTTTGAACGTGTAGTTGTCCCCTTTCACACTGAACGTGAAGTTATTCCCGTTCAGGTAGACCGGGTCAAGGCCATTGTTTGTCAGGACACCTGAAAATGACGCGGTTTGGCCGGACCCGACCGCCAGTGTCGGCTCATCAAAGGAGATGATGACGCCCGCGTTCGCGTTAGCTGCAAGAAGCACCCCTGCCAGGACTGGGCATAATACCTTCATGGTTACTCCCTCCACAGCATAAGGCGAGGAAGCTCCAGGAAGGCCGCCAGAAAAAATCAGGCCAATTTGTGGGTACGGCGGAGCCGGCGTCCAAGCCCGAGCATCGCCATAGCCACGGGAACACCCAGGAATGTTGCGGGTTCCGGGGTGGATGTTGCAGAGTCAACGCCCAGTATGTCTACAGCCCAGTTGCCATTGCGTTGATTGGAGAAAATGTCGCAAAACCCAGCCGGACACGTGAAGTTCGGGTTGCCATCCTGAGTGAAGCCTTGACTGAGGGTGCCCACGGGTCCATTACCCGAAACTGTCAGCGCGAGGACATACGTGCCGGCATCCAGAAAACCGGTGAAAAATGAGTCTGCGCAGCCGTCGACCGTAGGGTTCGCGGCACCGCAGGTGTCATCATCCGTGCCGAGTTGCGTCCCATCCTCCGCATACCCTGTAAAATAACTATCAAAACCGCCGGGCGCAATCGTGGCTCCATGGAAGTTGACACCCCCGCCGTAACCATAGCTTTGGAAAGTGACAATGCCCGCATTGGCCAGCGACAGACTAAAGAGTTGAGCCTGACTGTCATTGCCCAGTGTTCCGGTGAAAGAGAAATTGCCCGCCAGAGACGCTGAGGCGGCAAGGGTTAGTAAAAGTGGAATTCGTATCAGGTTGCTGGTATTCATTGACTAAGACTCCTCCGAATCTTGTGCGTCCCACGGGGACAGACTTCCGTAGTTTACTTCATCTGTGGGGCAAATCTTGCTAAATCTCGCGGCTGCGTCTGATGCCATGTCTTTGGAACCTTTGCGAAATCCGATTGGGTTTGGCCCCCCGGACTTTCTGGAGTTGGCCCTCGCTGTGGCGTTTGTTCTTTTGTTTGCAACGTGGAAGCGTTGGCTGGCCCCTCTGGTGGCTCGCTTCGCAGGCCGAACCTGGTGGTGTATTACCATGCTCGCGGCGAGTGCCGTACTGGTACGTATGCTGCTGCTGCCACATCACCCTGTACCGTCTCCCGACCTTTACGACGAATTTGGGCACCTGCTTGTGGCCGACACCCTTCGGTACTGGCGGTTGGCAAACCCACCTCACGAGTTTTCGCGTTTCTTTGAGACCTTTTTTGTCCTCCAGACCCCGAGCTACAGCGCCATCTACCCCATCGGCAACGGTCTGCTGCTGGCGCTGGGCTGGACGCTGACCGGGACACCATGGGCCGGTGTTCTCGCGGCGTCCGCGTTGTTTTGTGGGCTCAGCTACTGGATGCTGCGGGCGTGGATTTCTCCCGGCTGGGCGCTGCTGGGCGGCACCCTGGCAGTCATGCTCTTCGGTCCTCTGAATCAGTGGACGAATACTTACTGGGGCGGCGCACTGCCCGCAGCTGCCGGCTGCCTCGCATTTGGGTCGTTGCCGAGGTTGGTGGCTTCGCCCAGGGTTCGTTACGGTGTGACCCTGGGGTTGGGGCTGGCGATTCATATGCTCACCAGGCCCTATGAAACGGTATTCCTCGCGTTGGCGGTCCTTTCCTATATGAGCTTTGTCGCCAGGCCCCGACGTTTGCCGATTCGTCCTCTGGCTGCGGCGGCGCTGCTGGTAATTCTGTCCCTTGGCGTAACAGCTCTGCAGAACAAGCAGGTTACGGGTTCGTGGACGACCCTGCCCTATTCCCTGAGCCAATCTCAGTACGGAGTTCCTGCAGCGCTCACCTTTCAGGCCGATCCTGCCCCTCATCGTGAATTGACGCCCCAGCAGCAGGCCGACTATCGTATGCAAAACGGGTTTCTGGGTGGCCGCGAGACTTTGGGTTCGTTTTTTCAAAGACTGGTTTTTCGGCTTCGCTACTATCGCTTCTATTTCTATCCGCCGATGTATCTGGCGGTGATTGGGTTCGTTCTTTCAGTTTTGCGGGCGCGTGAGCCACGTTGGGTGTGGGTGCTCTCCAGCTGTGTTTTGTTTGCTTTGGGCGTCAACTTCTTCCCGGCGTTTCAGTTCCACTATCTCGCGGGCGTGGTCTGCCTGTTTCTGCTGGTGACCGTAAAGGGACTGGAGCACATCTCGAAGCTGCGGCACGGCCAGTTGGCAGCGAAGTTCCTGATCATCCTCGCCTTTGCCCAGTTTGGGTTCGCTTTTTCGGCTCATCTGCTGGACCGGGGCGGGTACGATTTGTGGACCTCCATCAACCATGAGAACCCGGAACGTCGCATCGAGGTAAGCACGGAAATTGCCTCGATTCCCGGGCGGCTGGTCGTGTTTGTGCGCTACTGGCCTGCGCATCCCTTTCAGGACGAGTGGGTCTATAACGGAGCCGATATCGACGCCCAGCGAGTTGTTTGGGCTCGCGACCTGGGCGACGAGGAGAATCAGAAGTTGCTGGCTTACTATCGAAATCGGACGGCCATGTTGCTCGAGCCGGATGCTCGTCCGCCGCAACTGTCGCACTGGGCTCCCGAGCCCGTCGCTCCGGTCGAACAGGCCCCGGCCGAACAGGCTCCCACCCCGACAACCGGGCCGCACAAGAAACCGTTACTGATTCTGGAGCAGGTGCGCTGATGCTGGAACTGGATCTGGCACTTGGCGATGAAGCCATTGAAAGCCTGCCGAATCGCCCCGCCGTCTTCCTCATCTGGGCCAGAGGCTCAGCCAGGCCGTGGCTGGCCCGGACCAATGTCCTTCGGCGGAGATTGCTGCGGCTTCTGGGGCTGGCGAGTAAACCATCCCGGATGCTCAATCTGCGCGAAACCGCGGAACGTGTCGAGTATCAGTTCACCGGCTCGAAGCTGGAGGCACAGTTCCTGATTCTGGAGTTGGCGCGAAAACATCTGGGCGCGGACTATCGGAAAGAGATCCGGCTCCGGTTGCCGTCCTGGGTCAAGTTAGTTCTGTCCAACCCGTATCCCCGCACTCAGGTGACACCCCGTGTGGGGCGAACGCAAGCCGTCTACTTCGGACCTTTTCGAACACGTTCCACCGCAGCTATGTTCGAATCGGAGTTTCTGGATCTGTTCCAGTTACGCCGTTGTGAAGAGGATCTGCTTCCCGACGAAGCCCACCCTGGATGTATCTACGGAGAAATGGGCAAGTGCGTCCGACCCTGCCAGAAGGTTGTCGGCCCGGAGGAATACGCGCAGGAGTCCGGCCGGGTCGCTGCCTTTCTGGAGTCATCGGGGCAGAGCCTTCTGCAACCCGCAATTGCCGCCAGAGAACGCGCCAGTGCCGACATGGATTTTGAAGCCGCTGCGGTTCAGCACCAGAGAGTTCGGCGCATTGAAGACGTTCTCGGGCTGAAGGACGAGATGGTGGCCGAGCTTGGTTCCCTGCACGCCGTCGCTGTAACGCCGTCGGCAGAACCTGATTGCGTCATGTTGGGATGGCTGCGGGGCGGTGCCTGGCAGGGCTTTGCCGCCTTCCCTCTGACGGCTGCCGATGGTCGCGCCGTCTCGCTGGACACGAGACTGCGTGAAATGGCGAACAGTATCCCGGCAGGCAGTGCCGACCCGGTTCTGCGCATGGAACAGGTGGCGATTCTCTCGCGCTGGTTCTACTCAAGCTGGCGGGATGGCGAGATGCTGGTGGTGGAGAATTGGGACAAGATTCCGTGGCGGAAGCTGGTTAACGCCGTATCGAGGGTCGCAAAAGCGCAAGCGACGCCTCATCCAGACAGTCATTCTTAGCCACCCGATTGGCGTTCGGGGCCACACCCGGCCCCAGCATTACGCACCGATTGCCCATGCCTGGACCGGCAATGTCGTTGCCTTCAACTATGTTGGCTGATGAGCCGGTGTCGAGGAACACGCCGCCCACTTCCCTGTGGCCTGCATTCAGCTTCGTCAGGTGATTTGCGGTTACACGGTTGCGTTGGCCGGAAACGATGATGGCTCCCAGCAGCGTTTCGGTGCAGGTATTGGCCTCAACGGTGTTATCTGACGATGCCGTGAGCCGGAAGCAAACGGCGCTGCCATCAAAATCTGAGGTGGGGTAG
This sequence comes from Terriglobia bacterium, assembly GCA_010084195.1. GTDB lineage: Bacteria > Acidobacteriota > Terriglobia > Bryobacterales > Bryobacteraceae > BOG-234. The sequence continues at coordinate 13,896 of RGPS01000001.1, forward strand.
CCGATCTCGCGCGAGCGGTTGTTCCGGATGATGACTGAGGTAACGTGGTCGGCGGTGACGGCGTCTCGCGCCAGAACATTCAGTTCATTTTCCTGAATGACACCCCGTTTCACGTTGCGCAGCGTGATGGCCGAGCCCCGGATGCCGCCGATGAGGCAACGCCGAACGTCAAAATCGGCGAGACCCTCTTCCAGCGCAATGCCCCCGGCACCATTGTTGCGGTGCTGCGGGTTGTAGCCCCCGCTCTCGGTGACTTCGATTTCTGACAGCTTCGCCCCCAGGCCTCCGTTCACCAGAACGGCGAAGCCGGCGATGTTGCGAGCCTTCACCCGGGCAATTTCAAGGCCCGTCACGCCTTCGGCCACGATTCCGTTGTTGGCGACCACCCTTGCGTACATGGTGCCGGACGGGGGCAGGGAAGCCATTCGACCGACGGCATCACGGCTTCCATCGAGCGCCAGGTCTTCCACCCGGATATTCAGGCCACCGGCGATATAGAGCAGCGCCCGGCCCCGAAAAGCTGCTGAGGCTTTCAGGGTGGTGCCTTTCGCGCGAACCAGAAGGTCGTGTGCGTCTGCCGGGATCGTCACCTCGCGGGAAATTTCGATGACGCCCGCGGGCAGCATGACGGTTCCGGTTTTCGCCGTCAGGGCTTTGCGCAGGATCGTTTCGGGCGTGTCGGCGGCGAAAGCGGACAGAGCCAGAAGGGTGAGGGCCGAGAGAACAATCCCCATTCGGGTCAGGAGACGCCGTCCGAGATGGAGATCAAGGACGTGCCCTCCGGGTTGCAGCTTCCCGGGGATCTCAAAGTTCACCTCCCACCGTTCACAAAGAGGGTCGGTACGGAAGGTATCGATGCCGGTGACCGGGAGACCGTCAACGGTCGCTGCGAAAGCACGGATATCGTCCACCTCTTCGAGCGTAGCTTTCATCAGGCCGCTGTCGATATGTTGCGGGGACATCAGATTGACACCATCACTGATCGCAGTGAGGCGCGGGACTGCCGGACCCGGGGGGATCACGCGAACCCAGGCGTCGCGCGCGATCGGTTTGCCATGCAACTCGACCGTCACGGGAAGGATGCCGGTTCGGACTCCCGGCGGCAGAAACACATTCACCTGAGTGAGATGGTTGTGGGCTTCCGGGCCGATGTAGCAGACTTCACCCCGCTTGCCGTCTATTCGCACGGTAAGCGAGTTGAGATCGGCCCCGCCGGGAAGATTTTCAATGGACAGTGCTGCGCACGCCAGACGGCCGCTGGCAGGTACGGCCTGTTCGCCGGAGAAAGCATTAGTTACTGCCGAAATGGCTGTCGGGGCAGCCGCGGCAGCGACCTGTGTGGGCTTACGCCACGTCGTCCACATGTACTGCGTGTCCACGCCTGTCAGCGCCAACAATTCCACGCCTTGTTCGGCTGCGAACTGTCGCACTTCGGCGGCCGAAATGCGGACGCCTTCCCAGGTTGTATAAGTTTTCGAAGTCTTTGGCAGGCCGTTGATATGGAGGCGGGCGATGCCGCCAGGCTCCAGAACCCGAAGCGTCTCCCGAAGGTACGAAAATACGACCTCTGCCGAGGGGATGTGCTGGAACACGGCGTAGGAGTAAACGAACCCAAAGTACCTGTCTGGAAACTGCGCCAGATCGCTGCCGCCGGCGTGGTGCGGGAAGGCGTTCGGGACTCCGGCCAGCTTCTGCCGTGCCAGGGCGACCATTTCGTCCGAAACATCGATTCCATGAATCTCTGCGAAGAACCGGCTCATGGGGCGAAGCAGGCGTCCGGGTCCGCAACCGATTTCGAGAGCCCGCAGCTGACCGGGGGGCTTGTCTGACGGGAGGCGCTTCAGTTCTTTGACGAGTTCCCCAACCAGGCCGGAGCCGGTGGAAAAAAACTCTTCGTCGTCCTGGTCACGACGCCCGAAAGCGACGAAGTAGTGGGCGTCCTCACGGGCGCGTTCATTCCACTCTTCGCGCATCTGGTCATGAACTTCGGCGGATTTCATTTTCGATTCGGTTGGCTTGAGTGTGGGAGCAAGGTCAGGGCTTTGCGGGCTTGATCCGATCCAGCCAGAACCTGCCGTCCTGCGACATGACAGTAGCGTCGAACCACTGGCCGGCGCGGAGAATAGCGAACTGCTCTTTGTCCGGCACGTCGTAATCCATGGTCATGGCAGCCATGAAGTCCTTGATCTCGTCATGCTTCACGGTTGCCGTATGGGTTTCGGCATCGAGGCGAAGAACCACGCCATGAACAGGGTGTTCTTCAATGGGTTCGGGCGGCGCCGGTTTGGAGCAGGCGGCGAGTAACAGGGCGGTTACCGCAACCAAGAGAGATTTCATCGCTAACTTCAGCGTATCCTGAACGAGTGCTTCGGCAAAAGGTTTTTCGCGGCTGGTGGGTATTCTGGCTTCTTTTTCTAGCCAGGGGCACGTTTTATTCCACGATGCTGCCCCTTTGGGAAGGCTGGGACGAGTATGCTCATTTCGCCTGGCTGGAACATTGGAATGAAAAGGGTACGTTGCCCCGATATGACACTCCCGTTTCCCGGGAAATTGAAGCCTCTTTGGAACTGACGCCTCTCACGGAGGAGCTGAAGTGGCTGGGGCCGGAGCACTTCACATACGCCCAATGGTGGGCTCTTGCACCGCCGGAAAGGGCCGGGCGCACTGGTCGGCTGGCAAACCTGCGTGGGGAATGGCGAGGCTTCGCCCCAAAAGGCTCATTGGTCTTCTACGAGGCGCAGCAACCGCCGCTCTACTACTGGCTGGCGGCAATTCCGGAACGGCTGGCTTCCGGTTGGCCATTGCGGGAACGCGTGGTGTTGGTTCGGCTGTTGAGTCTGCTGCTGGCATCGGCTGTGATCCCGCTGGGCTGGTGGGCTGCTCTATCAGTGGTGGGTGAGGGGGGCGCGGCAATGTGCGCGGCCCTTCTGGCAGTCGCGCCCGGGCTGGCCATTGATGTTTCGAGAGTTGCTAATGATGGTTTGGCGATCGCGGTTGCTGCTTTTATCCTGGTGGCTTTGGTGCGACGCTGGCCGGGCTGGATCCTGGGACTTGCTTTGGGGGCAGGGCTACTCTCAAAAGCCTATCTGCTCTCGCTGATTCCGGCGGTAATCTGGCTGCGGAGAAAACAGGCGCTTGTTCCGGTGGCGCTGGCTCTCGGGGTGGCCGGGTGGTGGTACGCCAGAAATCTGGCGCTCGGTTACGCAGTGAGCGGTTGGCTGGATCGTGCGGACCCCATGGCGCTGGTCGCTGCAGTGGTCCACGTCAACTGGCTGAGTGCTCTCAATATCACCGCGAAGTCTTTCGTGTGGTTCGGTGCCTGGAGCTTTCTGACCCTCAAGAGCTGGGCCTATACGCTGCTGGAACTGGTGTCAGGCCTGGGTTTCGTCAGTGCTGTTCGGCGGCCTCGACTCAGCGCAGTCTGGGCCATGGCGGGATTTCATTTAGTGGCCATGTCGTACGGCGTTCTGGTGTACTTCGGAGCTCACAAAATCGGCAACCTGCCGGGCTGGTATTTGTGGCCCATGGCCGCCCCTTTGGCACTCCTGCTGGCAGCGGGTCTGGGACGCCGGACTGCTGTGTTGATTGCCCTGCTGGGAATCGCTGACGTCTATGGAGCTGCTGCACTCATGGTTCCGTATTATGCGGGGTTCGTGTCCAGGAACCGGGCTGACGCCAGTCGCGTTTTTGAGGGTCTGGCGCGCTTGCACGTCCCCGCTTGGCTGGCGGTTGCGTGGCTGTCGGCCACCGCAGCGGTGCTCGCTATCGCTTTTTATAGATCCGCACGTAGTCGATATCGAATGACGCCGGAAATGGCGTTGTTGAATCCGGCCATTTAGCTGTCTCGCCGCCCACGGCGAGGCTCATCGCCAGGTACATCGGCTGGTGGGGGATTCCCGACGTGGAGCGGAAGCGTTCCTTGCCGTCAATCTGCCAGACGATCTTTGCTTCATCCCAATCGAGTGTGTAGGTGTGGAACTCAGTGGTGAGATCAGGCAAAGGCCATGCGCCCTGATAGGACCTTTCGGTTTTCGTATCGCCCCAGAGATTGCCGAACATCACGCGACCGGGGTCACGCCCGACGAAGTCCGCAATATTGATGGCGGGAATTTCTCCATTCGGAACAGGCAGCAGCCAGACCTTTGGCTGCAGGCCCTGACCCGCAGGGAAACGGCATCGGACTTCGAAGCGACCATAAGTCTGGGCAAAGGAACCGAAGGTGGTCATCATACCGGACGTATATTCACGCTTCTTGCCGTCGTAACCGGCGTTGACAACGCGGGCAAGCAAACGTGCGAAACCGTCGCGGAGTTCAATTGATTCCGGCGTGTAAGCCTGCACTTCGAAATTCCGCTCTTTCCCCCACGGGTCATGCGGCGACCATTTCGGGAATTCCAGGGTGCCGGCCTCGAATTCGTCAGAGAACATCAGTTCCCAGGGGGGGGGCTTAACTTCGCCCGTTCTGGCAGCGCCCTTCGGCTGCGCCAGAAGCGGCAGGGCAATCAGCAGGGACAACATTGTTCGAGTGAAAGTCAACAATGTTCCGGACGTGACCCGGAAGCGCTGCGTTACCCTAATGTCAACATGCGCATTCTGGTAGTTGAAGATGAAAAGCGAATTGCCGACTTTCTGGGGCGGGGTCTGGAAGGTGCGGGTTATGCTGTCGATGTTGCGGGCAATGGAACAGACGCCATCCAGTTCACCAGTGATACTGATTACGACCTGCTGATTCTGGATCTCATGTTGCCTGACATGGATGGTCTGAAGGTTCTGCAACGAGTTCGGGCCCGACGCACCGGGCCGCCGGTCCTGATTCTGAGTGCGCGGGGCCAGGTGGATGACCGCGTGAAGGGTCTGGAGGCGGGGGCCGACGACTACCTGACCAAGCCCTTTGCCTTCGTGGAGCTTTTGGCGCGTGTGAGGGCTCTGCTGCGGCGAGGTCAGCCTGCACCGGAACGTTTGCAGGTGGGCGACCTGTTGCTTGACTGTGCACGGCGCAAGGTGACCCGGGTCGGCGAGACGATTGATCTGGCCCCGAAAGAGTTCGGCATTCTGGAGTACATGATGCGCAATAAGGGTCGCCCGCTGAGTCGGACGATGATTGTGGAGCATGTCTGGGATATGGATTACGACGGCCTGACCAATATCGTGGACGTCTATATCCGCCATCTGCGCAGTAAGATTGACGATCAGTATCAGTTGAAATTAATTCAGACGGTGCGAGGTATCGGCTATATGATTGATGCGCCGGAGAAACCGGGGGCGGAGCAGGGCTATGCGCTTTAGGCATTGGATTTTGATTGCAGCCACGACCGCTGCGTTGGCTGCCACGCGGCCGGACTCCGATATCAATTTCGCGAAACACATGCTGGATGGGGGCCAAAACGAGCCAGCCGCTTTCATGGATGTGAACCGTGACGGGAAGCTCGACATCGTGTCGGGCGAGAACTGGTACGAAGCGCCGAAATGGACCCGTCATCACTTTCGCAAGATGCTGTTTAGCGGGAATTACATTGATGATTTCAGCGATCTTCCCCTGGATGTAAATGGCGATGGGAATACTGATATTGTCGGCTGCGGCTGGTTTTCCAAAAGCCTGTGGTGGGATGAAAACCCTGGCAAGGCACCAGGCGATTGGAAGCGCCATGAGATTGATGGCGGTTTCAATATCGAGTTCTGCTTCCTGGTGGATCTGGATAATGACGGCAAGAAGCGCGAGATCCTGCCCCAGTTCGGCAACGTGCCTGCACCTCTTGCCTGGTATGAGGTGGTGAATGGCAAGACCGTGAAGCATGTGGTGGCACCGAAGTCGGAGGGCCATGGGATTGGTGCCGGCGACATCAACAAGGATGGTCGTAATGACATTCTGACGCCCAACGGCTGGTACGAAGCTCCGGCCGATATCCGTGCGGGTAACTGGGCGTTCCATGCAGATTGGAAGCTCGGCCAGACGGGCTTTATCTATGCGCTGGATGTGAATGCGGATGGCCGCATGGACGTGGTGACGTCAATGGCACACGATTATGGCGTGTTCTGGCTGGAGCAGCCTGTGTCCGGGACCTGGAAGAAGCAGATGATCGATGACAGCTGGTCCCAGCCTCACGCGATGACGATGGTGGATCTGAATGGGGATGGTCGGCAGGATCTGGTGACGGGCAAGCGCTTTATGGCCCACAACGGGAAGGATCCGGGGGAGCGGGAACCGCTCGGCGTCTATTGGTATGAGTATCTGCAGCCGGACGAAAAGGGTGCAGTGGAGTGGGTGAAACATACGGTGGATTACGGCGGCAGAACCGGTGGCGGGATGCAGATTCCGGTGGCCGATGTTGACGGGGATGGCGATCTCGATTTCGCGGTCGGCGGCAAGAGCGGCGTGTTCTTGTTTGAGAATCTGACGAAGAAGTTCAAGTAAGTTCACCGCCCATGCCGTTTTGGCAGCGCCGAGACGGGGAATCCTTTGCCTGGCTCCCGCATCCGATACCAGCATGGACAGCAAGCGCACACTGAGTCGTGTCATGGAGGCCCCGATGGCTATGGAAGGCGAAGGCGTGCCGATTCGACGTGCGTTTCCTTCCCATGAATTCAGCCAACTGGACCCATTCCTGCTCTTCGATCATTTCGGTGGTGTTGTTCTGAAGCCTGGTGAGGCGAAGGGTTTTCCCGACCATCCGCATCGTGGTTTTGAGACCGTTACCTACATGCTGTCGGGCGAGTTTGAGCATCGGGATTCATTTGGGCATCATGGCGTTCTGACGGGCGGTGACGTCCAGTGGATGACGGCCGGGTCGGGGCTGGTTCATTCGGAGACTCCTGCGCGCAGCATGGTTGAAAACGGGGGGAGGCTGGAAGGGTTTCAGATTTGGGTGAACCTGCCGGCCCGCGACAAGATGAAAGCTCCGCGCTACCAGGAATTGAGCGGTGCCCATATCCCAACCGCAAGGTCTGCGGATGGACTGGTCGAGGTCAAAGTGATTGCAGGCAGCGCGCTCGGCGTCAAGGGTGGCGTCGAGACCCATATCCCCATTGAGTACCTGCATATCCGCTTACAGGCCGGTGCCACGTTTACGCAGGCGCTGCCTGCCACGCTGAACGCGATGGCCTACGTCTTCGAGGGGGCGGTTTCCGTGGAAGCCAGGAAGGTGCCGCAATTTCACGTGGGGGAGATTGCAACCAATGGCGACAGCGTCACATTTACGGCGTCGGAACCCGCAGAATTGCTGCTGTTGGCGGCTCAGCCGATCAAGGAACCGGTGGCTCGATACGGGCCGTTTGTGATGAACACGGCGGCTGAGCTACAACAGGCTTTCGACGACTACCGTCAAGGCAAAATGGGCACGATCAGCTTCGCGCACTAAAGGGCGGGGTGACTGGGTCAGGGCAGTCGATACAATCGTGTATTCATGTCGATTCCAACCTTTGAATCCCTGCTGACTTCAGCCCCTGATGTCTATGATGTGCGCTCGAAGGCCCCTGGCCCTCAGGGCAGCGTACCGATCACGGCTGAGATGCTGCTGAACCGGCCCTCGGGCGATTTGTTCGGCTGGGCGCAAAATGCCGGGATGGGGTGGAATCCGGCGAAGCTGATCGGTAAGGAAATTCTTATCCTTTCGACGCATGGCGGGATTCGGCGTCCGGATGGCACGGCGGTCGCGCTGGGTTATCACACGGGTCACTGGGAAGTCGGCCTGCTGATGGAAGAGGCCGCCAAGGAACTGGGGGCTCACAATGCCGTCCCGTTTGCGGCTTATTGCACCGATCCCTGCGATGGCCGGACGCAGGGCACGCCTGGCATGTTTGACAGCTTGCCCTACCGGAATGATGCCGCTGTTATCTTCCGCCGTCTGATTCGGTCCTTACCGACCCGCTCGGGTGTGATCGGTGTAGCCACTTGCGACAAGGGTCTGCCGGCCATGATGATGGCTTTGGCCGGAACGCCGAACTTTCCCTGCATTCTGGTGCCTGGCGGGACGACGTTGCTGGCCGAGCAGGGTGAAGACGCCGGTCGCGTACAGTCTGTGGGGGCTCGTTACGCGCATGGCGAATTGTCGATTGAAGATGCGGCTGAGTACCTTTGCCGCGCCTGTGCCAGCCCTGGCGGCGGATGCCAGTTCCTGGGTACGGCAGCTACCTCACAGGTTGTGGGCGAAGCGCTGGGGATGTCACTGACCCACTCGGCGCTGGCACCTTCCGGCCAGCCGGTCTGGCTCGATATGGCGAGGCGCTCTGCGCGGGCTGTGTTGCGCCTCGAATCGACCGGCCTGACGATGGGCAAAGTTCTGACGGATGCCTCTTTTGCCAATGCGATGATTGTGCATGCGGCGTTTGGCGGGTCGACGAACCTGATTCTGCATATCCCGGCCATTGCCCACGCGGCGGGGCTGCGTCGCCCGACGGTGGACGACTGGACACGCATTAACCGCGAGATTCCGCGGCTGGTGGACGCTCTCCCGAACGGCCCGAAGTACTTCCCGACCGTTCAGGTATTTATGGCGGGCGGCGTGCCGGAAGTGATGCTCCATTTGCGCCGGGCTGGCCTGCTGGATACCTCAGCGATGACAGTTTCGGGGGAGACCGTCGGCACTATGCTCGATTGGTGGGAGCAGTCCGAGCGGCGGGCTGCGATTCGCAAAGTCCTGAAGGAGCGCGACGGCATTGATCCTTCGGACGTCATCATGAGTCCGGACGCGGCTCGCGCCAACGGGCTAACCTCAACGGTTACTTTCCCGGTGGGCAACATCGTGCCGGGTGGCTCGGTGATCAAGAGCACAGCGATTGATCCTTCCGTTGTGGACGAGGATGGCGTGTATCGCAAGAAGGGTCCGGCGCGTGTGTTCCAGACGGAACAGGCGGTCATCGAAGCGATCAAGGGCAAGGGCCCGTCGCCGATCAAGTCGGGCGACATCATTGTGCTGATTTGCCGCGGGCCCATGGGTTCGGGTATGGAGGAGATCTACCAGATCACTTCCGCGCTGAAGCATCTGTCGTTTGGCAAGCATGTGGCGGTCCTGACGGATGCGCGGTTCAGCGGCGTTTCCACGGGCGCGTGCATCGGGCACGTAACACCCGAAGCTCTTGCCGGCGGACCTGTGGGTAAGGTTCTGGAAGGCGACACGATTGAGATCACAATTGATCGCAACAATCTGATTGGGACGGTGAATCTGGTGGGTCCGGAAACCGGCACGGTGGAAGAGGGTGATCGTATTCTGGCGTCGCGCGAGCCACGTCCGGACCTTGCTCCCGATCCCAGGCTTCCAGCCGATTCTCGTCTGTGGGCGGTCCTGCAGAACGCCAGCGGCGGAACGTGGGGCGGTTGCGTCTACGATCTGGAGAGCATTGAACGGTTACTGACCGCCGCGCAGAAGTCCTAGTTATGTCCGGCCACAGCATCGCGAACGATATTCGCGCGATGCTGCGCATTGCCGTGCCGCTGGCACTGGCCGAACTTGGCTGGATGGCCATGTCGGTCGTCGACAACATCATGGTGGGTGGGCTGCCGGACAGCGCGCTGGCAATCGGTTCCACCAGTGTCGGCTCGGCGCTTTTTTACGGCGTGGCGATCTTCGGGCTGGGCACTATGTCCGGGCTGGATACCCTGGTTTCGCAAGCGTTTGGGGCAGGGGACTGGAACGCGGGGCGCAAGGCTCTGGCAGCCGGCCTGGCTCTGGCTTTGTTGCTGGCTCCCTTGTTGATGCTGGTGGTGCTGGCTGGCGCGCCGCTGTTAGGTGTGATCGGCGTGCGGCCCGAGGTCCTGAAGGGCGCACTGGAGTTCAATCGGATCCTGTTGTGGAGTCTGCCTCCGCTGTTTGTGTATGCGACGTTTCGCCGATATCTGCAGGGTATTCATTATGTTCGCCCGGTCACCTTTGGGCTGATCACGGCGAACCTGGTGAACCTGTTTGGTAACTGGCTGCTGATCTACGGCAACTGGGGTGCTCCGGCTATGGGGATTCGTGGTTCGGCCCTGTCCACTTTGATTGCCCGGATTTATCTGGCGCTGGTGATGCTGGTCGCTGTTCGGCTGCGCGATCCCGAGGTGCTGCGTGGTCTGCGCCCGGATTTCAGCCACATGAAGGTGCTGCTGAAGTTGGGGCTTCCGGCGGGGATCACGATTGGTTTGGAGGTCGGGATCTTCAACCTGGCCACGGCTGTGGCGGGGCGGCTGGATGCGGTTAGCCTCGCGTCCCATACGATTGCGCTGAACGCTTCCGCCGTGGCCTACATGGTCCCCTTGGGCATTGCCTCGGCGGCTGCTGTTTCGGTAGGTCGAGCGATTGGGGCGGGAGATCGCAAAGGTGCGCAGCGCGCGGGCTGGACCGCGATCGGCCTGACCGTGGCGTTCGAGTGTTGCACGGCTGTTGCATTCTTTACCCTGGCGCGGAGTATTGCTTCCGTCTACACGCGCGATGAGCGGGTGATTTCGTTCGTCTCGGTGCTGTTTGTGATCGCCGCAATTTTTCAGTTGTTCGATGGCCTGCAGACTGTGGCTACCGGAGCGCTGCGGGGGCTGGGGAATACCCGGACCCCGATGGTGTGGAATCTGGTGGGGTATTGGGTGATCACGCTGCCGTTGGGCTACTGGTGGTGCTTCCGGTCGGGGCTGGGGGCGGTTGGGCTTTGGTATGGGCTGTGCCTCGGGCTGTTCCTGATCGGGATGGGCTTGACGTGGGTCTGGTGGCGGGAATCGCGTAAGATGGCGGCTTAGGCTCGCATCAGGTTCTTCAGATAGTCGATATTCCGTTGGGTGTCGCCTTCGATATTGCCGGAAGGGCTGGTGGTTTCCAGATTCGCGTAGCCCTGGAAGTTGATGGCCTTGATGGCGCTGAGGATTTCGGGGAACTTTACCTGACCTTCGCCGAGGTAGCCCCTGTCCTTGAAGTGGAACATGCAGATGCGGTCTTTGCCCAGCGCCCGGATTTCGGCGGGGACGTCGTAGCCGGCGAAGGTGGAGTTGCCGACGTCATACCAGACTTTGAAGGCTTTTGAATTTACCTTATCGACCGCATAGAGGTTGTCCGCGCCCGAACTGGAATTCTCGAAGCCAAGGATGAGGCCCATCTTTTCCGCCTCGGTTGCCAGTTCGCGACAGACCCCAATTGTGTAGTCCAGCTCGTTGCGGGGAATGACTCCGCACTTGCCGAAGAAGACCATCATAAGCACGTCGCCGCCGAGATTTTTGGTGATTTCGAGACCCTTGCGTACCCGCATTTGGGCGCGATCGTTGTTCTTGAGGCAATCGTCGTGCAGGACATCCAGGTAAGTGGAGTTAATGGGGATGCTGTGCTCACGGGAAGCGTTGACCCATGCGGCCTGGAGCGCAGTGTCTTCGAGGCGGATGGGCGCTCCGTCTACAGCGCGCCCGAGCGTTACCTGCATCGCTGCGAGGCTCAGCTTCTTCGCTATCGCTATGGCTTCCGGTTTGCCTGCCATGCGGAAGACCAGATCCATGGTGGCCAGCGTGAGGCCTCCGGGAGAGCGAACGAGAGCCTGGCGTGTTAGCTGGAAAGTTCCACGCTGTTGCTGGTTACTCACCTGGCCGTTCGCGCTGCCATTGCGGAAGGTTCCGTCGAAGACAAAGCGCGATACGTCGCCGTTGTCCTGGGCGACGTCGATCAGGATTTTGGCAACGCCGGAGTCGGCGTTAAAAGTGCCCCCGACGATGCTGCCCCGGCGGGGCGGGCCGGTAACTGTGCCTGCTATCGCGCCGTCGTGGCTATTGTAGATTTCGACACGCAAGGGCACCCGATTCGCGTCATTGGGACCCATGTCGCCGGTCCATACGCCGACCAGGGTGTGTATCTGCGCATCGGCCAGGGCTGCTGAGCCAAGCAGGGTGGATGCGAACATCCGGCGCGTGATCATTGCTGGTCACTATAACAGATAAAAAGGGCCGGAGATTGCTCTCCGGCCCTTCTGACACTACTGAAATGAAACTAGTTAACCTTGGCGAAGATGATGGCGAAGGTGTAGAGAGCGAGGGATTCGATCAGAACGAGACCGAGGATGAGGGCGAAGCGGATGGCACCGGCGGCTGCGGGGTTGCGAGCCATACCTTCAGCGGCACCGGCAACAGCCTTGCCCTGAGCGAGAGCGCACAGGCCCGAGGCGATCGCCATCGAGAAACCTGCCGTAACGGGAACCCACAGATTGGAACCACCTGAGGTGCTGCCGCCGCCCTGCGCGAACATCGGGACCGCGAGGAACATCATGGCGAGCATGAGGGAAAACATCTTTGAACTGATGGACTTCATTTTGTTTGATACTCCTTTTTGTTTATTCATTGACCGGAGGTGGTTGCGTTCCTCGCCTGGGGGCGGGAGGCCTCACACGGACAAAGCCTGGCTCGTTTCGTTTAGTGTTCTTTGCTTAGTGTTCTTCGGCTACCGCGCCCGCCACGTAGATCATGGTCATAAGCACGAAGATGTAAGCCTGCAGAACGGAAACGAAAACGTGCAGCCCCATGAAGATGACGGGGGCCACGAGATAAGTCAAACTCAGGAACACCAGCGTCACCTGCTCACCGGCATACATGTTGGCGAACAGACGGATGGTGAGCGAGAGAGGGCGGGCAATGTGGCTGATGATTTCAATCGGAATCATCAGAGGGGCCAGAGCGGGGATGGGACCGAGGAAGTGCTTCAGGTAGTGCCCGGCATCTTTCTTCAGTCCGACGTAGTTGTAATAACCGAAGGTCACCAGGGCGCAACCGAGGGGAACGTAGATCGCCTGTGTCGGGCTCATGAAGCCGGGGATCAGGCCGATCAGATTTGCCAGCAGCAGGAAGATGAACATGGTTTCGAACAGCAGAACGTGTTTGGGACCGTCATGCCCCACCTGTTCGTGCGAAGTGTCGCCGATGAAACCGTGGATCAGTTCAAAGAGATGCTGCAGGGTGCCGGGCTTCGTGATGGAGAGGCGGCTCTTCAGAATCACAAGCAGGAGAATCATCAGAACTGCCACCAGGAGCTGCATCACCATGTGATCGGCCCAGGGTTCATTCGGGTTGCTGGCTGTCATGTGGAACAGGCCGAGAATTGTGTTGGCGACGCCGGCGAAGTGAGAATTAAAGAACTGCGCGAGCCAGGTTTCGTGAGTCATGTAATAAGTTCGTAGATGATTTCGAGGAGCGCCGCAGCCGGACAAAGGAAGAACCCTGCAAAGGCTGCCTGGGTGCTAAACCCCGAAAACTGCATTATAACAAAGACCCCTAAGATCAAGCCTGAGAACTGGATAAAGAGTCCGCCGGTACCTGATTTTGCGGGCTTTTCTTCACCCTCCACAGGCGTGGCCGTGACCCTTCGCGCGGCACGTTCCACCAACTTCAGATTGACCCAGGCGGCGATGGCTCCCAGCAGAAAGCCGCCGGAAACGGAGACCCCGTAACGGAACAGCGTGTAAACGGTGCCGAGGGTTGCCAGCGTCAGCAGCCAGCGCGGCAGCCGTGCGATGGCGCGGTTGTAGTCAAATTCAGCCACGTTACTTCTCGTTGTCCAGTTCCCGAATCAGGGAGATGAAGCCGGAGACGGTGCCGAGGCCCATAAACACCCAGCGGATCCAAACGGTGTGGAACAGGTGGTCAAGGCCGTAACCCATTGCCCAACCCACGAAGGTGGACACGGGCAGCAACGTCGCCAGCGAAATGTACTTACCGAGGTCGCGTTTGGTGGCTGGGTCCAATATCAGCCTCGCCCGAGCCTGGCGAGTCTTTCGCCAGCGGCCTGCAGCGTTTCGAATTTCTTGCAGAAGCAGAAGCGGAGCTGATTCGCTCCGAGTTCCGGGCGCGAGTAGAAACTGGAGCCTGGGACTGCGGCCACGCCGATATTCTCGACCAGGTGGCGCGCGAACGCTACGTCATTCTTCGCGCCGAAAGCCGAGATGTCAGTCATCACGTAATACGCGCCATGGGGATTGAAGCAGCGGAAGCCGGCACCTTCCAGCATAGAAATCGCTGCTGTCCGGCGACCGCTGTACTCGGCGGAGAGGCCGTTGAAGTAGTCATCGTGCTGGTCGAGGGCCATCACGCCGGCCTGCTGGAGGGGTGTTGCCGCTCCCACTGTGAGGAAGTCGTGCACTTTGCGGATGGAATTGGTCAGGTCTGGAGAAGCGAGAACCCAGCCCACCCGCCAGCCTGTCACGGAAAAGGTCTTGCTCATGCTGTTGATCAGAATGGACCGGTCGCGCATGCCGGGCAGCGTCATGATCGGGATGTGCTTTTCGCCGTCGAAAGTGATGTGTTCGTAGATTTCGTCGGTGATAGCGAGAGCGTCGAACTCCTGGCAAAGCTCGGCTATGAAGGTTAGTTCCTGAAGGTTAAAGACCTTGCCGGTGGGGTTGTTCGGGGTGTTGATGATGATGGCTTTGGTGCGTGGCGAGAAGGCGGCGCGCAATTCAGCGGGGTCGAAGGTCCAGTCCGGGGCATAGAGCGTGACCAGCTTACGCGTGGCCCCGCACAGCATCGTGTCGGGGTGGTAGTTCTCGTAGAAGGGTTCGAAGACGACCACTTCATCGCCGGGATCGCAGACGGCCAGCAGGGACGCGATCATGCCTTCGGTGGCTCCGCAGCAAACGGTGATTTCGGTTTGCGGATCTGCCGTCAGGTCGTAGGTGCGGGCGTACTTGCGGGCGATGGCATCGCGGAAAGGCTTTGTGCCCCAGGTGATTGGGTACTGGTTGTGGTCCGCGTTGATGGCGTCAATGGCAGCCTGTTTCAGGTCGAGAGGGGCGGCGAAGTCCGGGAACCCCTGCGCCAGATTGACGGCACCGTGGGCAACGGCCAGACGGCTCATTTCACGAATGACGGATTCGGTGAAATCAGCGGTTCTGGCACTGCGAAAGCTCTTCGCGGCTGCGGTGGACATATAGGGGTATCGTCTCACACAGAAGAGTTGGGTCAGGCTGATAGTGCATATCCTCTCTGAGTGTGGATATGGCTTACCGAAGTCTTCGTTCGTGCCCGATGCCGTTAAATGCCGGACATGCGGCAGCGTTCCGGTGATGCCCGCAGCACTTTCGCCCGGCTTACGCTTTGCGGGCTTTGAAGCCACACTTAGCGATGAAGTCAACCAGTTGTTTTTCGTTCGTCAGCCGACTGTCATAACCAACTTCCGCTGATTTTCCCGGGTAGCTGGCCGAGACGCGGACTACCCCTTTTTCCATTTTGAGAAGGGTTTCAAGCCCGACCGCGCACGTGATGCAGGTGTAGCCCTCCACCGAGAACTTAACGGCAGCGGTTTCTTTCGGCGCGGCACCTTCCAGCGTCAGGCTTCCAGCAGGCATGGTGACGGCTATATCGCGGATGAAGTTCCTGCGATCCATTTGAACATTATTGAAGCTTTTATTGGACACGGGATACGAGGGTGGCGAGCAGGGCCACCCGATCTGCCAGGCGGTTGGTCAGCAGGCTTTCGTGGGCCGCGTGTGCTCCTTCGCCAACCGCCCCCAGGCCATCCAGGGTCGGCACACCGAGCGCGGCGGTGAAGTTGCCGTCTGATCCGCCCCCGGTTGCCGATTCAGTGACTTCAATGCCCATTTCACGACCTGCCTGCTGAGCAAGCCGAAGCAACTTCACGACACCCGCGCTGCGTTCCATGGGCGGCCGATTGATGCCTCCGGAAAGTTCCAGAGTACAGCGTTTGTCAATCGGTTTCAGGGCCCGGAATCGCTTATCGAGCCTTGCGGCGTCGATAATTCGGGGCGTTCTGGCGTCGATATGCATTTCGGCCGCTTCCGCGATGACGTTGGAACGTGTGCCGCCGGAGATTGTCCCGGGGTTTACCGTAATCCCCCGCTTCAGATCGGTAAAGCCGGCGATGCGTTCGATCTGCCTGGATAGTTCGAGGATGGCGCTGGCCCCCTTCTCGAAGTCGACGCCGGAGTGCGACGCAATTCCCCTGACCCGTAATCGGTAATCGCTAATACCCTTGCGGGCGGTTTTGAGTTTGCCTTCGAGGCCCGTGCCCGGCTCCAAAACGAGGACTGCTTTGCTGAGCAGAGCCTGTTTCTCGGTAAGCGCCCGGGAAGTCCGGCTGCCGGTTTCCTCATCTGAATTTACCTGCAGGACAACACGATGCGGGACCGCGATGTTGTGTTCCCGCAGCGCCTTCATCGCGAATACAAACATGGCGAGGCCTGCTTTCATGTCGAGGACCCCGGGACCCCAAAGACGGCCCCCATCGTGACGAAACGGCATGATCTGCAGGGTGCCGTTCGGCCAGACGGTGTCGCCATGTCCAAGGGCCAGGATCTGCCCTTCTTTTTTGCGACCAGGAAGCTTGAACTCGCAAAGCAGATGGGTGTCGACACGCTTGCACTTTGCGTGGCCGCCGAGCGCATCGGCAAACAGGTCCATGAACCGCTTCAGGCCTTCGGGTGAATCGCTGGGCGATTCACAAACGACCAGTTCGCGGATAAAGGAAATCAGTTCGGCTTCGTGAGCCCTGGCCCAGTTGATCATTTTGGCGGAAAGGCGTATTGTGCCCGAAATTCGGCTTGCGGGGCGGCCAGTGGCGAAACCGGTTCCTGCTCCCGGTAAACGTGTATGGCGGTATATTCGCCGTCAGTGGGGTTTCGGTGGACGATCAGGCGGCGGGCGTTTACGTCCAGCACCCAAAAGTCCGCAATACCCGCCCGGGCGTAGAGTGCAGCCTTGGTTTTGAGATCCAGATAGAGCGTGGAATCGGAGACTTCGATAACCAGCCGGACATCCGACGGACCAGGGTTTTTAGTCAGGAACTCCGTCATCGGCCGAGTCAGAACGATTAAATCGGGCTCGGGTTCGTTGGCTGTGTTGTCGTCGCCCGCGACATCTATCGGGGCTTCCTGATGAACAAAGCCCGCTCCAAAAGCTTCGCGCAGCCATGAAAAGAGCAAGGCCACCGCAATGACGTGAGGACGATTCTTCCCCAGCTTGTTAATCAGTTCTCCATCAATGAGTTCCAAATGCTCACCGGCCAGCAGGCCACTGGCGTCCAGAGCTTCACACTGAGCCCTGGTCCAGCGCTTTCTTGCGGGTGCAATGGCAATTGTTTCGACCGGGCCATCAATCAACGGCATGAGCGTGGTGTCCACAAAATCATCATAGCGCCAAATGGCGAACAGGCGTCATCGCCTTGTGGGATGCCGAAGCGAGGATTTGGAGGCTATGACCGGAAAATGTAGCCGCGCCAGGCTCCACATCGGTCACATTTCACCAACGGGAGGAACCCGAGCATTTTCGAGCGCCGCTTAGCCGGAAGTAACGGGGTCTGGCAGCGCCAGCAACCGCGACTAAAAATGATCTTGCCGACCCAATAGAGCGCCGTGGCCGCCAAAATCGCGACCAGCGCCGGCCAGCCAGCCCGCCAAATATCACCTAGGGATGCCATTGTATTCCCGCGAAAGGAGATTTCATTATACGTTCCCGCTCGAAATTAGGGGCTTGTGCCGTTGCTCCGGTTCAGCAGACACCCCGGCGGAGTAGAGTCGGGCAACCTCCGGCACCAGAGTTTCCGGCACCAGATGTTGCCAGGCTTCCTTCATTTCCACACGGCGACGGACCTCGGAAGAGGACACATCATTGAAGTCCGCTTCCAGCTGGAGCGGGATGACGCGGCTTGCCAGGTGGCTCGCCGCCGTGTACTCACCTTGCCTCGATGCCACCAGCAGAGGATGAGCCGCCAGCATTTCCTCAAAGACTCCCGGCCGGCCGTAGTCCCAGGTGGCGATACGCTCCACCGCATCCCTGCCACAGATGACCCCGATTTCGACCTCCGGGCCGCAACTCACGGAAGCCTCCCGGGCCATCTCAATGTGTAGATTCGTTTCCGACACTGCGGCGGAGAAGGCGTCGCAGGTTCGGGCCAGCTGGCGGAGCATTTCCTGACGCTGCTCAAAGCTGGCTCCGTCAAAGCTCTTGTGCGGGAAAGACTTCGGCAGGATCCAGATGACTTCGTCGGCCCACTGCAGCGAGGCCTGGGCAATCGCGACATGGGCAACCGTTGGCGGATTCCAGGCCCCAGGGAAGATGGCGATCCGGGCGGGCTGCAAACTGGCGCGGTGAAGAAAATTCAAAGCCATTCCCGCTATTCGGGCCCAAACGCCAGGAGGACATTGCCGGGGATACCGCCGAACGAGCCGTAACCGGACCCGGTGAACAGCATGCCACCGGCCACAACCGGCCCCCCTGCATCAAATGATCCGCCCACACCTTTCAGGCCGTTGACGGTGGCGAACTCGTGTGTCGCATCGTAGTCCCAGATGATTGCACCGGTAGTGGCAGCGTAGGCCCGGATATGCCCATCCAGCGATCCGGACAGCACCGCTCCGGGCACAGCGGTCACCGCTGCGGATTGCGCAGCCTTACATAAGGGCTTACCCTGACAGAACTCATTCGGCTTCTGCCAGATCCGCTCTCCATTGTTAACGTTCAGCGCGAAGAGTCCGCCCGTACTACCGGGAACCAACACATCGGACAGCGCTACGTACACCCGTTGCCCATCGCTCGCCGGGCCCCACTGAATTCCCCCGAGGGCGCCACCTTTCCCGACTCGTTCCTGCCACAGAATCTCGCCCTTGCGATCAGGGTCCACTGCGTGGATAACTCCCGATTTCTGCCCCAACAGCAGAGCACGGCGGCCCGAACTCAGTTTCACCAAAATGGCAGCGGCTCCGAAATCATGATCGGGACCTTCGGAGTCCGGGCAGTTGGCCTTCGTCGGCGAAACGCAGGTGGTGTTGAAGGCGTCACCCTTCGTGAACTGTTTCGACCAGACCAGGCGGCCATCCTTAGGGTCGAGGGCAAGGAGTGCGTCGCTGGTATCGGTGGTGGGGTCGGAGTAGTTGTCTCCGGTCGTTACGTAAAGCAGGTTCCGCTCCACATCAAAGGTGGGTGTTGCCCAGATGCCTGCGCCGGAGGGTCCCAGAACATCGACACCCCGCTTGCTCCTGGCACGAGGCGTGGGCGGTTCGGAGGTGGTCCAGGTTTTCCAGATCACGGCACCATCGGCTGGGTTGAGGGCCAGAACACTTCCCCGAAACGTACAGCAGACGTAACCAGGTTTCGCCGCTTCGGGTTCCTCACGTGAGGCTACGCCCAGATAGATGCGCCCGTTGTGCACCAGTGGCGTTGACGTGACCATGGCGAAGGGGCTGTCGTCCACCTTGCGGCTCCAGATTCTGGCACCCGTACCGGCATCGAGCGCTGTCACGTTACCGGCGACGTCGCCGGCCAGGACGAGCGTCGTGTTTGCTGTTTGGGCGATGGCCAGGCCGGAACGCACCTGAGCCGGGATCTTCGAGATCCAGTGGCTGCAACCCGTTCTGGCATCCAACGAGTACACGCTCCCATCCGTGCCACCGACAAAAACGCGACCTTCCAGCACGACAGGCTGTGACCGCATGGCGGTAGCGTCCGGGATGGCAAACGCCCACTTAAGTTTCAGTTTGGGAATGTCAGCCGCAGCCAGGCCGCCCGCCTTCTGGAATCGCCAGTTCTCAGGGCCGCCGCCCCAACTTTCCCATTTGGCTCCCGTACCCCGGGGAGACCAGCCTGGCTCGGCAGCACACTGGTTGGACCGTTTGCCGACCGTTGGTGCCGCTGGCGCAAGCCCCAGCCATGCCGCGACGGCAGTTCGTTCCGTCGCCGTAAGTCTCGCTCCCTGCGCCTGCATCACCCCTGAGTCCAAAGCCTGAACAATTTGTGCAGGGGTCCTTGTCTTTAGGCCTGCCATATCGGGAATGCGGGCCCCGGGTCGCGCATTTTCGTGGCAGACTGCACAGTTCTGGCGGAAGACAATTGCGCCCGGCGGATCATCAACCGCCTGAAGCTTTGTCACGGAGAGGAGCGTCAGAGCAAGCCATTGCCAGCGTTGGATTTGAGCACGAGTACTCATATTTGGAGCCAAGCGTACCACAGATCGTAAACTGATCTTAGTGGATCTGGTTACTATTGGGCCGCGCGCTCCATCCCGCCCAAATTGGCTTCGTGCTCCGGCACCGGTGGGCGATAATTACCGCGAACTGAAGCAGTTGATCACCGACCTGAAGCTCCACACGGTCTGTGAGAGTGCAGCGTGTCCCAACATAGGGGAATGCTGGAATCGGCGGACCGCTACTTTCATGATTCTGGGGAATGTCTGCACGCGCCGCTGTGGCTTTTGTGCGGTGCAAAAAGGTGCTCCCCTGCCGGTGGATCTGGATGAGCCCGAGCGAGTCGGTGAAGCTGTCTACCGCATGGGCCTCAGTTATGCCGTGGTCACGAGCGTCAACCGGGATGACCGCAAGGATGGCGGCGCGGAGCTTTTCGCCTTAACGATAGAAGCGATTCGCCGCCGGGTTCCGGGATGCAAAGTGGAAGTTCTGGTTCCCGATTTCCAGGGGAATCGGGACGCCATGAAGATCGTGATGGATGCGAAGCCAGACGTTCTAAATCACAATACCGAGACGGTTCCTAGACTTTACCGCCAGGTGCGCCTGGGTGCTCGCTATGAACGTTCGCTGGGCATGTTGCAGTATGCGAAGGAACTTGTGCCCTCGACGCCGGTTAAATCCGGCCTGATGTTGGGGTTGGGCGAATCGATGGATGAGGTTCGGGAAGTGATGGCGGACCTACAGAGACATCGAGTGGATATTCTGACGCTGGGCCAGTATCTGAGACCTTCGCCGAAGCATCTGCCCATCATTCGCTATGTTTCACCTGAGGAATTTGCTGAGTTGCGGCGCTTTGGTATGGGCCTGGGTTTTGCCCACGTGGAAGCTGGACCGCTGGTTCGCAGTTCGTATCACGCAGACGATTCCCACGCGTCGGCTTCCGTTCAGTAAAGCTTCGGTTCAGCAAAGCTTCGGTTCAGTAAGCTTTACGCGTCCAGCTTACTGAATGAAACCAACGGGCTGCAGGCAAAAGTGGGAGTCACTATGGGCTTCAATCAAGCCGGCGGTACGGACCACCGCTTCTTTGAAACCCAAATTGTCCCCGGGGATGCTCAACCGCTCCCCACTCCACTTGTCATATTCCACGATTGAAAAACGCAGGGTCATCGGATCGAGGGCCCCGGCCATGAGCGCTTCACTGCGGAGAGCGTCGAGGCTGGTACTAAGATCTTGATCTGGCATTGTCATCCCTATTGTTCGTTACGAGTGTCACTATTATATGAGTGCGCAGAGCACAGAAATAGTTTCGGAAGTTTTTTGTTCAAGGTACTAGGACTCGATGTGGGGCGTGGTGGATAATGAGGCAGGACACCGATTCCAATGGTCGAAGACCTTATCCAACGCGCCCGGCGCCGTTTGTTGTTGAATGAAACCTTCGCGCAGACCGCATTTGTGGCTGCCGTGATGGCTGGCGGTTTCGCCCTCATCCTTGTTGTGGGGACCAGATATTTGGAGTGGTGGTCGCTGGCGTTGTTTGCGGTTGCAGGCATCGGCTTAGGTATCTATCGGATGCTGAAGGCTTCTCCTACACCCTACGCTGCGGCTTTGAAGCTGGATTCCAGTGCAGAACTGAACGACTCTCTCTCGACCGCGTTTCACTTCACCACCACCAAAGCGAACTCTGCCTTCGTGGCGGTCCAGCGGTCTCAGGCCGAACGTGCCGCTGCCGGAGTTGCGCTGGAGGAAGCGGTACCCTTCACGCGGCCACCCGCCCTCTACGCCATGGCGGCACTGGCGGTTTTTGCCTCCCTCCTCATCGGCTTGCGCTTCGCCGGGGGAAATGGTCTTGATTTGGCCCGCCCCATCACGGAAGTTCTGTTTGAAGATCAGGCGGCGCAGAAGCTGGCAAAGAAGCGCTCCTATATGGACCCGGCCCAGCGTCAGAAGCTGGAAAACACGGAATCCCTCCTGGCCAAACTCGGCGTGCCTCTGAATCCCGACGGTAAGGATGACCCCGAGGCTGCCCTCGATAAGGCCATTCAGGACGCGTTGGGGAACGCTCCCGCAGCCGGTGAGAAGGGCGAGAAGGGGCAGGGCGGCAAGTCCGATGACGGCAAGGCCGGAGCCGGGCAGCCGCAGGAACCTGGCGGCGATCCGATGGAGGACAAAAAAGCGGACGGCGGTGAGCAGGAGAACGAGGGGAAACCCGGGGGCCAGGAAAGCAAGTCGGGCGACAAGGCGGGGAAGAACTCAAACGGGGACAGCAACCAAAGCCTCCTCTCCAAGCTGAAGGATGCCGTTAAAGATCTGATGAACAAGGCAGGCAAGCAGAATCAGGGCAGCGATAAGGCCGATAATCAGCAAGCCGCCAAGGCGGAGAAGCAGGGCGAGAAGGGGAATTCCGGCAAAGGCCAGGATCAGAAGGGCCAGCAGCAGGCAGATTCCCAAAATGGCGAGCAAAGCGCCGATTCCCAGGACGGCCAACAGGCTGAAGCCAAGGCCGGGTCAAAGAGTTCGCAACAGTCAGCACAATCCGGAAGCGGTACCGGGGCTCAGGATGGTTCCAAAGAGATGCACGCTGCTGAGCAACTCAAAGCGATGGGCAAGATCAGCGAAATCATCGGCAAACGCGCGCAGAGTGTTTCAGGCGAAACGTCTATCGAGGTCCAGTCCGGGAATCAGCAACTGCGCACTGCCTACTCGAAAGAGAAATCGAATCACGGGCAGGCGGACAGCGATGTCAGTCGGGATGAAGTCCCTGTCTCCCTTCAGCCCTATGTTCAGCAGTACTTCGAACAGGTGCGGAAGGCCTCAGCCCCGAAAAGCCGCGCCGCTGACAAGAAGTAGCGCGGCGTTCTATTAAAAAAGCCGGGGCTCAGGCGGTAAAAAAGCCGGGGCTCAGGCGGTAAAAAAGCCGGGCCTCAGGCCGACAAACCACCTTGCTCCATTAGGTCTTTCAGTTCCCGTTCGAAGACAATAATGCTCTTTCGGGAGTAGTCCAGGCAGCGTTTTCGTCGCAGAGCGTTCATGTAGTGGGTGACGATTTCGCGAGAGGTTCCCACATACTGTGAGATCAGTTCGTGGGTGAACGCAATCATTTCCACCCCGCCGTTCGCCGCAGGGACGCCCAGGCGCTTGGCGAAACGCAGCAGCGCTCGCACCAGGCGGCGTTCGATATCTTCCAGTGAAAAACTCTGAATCCGGTTCCCGAAGTCCAGGGACCGTCCCACCGCGAGCTGCATGAGGGCAAGGCTCAGTTCCGGGCGTCTCCTGCTCAGTTCGCGAATGTCCTTTGCATTCCAGTACATGACCCGGACACTGTCCAGCGCGACGGCGAGTTCGTTCAGTGGCGCGCCCAGCAGTGAGGACTCACCGAAAAACTCGTCTGTCTGGTAGACATCCATTACCACTTGTCGGCCATCCGCAGTCTCACGGCAGATCTTGACCTTGCCGGCAAGAACCACGAACAGGGCATTTGGTGCTGAACCGGGTCCGTAGATCGTTTCGTTCCTTCGGAATTCCCCGATGGCAGACACCGGTAGGTGTGCCAGCGGATCTTCAATTGCTATTGCATTTGCTCCGGAGAGCACCCCTGGAAATCTCATATGATCCTCCATCATGTTTTTGCCGAACCCCCACTTTCGATATTTTAAAACAAGGCTGGCGTCTTTGTCACAAAGTTTACACAATCGCCGTACGAGCCTTCACTGTGACGGATGCAGGAAGGTTCCGCAAATTACTAAAAAAACGGCCCTTCTGCGGGTGGCTAGTAATAATTCGTACAATCCTTAGTACCAGGGGACTAATCTAAATAAATGGAGCGACTTCTCGCCAACGCCGCAACTCGTGCCGCAGCGTATCTGAAGGGGATTCAGATACGGTGTGCAAACCCTTCACCAGAGGCGGTGGCCGGCCTGGCGGCATTTTGGGAACCGCTGCCTTCCGGGCCAACTGACCCTTCAGCGGTCCTGCAGATACTGGACGAGGTGGGAAGTCCGGCGACCACGGCGATGGCCGGTGCCCGATTCTTCGGTTTCGTGATGGGTGGAGCCCTGCCCGCGTCATTGGCGGCCAACTGGCTGGCGAGCGCATGGGACCAGAATCCAGGGCTGCATCTCGCGTCTCCGGTGGCTGCGGAACTCGAAGAAGTTTCGCAGGGCTGGCTACTGGAGTTGCTCGGCCTGCCGCCCGAGTGTGCCGTGAGTTTTGTCACCGGAGCGACGCTGGCTAACTTTACTGCCCTGGCCGCAGCCCGAAATGCAGTCTTGCGCCGGGTTGGCTGGAATGTGGAGGCAGACGGTCTGTTTGGGGCCCCGGAGATCACCGTGGTCACGGGAGCGGAGGCGCATCCTTCCGTGTTTAAGGCTTTAGGTATGCTGGGCCTGGGCCGCGAACGGGTTATCCAGGTTCCGGTGGACAGTCAAGGCCGGATGCGGACTGAGCTGTTTCCCGAGCTGCGTGCCCCCGCCATCGTTTGCCTGCAGGCCGGTAACGTGAACTCCGGGGCGTTTGACCCTGCTGCCGAAATCATTGAGAAAGCTCACGAGGCCGGCGCGTGGGTACATGTGGATGGGGCTTTTGGCCTGTGGGCTGGGGCGAGTCCGGAACTGGCGCATCTGGTGAGCGATTTTGCTGCCGCCGACTCCTGGGCGACCGACGCTCACAAATGGCTCAACGTCCCCTACGATTCCGGGCTGGCCTTTGTTCGGGATGAAACTGCGCTCCGTGCCGCGATGAGTATCAGTGCGGCCTACCTGCCGCAGGGGGAACACAGGGAACCGTCCAATTACACGCCGGAACTGTCTAGAAGGGCTCGTGGGGTGGACATCTGGGCCGCAGTCAAGTCGCTCGGTCGTGCGGGGATTGCGGCAATGATCGAAAGCAATTGCGCTTCGGCCAGACGCTTTGCCGAGGGTCTAACGGCAGCCGGGTTCGAGGTTCTCAATGAGGTTGTCCTGAATCAGGTAGTGGTTTCATTTGGGCCCGCAGCGGTCAATGAGGCTGTTGTCCGCGGCGTTCTGGCAGACGGTACCTGCTGGTGCGGCAGAACGGTCTGGCAGGGGCGGACTGCTATGCGAATCAGCGTGTCCTCGTGGCGGACCACCGCCGACGATGTGGACCTCAGCCTTTCCGCGATTATCCGGATCGCACGTGAAGTCACGAACCTTCCATCGCCCGCATAGAATTTTCGACTTGGCCCTCAGAACGTTTCTTCGGTACTCTTGAGTCAGGTACAGAAGGCGCAACGATCAGCCGCCATCCCGTATCTTGCTAGTCATCATCCGGCTGTTCCTCATCCGGCTGTTCCTTATGCTGTTGCCCTCATGAAGCCCCAGTTGCCTTCCGGGGCCGGTCCATTTCTGATGACGGGAAATTCAGCCAACGATGGCGGCGGTCTTGTCACCATTGTCCTGAATCCGCCGAACTCCGACATCCTGACTCCCGAACCCGCCACCGCCTGGCTCGTCGGGACCGCACTACTCGGGCTCTTCGTCGGCCGGTTCCGGTTTCGCGGGGAACTTCCCGAACAGCTCCAGGAAGTCGGCCGGCGTCAACTGTTCCGCCCGACGCTCCATACCCGGAATTGAATCTACAAGCTCGAGGCTGGCCCACGCGGACAAGTTGTTTCGCAGCGTCTTTCGTTTGTGCTGGAAGCAGACGCTCACGAACTTGATGAAGCCAGCCTGATCCACAGGAGGGACATCCCGCCTGGGTGTTACCCGAATCACGGCCGAATCCACTTTAGGCGGCGGCTGAAAAGCGCCCGGCGGGACACTGAAGAGCATCTTTACATCTGCAAAAAACTGGCACACTACCGAGAGGTAGCCGTATTCACGTCCTCCAGGGGCGGCGGCAATTCGTTCAGCCACCTCTTTTTGGATGAGAAACACGCCATGGCGCAGTTTGCCGGGTGCGAGCACGTAACTGGTGATGATCGCCGAAGCGACGTAGTATGGCAAATTGCCGGCGAGAACCCCCTCGCCGAAAGAACTCCAGTCTGCATCCAGGGCGTTTCCGTCTACCACGCGCAGCTTCGGTTCGTCAGCCCACCTCTGCCGCAAAAACAAAGCCAGTTCTGCGTCCAGTTCAATGGCGGAGAGGCGTTCGGTCTTCTGTAGCAGGCGTTCGGTCAGAGCCCCTCTGCCAGGGCCGATTTCCAGAACAAAGTCTGTTCCGTCCCCGCAGGCGGCGGTCGCAATGCGTTCCAGTATTTTGCTGCTGGCGAGGAAGTGTTGTCCGAGTTTTTGTCGTGCCACTAAGTATCCAGGGTTCCTGTGGTGACTAGGTCTTCGCGCTGACGTGACGGATGGCAAAGAGCATTTTGCTCGAAACCCTCTGCCCGAATCGCGTGGCCGGCGTAAAAGTACTGAACATAACCAGGTTGCCAATGTCCCGGACTTCATCGAGCGAGGAGCCTTCGGCCTGCATCACCTCGAAATCCGTAACTTTGCCCTGAGAATCGACCGTCAGCTGCAGCATCACGTCGTGGCCATGGAAGCCAAACGGGGTGAGTTCATCAATCATCACTTCCGTATAGAGGCCTACCGGGATATCGTACCCGATGTCGCGGCTTACCTGGAGGCTGTCGACGATGATGCCAAAACACAGGACCGATGCCAGCAGGCCACCCGCAGCCGGCACAGCGAAGGGCTTCAGCAGGTTGTCGAACAGCTGGATCAAACCCCAGCTGGACTCGCGCAGTCTCCCTTTCCAGTCACGGCGCAATTCCGCCCTCTGGCGCTCGCGTGACGCGAGAACGCGCAGCCGGGTGTTGAGCAGACTCGGAACCGCACGCATCGGAAGGTGACTCAGGCCGCTCCGCAGGGATTTGGCCTCCAGCTGGTGCCGCAAACAATCGGGGCAAGCTTCCACATGCTCCAGCAGGGCAGTTCGCGCTGCATCCGTCAGCGCCCCGGCTGCAAGATCCCACATGGACCCGCGCACGAATTTACAAGCTAAGTTCACTTCACCGTCCTCGGCACCAAATGCAGGCGAGGCGCCAATTCCAGCCGGTTAGCCAGGTAGCGTCCAAGAGCTTCTCGTCCCCGCAGAATCCGGGACTTGACAGTGCCGATCGAGACGTCGAGAACCTGTGCGATCTCGTCGTAACTCAGATCTTCCACTTCCCGCAATAACAAGGCTGCGCCGAAAACTGGATTGATCGCACTCAGACCCTCTTCCAGGAGGAGCTGCGCCTCGCGATTCATGGTGAAGTCGAAGGGCGTTTGGCCAGAATCGAGCAGCGGGCGCTCGCGGCCATCTGCGTCTTCAAAGGTCTCTTCGATGCCGGTTTCACCCCGCCGGTGCCGGAAGTGCCAGCGACGGCGGTTGTGGGCTTCATTGACTGCAATGCGATAGATCCATGTGCGCAACGCGCTGTCGCCCCGGAAGGTTCCCACGCTGCGGAAGACCTTGAGGAAGACCTCCTGAACGACATCGCTGGCATCGGAAGGATTGTTGAGCAGCCGCCAGGCAAGGTTGTAGACCGGGGACTGGAAGCGCTGGATCAGGCGTTCATATGCCTGGTCATCGCCCATCTGGAGGCCCGCAAGCAAACGCTCATCTTCGAGGGCAGCTTCGTGCTCGGGGGTTACCGGGGCGGTGAGATGTAAATAGGATCCGCTGGTCACGTTTGTCGCCTGAACAAGTATAGACTCCCGCCTGCACGAATCTGTTCCTGAACGTTTTCAGCGCACGTTTTCAGGTGGTGCGGCGTCTGGTTTGGCGAGCAGGCCAAAGCCGGGCGGTCCCCACGCGAACTCGCGGTTTGACCTTTTGGCCTGCTGTTGGAGAGTCGTCAGGAGATGGCGATGAAAGGCCGGGTCCAGCCAGGCGTCCCAGCCAAAGCGGCGGCAGATTTCCTGCGCCGGCTCGCGGGTAGTCGCGCCCGACCGTTTTACTTCGCGGACATGGAATGGGTCGCCCACAACCACACCGCTGGTCGCCTCCATTGCCTGCGCCAACAGGTCCGCAGGGTTGCACGGAAGAATGGGGGCAAGAGTTGCGGTGACGGGGATTTCCGCTTCGCGCAGTTCCCGGAGCGTCCTCCAACGGTCAGCGATGGGGGCGCAGTGTGGTTCGAAGATACGGCGTACATCTTCACGATCCGTGGTGATAGAAAAGCTGACCCGCAAGCGGGTGCGCGCAGCCGCCAGGCGGAGCAGGTCCAGATCCCGCAGGATGAGCGGCCCTCTGGTCTGGATGACGAAAGCCTCAGGTGGGCGCGGCGCGACAACAATTGCCGATAGAATGGCCCGCATCAGGCCTGCGGTCTCTTCTGCCGGCTGATAAGGGTCGGTCAGGGGTGAGCAATAGATGATCTCGGCCCCGCGCAGTTCCCGGGCGACAAGTTTGGCGGCGTTCTTCTTGAACGTCGTCCAGTGGCCCCAGTGTTTCCAGTCGTCAGGCCGCAGGCCTGCCTGCACCCGCATGGTTGGCACGTAGCAGTAACTGCACCCGAAGGTGCAGTTACGCGAAGGTGTCAGCGAGTGTGTAAAGCCCGCTTCCTTCAGAAATCCGCTGACAGGACTAAGAATCGTGCGGGCTTCGGCTTCGAAGATCTGAAAGGGCACTACAGTCCCAGCTTCACCCGGGCGTAGTGCAGGCAGCTTTTTACATTTTGCTCTTCTATGGCTAATTGCGCGTCCTTCGCCATCTTGCTGTAGCGGGGCAAAGGTTGGAGATGTCGGGACTCCTTCTCGACCATGGCGATAGTCCGAGCCAGATGAAGGCCATTCCGTTCCGGGAAGGTAACCCAGTATTTATCCGTGAGGCAGGGGACTTCGAGAGGGTCGCGGGTGATCATCTCCAGCGAAAATCTCGATTTCGGATTGGACTTCCGGATTGCTGAAACCAGCTTCTCCAGGTTGAGAATGCCCTCGCCGAGAGGTACTTCCGAGAGCAGGAAACCCTGGCTCGCGGCCTGACTGCCCCATGTCTGTACCCCCATGTCCTTTACGTGGCACAACTTCACCCAGGGAGCGAGTTCCAGAATCGAATCCGGGGCATCCAGCAGGGCGATGTTATTGCCGAAATCCAGCAGCGACCCGAAATACTCGCCGCCGAATTGCTTCATCAGCGCCACCTGTTCGTCGATGGTCCAGTCTTTGTGATTCTCCATGCCGATGGGAATCTTGATCCGATCGGCGATAGCGGGAATCGTCCTGATGGCCGCAGTGCTCTCGGCAACGAACGCCTTCCAGTCGCTCAGCGAGTTCCATTTCTCGTATCGCCGACCGCCGCTGGTGCCTGTCCGAACTGCCACGGCACCGGCCTCTTTGGCAAGTTTGAGAGCCGCTTCGAACGCCGCCTGATCATTGGCCTTCGGCATGGGGGCCATGGCCTCGATAAACATGCCGTACTGCTCGGCCTTCGCGCGCAGCTTCCTCACGCCGTCGGCGTCAGAGGGGAGCTGCAACTGAACTCCTGCGGCCCCCAACTCATGACAACGTTCCAGGAACGCCAGGGGATCCTGGGGCCGCCAGTACGTCATATAGCAGGTAGTGGCGATGCCCATCTGGCTCTTTGGCGGGGCGGCATATACTGTGTCCGCAGCGGTGCCTGCCAAGGCTGTTCCTGCGAGAGTGAGAAATTGTCTGCGGTCCATGATTCGAAACCAGAGTTTAACATCGAAAAATGACATCTCAGTCGAATCCCGCTACGGGCCCTTCGCGGCGTGGGTTCTTTCGGGGCACCGCCGCCCTTTATGCGGCTGGCACCGCCGTGCAGGGCCAGAGCCAGAGCACCGCACCCGGTGACGTAACGAGGACTCTCGCCCGGTATCTGGTGGCCTCAAAACCCGGTGATCTTCCGGAGAACGTACGGCGGGAAGGTGTCCGCACGCTGGTCAATTGGGTGGGTTGCGCTCTGGGCGGGTCAAGAGAAGCTGCTGTCTCGAACGCGCTTGCCGCACTGACGCCTCTATACCCGGGAGGGAAGACGACCATTCTGGGGCGGCGCGAGAAGCTGGACCCTCTGCATGGCGCGCTGCTGAACGGTATCTCCTCGCATGTGCTGGATTTTGACGACACGCATCTGAAAACGGTGATTCACCCTGCGGCCCCTGTCGCGCCCGCCCTGCTGGCTCTGGCTGAACAACAGAAAGTTACCGGCGCGCAGTTGCTGCACGCTCTGGTGCTCGGCTGCGAGGTGGAGTGCCGAATTGGGAACGCTGTTTATCCGGCGCACTACGATATCGGCTGGCACATTACCGGAAGTGTGGGGCCGTTTGGGGCGGCCGTCGCTGCGGGTAAAATTCTGGGCTTAAATGAAGAGCAAATGCGGTGGGCACTCGGCCTGGCAGCCTCGCAACCGGTGGGCCTGCGCGAGATGTTTGGGTCCATGACAAAGAGCTTTCACCCGGGCCGGGCGGCGCAAAATGGCCTCACCGCAGCCCTGCTGGCGGCGCATGGCTTCACCAGTTCCGAGCAGGCGCTGGAGGCGAAGCGGGGCTGGGCCAGGGTTCTCAGCACCACGCAGAAATTCGAAGAGATCACCGGCCAGCTGGGGCAGCGCTTTGAGCTTCTTCTCAATACCTATAAGCCCTTCGCTTGCGGGATCGTTACGCATCCCACTATTGATGGCTGTATCGAGTTGCGGGCAGCTCATAACCTGAAGCCGGAACAGATCGAGCGCGTTGATTTAGATGTGCATCCGCTGGTGGAGGAGCTCACGGGTAAGCAGGCCCCAGCCGCAGGACTCGAAGGCAAGTTCAGCATCTATTACATTGCGGCGGTAGCTCTGATGACCGGCGCGGCGGGGCCGGGCCAGTTCACCGACAAGCTGGTGCGCGATTCCGCTGTCAACGTACTCCGCGAAAAGGTCCACATTACGGTGGATAAGAGCCTGCGCGAAGACCAGGGGCGGGTTTCAATCCGGCTGACCGATGGTCGCATCCTGACACGGAACATTGAACACGCCGTCGGGAGCGTGGAGAAACCCATGACCGATACAGCGCTGGATGCCAAGTTTCTGGAGCTTGCCGCTGTGGCGCTTTCGCCGGCGCGCGCCCGAAAGGCTCTGGATGTTTGTCGGCGCGTCGAGTCACTCACGGATGCTGCGGCTATCACGAAGGCGACGGCTGCGTAATGTAGTCCCTTGTACCATCAGGGAGAGGTTATTGACCGTCATACACGGTTTGGCGCCAGGTCCCGCGCCCCTCATGCGCCCCATCCCGCGCCCCCGATCACAGCCGATCCGGTACACTGCTCTGAATACAGACGGAAGAAAAAGGTGCATATGAAAAAGCTGTCGCTCACATCGTGGATCCTGATCGCTCTCGCCGGCGGTATTATCTTTGGAGCCGTTGCTCCCGAACCCGCAAAACATATGGCGGTTCTGGGGACCATCTTCCTGCGGTTGATTAAGTCGATCATTGCGCCGCTGTTGTTTGGCACTCTGGTGGTCGGTATCGCCGGTACCGGCAATGTGAAGACGATGGGCCGGATTGGTGGCAAAGCCATCCTGTACTTTGAGATTGTCACCACAATCGCCCTCTTCGTTGGCCTGGGTGCGGTGAACCTGGTAAAGCCTGGCGTCGGCGTGCACCTGAGCAAGGGTGCTTCGCCAGGGGTGGCGGCTGCGAATACAAACCTGGTGCAGATTCTGGAGCACACCTTTCCCACCAGCGTGATTGACGCGATGGCGAAGGGTGAAGTTCTCCAGATTGTGGTTTTCGCCTTCATCTTTGGTGCCTCCTGCGCCACCGTCGGGCTGAAGGCCCGCCCGGTTGTCGAATTCTGTGAATCTCTCTCTGAGGTGATGTTTAAGTACACCGGCTACGTGATGCTGTTCGCTCCGTTCGGGGTCTTTGGTGCCATGGCGGCGACGATCGGGGATAAAGGGCTCGGGATTCTGACAAATCTCGGGAAGCTGGTTGCAACCCTCTATGCGGCGCAGGCCTTCTTCGTGATCTTCGTGCTGGGCACGGTGGCCTTCATCGTGCGGATTCCGATTGCCCGGTTCATCAAGTACGTCAAGGAGCCGTTCCTCCTCGCGTTCTCCACGGCATCGAGCGAAGCGGCCCTGCCGAGTGCCCTCGAAAATATGGAACGTTTTGGGGTGCCCAAACACATTGTGGCCTTCGTATTGCCGACAGGCTATAGCTTCAATCTGGACGGATCCACGCTCTACTTATCTCTTGCGGCCATGTTCGTAGCCCAGGCCGCCAACGTGGAAGTGCCCTTTGGAACCCAGTTGGTGATGCTGCTGACTCTGATGTTGACCAGCAAAGGTGTTGCCGGTGTGCCCCGGGCGTCCCTGGTGATTCTGGCCGGGACATTGGCCACGTTCAACCTCCCGATTGAAGGTATTGCGGTGATTCTGGGCGTCGATACGCTGATGGATATGGCCCGGACATCTGTTAATCTGCTGGGCAATTGTCTGGCAACCGCCGTCGTCGCCCGTTGGGAAGGTGTCGATCTGAACGTGGCGGCAGCCGAAGCGGATGCTCGCGCAGAGGCTTTGGGCGCTTAGTACCAGCTACCTGGTTGCGGACGCTGGTCCTCGCAAGGTCGAACCCATGACATTTCGCGGGCTGATAGCCCCTGGGTACTCTCTCTTGCGGTCGCTGTGCGGGAGCGCGGAGGGGGAAGCAGGGGGCCGTGCAGTGTCTTGATGACGATCTGCGGGCCGGTGTCCCAAGGACGCTCCCTTACGGTTACGCCTCAACGGCCGTTCTCAGGTTCAATCCAGTGCGGACTTTCTCAGCTTCCAGCCCGAGTAGCCCACCATGGCGAAGAAGATGAGAAAACTGATGGCGATGACGGTAATTCGGCGCGAGGGCGGCAGTTCGGTGGCGGCGACGTCGGCATTCAGGTCGGTGCTCAGACTCAGGGCGACCATGACGGGCGCGGCCAAATTGCGATTGCTGATGACAAGGCGATAGGCTCCGGGGTCCTCGATGGTGCTGGTGAATTTGCCGGAGGAGCCTTCCGGCGTGACAGCGAGGGCCTGGTGCGCCATACCCTGCTGCATGGCCCGAAGGGCGGCGCGTGGCAGGAGTTCCATGCGGACAGCAGTCCCCCCCGAGACGGTCGTCTGGTTCTCTACGACGCGGAACGCGGCATCAACCCGCAAGGGTGTCTGCGGGACATGGAGGTCCTGGACCCGAAACTCGCCTGGCGGCAGGAGGAAGGGTGGATTATCGGCGGAAGCTGCCAGTGACGACATCGCCGACAGGAGGAGCAGGGCAGGCAGCCAGAACTTCATTGCTGGTGTACGATCTTTCCTCCGACGACCGTCATGGTGGCACGCGTTTTAAGGATTTCGGGGGCGGGGATGGTCATGATATCGGCCGAGAGCATGGGAGAGCCGCTGATCGGGAAACCAGCCGCCGGCGGGCTTGCCTTGTTTATCCTGCCGGGCCACGGCAGCGTAGAAGCCGTCGATGGGATTGGCGAGTTCCACGGGAAAATCGGAGCCGCTGGCGAGGTGGACTCCCAGCTTGATGAGGGTCTGCCAGGCGTAGGCACCTTTGACGCGGTCGGGGCCGAGCCTGTCAGCGGCCCAGCCCATGTCGCTGGTGGCGTGAGTTGGCTGAATGGACGCGATGATGGAGTATTTCTGGAATTTGACGAAGTCTTCCGGGGCAATTACCTGGGCATGTTCCACGCGGAACCGCTTGTTGTTGGGGCCTTTGAGCGCCGCAGCGTAGGCGTCCAGCGTCTCCCGATTGCCCCGGTCGCCGATGGCATGGGTGTTGACCTGGAACCCACGTGCCGCAGCCTTCACCGAGACGGCTTCGATAGCGTCGCGTCCCGTGATCATGAGGCCGCTGGCAGCCTTCTCGTCGGCATAGGGTGCCAGGAGGGCTGCTCCGCGAGATCCGAGCGCACCATCGGCATAGGCTTTGATACTGCGAATGGTGAGGAAGTCACCGATTTCGGGGCCGCGGGCCAGCCAGGTATCTACAAGAGCGGTCTGGTTAGAGAGCATGGCATAGACGCGGACGGGTATTCTGCCTTGTTGCAGGAGCGCGTGATAGGCGGCGATTTCAGCATTGCCTACGCCGGCATCGTGGACCGAAGTGAGGCCCAGCCGCGCACATTCTTCGAGGGCACGGGAGATATGGCGCTGGACCTGTTCCGGAGATGCTGCGGGAATTCTGCGGCGAACCATGCCCTGGGCGGTATCCACCAGAACCCCGGCGGGTTTGCCCTGAGCGTCGCGAATGATGCGGCCACCGTCGGGATCTTTGGTGCCCTGGTTAATGTCTGCGGCATCCAGGGCGGCGCGGTTGGCCCAGGTGGCGTGTCCGTCAATGCGGGTGAGGGCGACAGGATTTTTGGGGGCGGCCTGGTTCAGAGAGTCGGTCGTGGGGAATTGTTTTGTGACCCAGAGATTTTGGTCCCAGCCACGTCCGACGATCCATTCGCCGGGGGCTGCCTTCGCGGCAGCGGCCTTCACCTTCCCGGCAATTTCGGCTTCCGAGGTAATGCCGCGGAGGTCGAGCATTTCGAGCGAGGAACCGAGACCTTCCACATGTCCGTGGGCGTCAATCAGGCCGGGGATGATGGCGGCACCCTTTGCGTCGATGACGCGGGTGGCGGCGTTCTCAAAGGCCTTCAGGTCATTGCCGACAGCTGCGATTCGGCCGTTACGAATCGCGATGGCGGTGGCCCTGGGATTCTTTGGGTCGACCGTGTAAATTTTAGCGTTTTTTATGAGTAAATCAGACGTTTGCGCGTGCGCAATAGCCGAAACCGAGAGGGTCAAAAAGGCAAGTTTGAGTCGCATAAAAGGCCGTACTGTATTATCACCTGTTGGACTCCTGTTGACCATTTCGCAGGGCTTAAAGCTATGAGAACACTCGTAACAGGGGCACAGGGCTGTATTGGATCGTGGGTTGTGAAGCGGCTGATTGAAGCCGGCAATGAGGTGGTCACGTTCGACGTGAACGACTCCCTGGCGCGGCTGGAGATGATCTCCGACGCCGGGGTGGTGGCGAAGGTGAATCGCCGGGTCGGCAAGATTGAAGACACGGCGGCGGTGAAGGCGCTGGTGAAGGACGAGGGCATCACGCACATCTGCCATCTGGCGGCGGTCCTGATGCCGTTCTGCGCGAAAAACCCGGTGGAGGGTGCGCTGATCAACGTGGTTGGCACCCTGAATGTTTTCGAAGCGGCGAAGGAAGCCGGTTTGACCGAGGGGATTGTTTACGCCAGTTCGTCAGCCGTGTGGGGGCCTACCGATGAATACGGGGAAGGTGAACTGACGGAAGACCTGCCGACGAAACCGAAGACTCACTATGGTGTCTACAAGGCTGCGAATGAAGGTAATGCGCGGATCTTCTTTGCCAATGACGGCATTTCGAGCATCGGGCTGCGACCGTGGACCGTGTTTGGTCCGGGGCGTGATGCCGGTTTGACGGCGGATCCGACGCTGGCGATGCGTGCCGTGGCACAGCGGCAACCGTTCCAGATCCGGCTCTCGGGTCACATGGATTTGCAGTACACGCAGGACGTGGCTGATATCTTCATTCGGTGCATGGTGAGCGGGGTGCAGGGTGCGCATGCTTTCAATCTGCGCGGTGAAGTGATTGCGATGGAAGATCTGGTTACGATGCTGGATGAGCTGCGACCGGAAGCGAAGGGGTTGATTACAGTGGCCGGGAACCCTGTTCCTGTGGCGTATCGGATGAGCGATGCCGCACTGGTTGCCGCAATTGGGGAAGTGCCGCGCACGCCGTTACGGGAAGCAGTGCTTTCGACGATCAACAAGTTTGAGTCGCTGGGGTAAATCGGAGGCTTTGACCGACGCCACCGGGGGCAAGTGCCGCACGTCACAGGGACCGCAAGGTTCAGGGCTAAAGGCCGGAAGCCCGGTGGTGGGTCAGGCGGTGTTCCGGAGTACGAATTTCGGGCTCTGGGCAGTGGGTACGCGATAATCGGGACAGGTCCGGAGTAACCTACATGTCCCGAACAATCTTTCGTGCGCTGGTAGCGCTGACGCTGGTAACGATGTACTTCGCGCGACGCTCTGGTGGACGCATGGGGCCCTGGAGTTTCCTGCCGTTTTACTACTGGTTTCTGGCTTCTATGGTGGTATTTGGCTCGTTCGGGGTGGCTGCGGCGTATCGGGCGTGGAAAGAACCGCACAATCGCAGACCGCTGCTGTTTGATGTCGCGCTGGCGGCGATTTGGGTTCCCTATTGGTTCGCCAACCTGCGTTAAACCTCGGGGAAGAGACTGATGCCGGCGACACCGATTGCCCCGGCAGATATGCAGGATGCCGCGTTGGCTTCGTTTATTCCTCCGAGGGCGAGCAGCGGGACCGGTGAGATTCTCGCAAGCCTTGTAAGTTCCCTGAGTCCCAGTGGCGTGCGGGTATCGGCTTTCGACAACGGTGGAAACACGGGGGAGATCAGCGCGTAGTCTGCTCCGAATGCGGCCAGGACATCCTCCTCGTTGTGGCAGGCAAGCGTGATCAGAAAGCCTTTGGGGACGAGGTTCCTGACGAGTTGTGGTGAGATTGCCCGCGACTTCAGGTGGACACCGGCTGCACCGGCGGCGAGGGCAATGTCGAGGCGGTCATTCACCAGAATTCGCCCTGGCAGGTTCAACTGTAGTGCGCGACGGACGAAGGTGGCCAAGTCCCTGGGCGTCAGTTGGGGTTCCCGTATCTGAAGGAAATCGGCTGATGGCGAAAGCAGGGATGTGCCGAGGCCGTTGGTGATCTGGTAACGAATCACAGGACTTTGTAGTAGCTTTCGCCGGCACAGGCCCGGCAAAGGAGTTGGCCGTCCCGTTCCACGAAGCGTTCGAAATTGATACCTTCGGCGCACTGGGTGCAGGTGCGCTTCGGCCCCTTGTAGCCCGGGAAATCCTCCGGACCCAGCACCACCTCCACCCATTGATGGCTGAACAGGTCTGCAACCGGCATTTCCCGATAGGCCTGCATTTGCTGCTGATTGCGGGGCTCAACGTGGGGATAGAGAACCCGTGCCAGGTCTTTAGACGATTCGAGGGCGGCCACCCGAACTGCCCGGTTGTCCCGAAGATCGATGAAGGTGGCGGCCACCTTCCCGAAGTCTCGGAATTTGAGGGCACGTTTGCCGAGACGGCAGCCGGTGACAACAGAAATCGCGTCGGTGACGCACCGGTCGATTTCGACGAACGTGACCAGGCGTTTGCGGTCAGCTCCGCGCGGGTCGGTGATTTCGAGCAGGGATAATCCATGGAGGGCCATTCTCAGGCCGAGAATCTGGCCGGCGCAGAGGTGTCCGTGGGCCTCGGCGGCGAGGGCTTCGTACTCTGAAAATGGCCTCATGCGTCCAACTGCCCGGTACGGTGGGCCTGATTGGCCTGGCGCTTCAGATCAGTGAAACTGAATCCGGCGGATGCGATCGCGATAGCTCCGCCGAGGGCCAAAGGCAGGGTCTGGAGCAGGAACATGATTTCGGCCAGGATTTGGGCATCGGGCGTCTCCGTAAACAGGCGCTGCAGGCCATAAACGACAGCGGCCTGAAAGGCCCCGAGGTTGGCCGGGGCATTCGGCATGAGGGTGCCGACGGATCTTACGACGACCAGGAAGGCCATCGCACTGAAGGAAAACTCGAAGGCGTCCGCACGTGCAATCGCCCAGACGGCGAAGATCTGGAGAGCCCAGTACAAACTGCTGAGGGCCATGGCGCGACCGAGTGCGTTCCAGTGACCCAACTGATGAATTTGTTCCAGAAGCTGGCTGAAACGGGCGGCCCAGCCCTTGCCGCTGACCAGTTTGTTGGCATGTTGCCGCCGAAACAGGGCCCAGGTGAGAAGGCAACCCAATGCCACCATGGAACTGCCGAAGATCCACATAACGCGGTTGACCGCAACGTGGGTGGGGATCTGCCAGGTAACCAGGAGGTAGAGGATCACCATCCACAAGCCATCCATCAGGCGCACGATGAGATCTGAGGTGAGAGTCAGGGAGAGTGGAATGCTGGTCTTGTAGGACAGCAGGAAGCAGCGGATGATTTCACCGGCGCGAGCAGGCAGGAAGTCGTTGGCGAACAAACCCACGTAGACAGCCTGAATACACTTCGTCAAAGGGGGCTTGCCGACGGGGCCGAGGATAACGGCCCAGCGCCAGGCCTCGACGACATAGATCAGGAACTCAACCGCGACCGCGAGCGCAACCCAGCGCCAATCGAGATTGCGGATATGTTCGCCGAGCTGCGCGAAAGGGAAGCGAAAGAGGACCCAGGCAAGGGATGCGGCCCCAATGGCATAGCCGATTACGGGTACCAGCCAGCCAGGGAGCCTCTGCCAGAAAGGCGGTTTCTCAGAGGTGGACATGGCCTGCGGCGCGGGGGGACGGCTCAAGATGCCTTCATGATAGCGCCTCATTTTCGGTATTCACTTGCAAAGTCGGCTCCAGCCTGAGAGGATAATTACCTTGAACCTGATACTACTTGCATTCGGGGCTGTGGCCCTTCTCCTGTTTCTGATTATTGTGATGAGGATGCATGCCTTCCTGGCGATGCTGATCTCGGCTTTCGCCATGGGGCTGGCCGCCCACATGTCCCCGGCTGTAGTCCTGAAGTCGATCCAGGCCGGATTTGGGGATGCCTTGAGTTCCATCACGGTGGTGCTGGGGCTGGGGGCCATGATCGGTGCCTATCTGGAACATTCCGGTGGAGGCAGGGCTTTGGCGGACTGGCTGATTGCGAAGTTCGGTCAGGAAAAGGCTGTCTGGGCGATCATGCTCGCGGGTTTCCTGGTGGGCTTGCCGATATTTTTTGAAGTCGGTTTCATCATCATGGTGCCGCTGGTTTACAGCCTGGCGAGGGAAGGGAAGAAGTCGCTGCTGGTCTATGGTCTGGCCGTCGCGGCGCCTTTGACGATTCTGCACTCGCTGGTTCCGCCTCACCCCGCACCTGCCGCCGCCGCGCAATTGCTGGGGATCGATTTTGGGGCCGCAATTCTCTACGGAACGCTGCTTTCTGTTCCGATGACGCTCATCAGCGGCATGTGGTACGGCCAGTGGATTGGTAAGCGCCTCAACGTGCCGCTGCCGGCCGCAGCGCTGGAGCTTCCTGTGGAACAGGGGGGGACTCCTCCGGCGGTATTCGGCGTAGCGCTGCTGCTTGTGTTGCCGGTGCTTCTGATTGGTTGTGGCACGATTTGGCCGAAGGTTCCGGCTATGGTGCTGATCGGGCATCCATTCTCAGCGCTGCTGATTACCTTGCTGGCGTCGATGCTGTTGCTGGGCACGGCACGCGGGCTGTCGATGCAGAAGATTACCGATTTGGCAAATAAGGCCGTGGGCCCTACGGCGTCGCTGCTGCTGATTATGGGAGCGGGTGGCGGCCTGAAGCAGATCATCGTCGATTCCGGGGCCGGAGCGATGGCCGGAAAGATGATGGCCGAAGCGCATATTTCACCGCTTTGGGCTGCGTTCCTGATGGCTGCAGTTTTGCGTGTGGCGCAGGGGTCGGCGACGGTGTCGATCATTACGGCTGCGGGGATTATTGCGCCAATTGTGAAGGGTATGCCGGGGCTTCGTCCGGAGCTGTTGTTCCTGGCGCTTTGTTGCGGCGGGACAGGACCGTCCCTGGTGAACGATGCCGGTTTCTGGATTGTGAACCAGTACTACGGCCTGACCGTTTCGCAGACCTTCAAGGCCTGGACCGGGATGAAGATGATTTCCGCCGTGGTAGGGTTCGGGATTGTGCTGCTGCTTGATGCGTTTCTGTAGACCGCATGCGGCTACCTGCTGTAGTACTTCTGACGGCCCTGTCTTTGGCAGCACAGACTGGTTTTGATGCTAAACAGGCTGATCGCTTCGCTCAATTCGCGCTCGATTGTGTTCACAAGCAGTATCCGAACAAGATTGCGCATTCGCTCAATTCCGATGCGGACGTGAAGCCGCCCCGGGAGCTGACTCCGGCGTTTTATGGGTGTTATGACTGGCATTCGTCGGTGCATGGACACTGGCTTCTGGTGCGGTCGCTTCGGCTGTTTCCGGGTGGGGCCTTTGCGCCTGCCGCGCGCGCCGCTTTGGGGCAGAGCCTGACACCCGGGAATATCGCGAGGGAAGTTGACTACCTGGTGGCCGAGGGTCGGAGTTCGTTCGAGCGTCCCTACGGGTTGGGCTGGCTGCTGCAGTTATCTGCGGAGTTGAAGGAATGGGATGATCCCGAGGCTCGTAAATGGCATGGAGCGCTGGAGCCTCTTGCGAAAGCCGCCGTGGCACGTGTTTCCGCGTGGCTTCCAAAGTTGCAGCACCCCGTACGCACCGGCGAGCATAACAACACGGCATTCGGTCTGGGCCTGATGCTGGACTACGCCCGAAGCAGCGGCGAAGCAGAATTCGGCAAGTTGTTGGCGGGCCGAGTCCGTGACTACTACCTGAAAGACCGCGCGTGTCCCATCACCTATGAGCCTTCGGGCGAGGACTTTGTGTCACCCTGTCTGGCGGAAGCAGACGTGATGCGGCGGGTTTTGTCGAAGGCTGAGTTTGTGGTCTGGTTTCGTGCGTTCCTGCGGCACATACCGCTGGAGCCAACTCCGGTCTCGGACTTTAGCGATGGCAAGTTGGGCCACCTCGCCGGGCTGAATCTGAGCCGTGCCTGGATGCTGGAAGGCATCGTATCCGTGCTGGGTTCCGGCGGTGACAGAAGTCGAATGCTGGAACTTTCGGGACGGCTGCGAGCAACTGGTCTGGAGAGTATTCGCAGCGAGCAATACGAAGGTGGTCACTGGCTGGGTAGTTTTGCGGTTTACCTGGTTAGTGGTCGTGGGCTGAATTAGGCTGGTTCCAGGTTCGTAACATTCCGGCCAACTGCGCTATTGCCTTTGGATCTCTGCCGTAGCGGGCCTCATTATACGTACACGTGAACGCGACGACCCTTTGGTCGGCTATAGATGCGGCCAGTTCGGCCGGAGTTGCGGTGGGAGGCCTGCTGATCTTCGCTTTGCGGAGCATCAACTCGTAGAGCCGGGCTGCGTCGTGGCTGGAAGTTTGACCTGCGGCTACTTTGCGGAGCCAGAAGTAGTTGCGTACCGTGCTCCACAGCCAGCGGAGGTTCCATAGCAGCAGCCCCAGACCAGCGAGGCCGCAGATCCACGCCCAGTGCTCGCGGACGAAGTCGAGGGGATGGATTGCGGGGGCTGTCCGGGGCCCTTGTCGAGTGGTGCGGAGGAAACTTTCAAGGCGGGCTGCGAGCGTTGCCTGGTGGCCGAGGTCATAGGTCAGAACCCACTGCTGCCAGACTGAATCCGCTGCATCCAGATACATGTTCAGGCGGCTGAGGATACCGGATTCCTTTGCGAGCGTGGAAGGCGTGGGGTCGAAGGTCACCCAGCCCTGGTCTCCGAACCAGCCTTCTACCCAGGCGTGGGCGTCGGAAGCCCGGATCACATTCAGACCGGACACCGGATTAAAATAGCCGCTTTGGAAGCCCGTCACCACGCGGGCCGGAATTCCCGAGGAGCGCAACATCACGGCCATGGCGGAGGCGAAGTACTCGCAGTAGCCCTTCTTGTCGATAAA
Source organism: Terriglobia bacterium (assembly GCA_010084195.1). Taxonomy (GTDB): domain Bacteria; phylum Acidobacteriota; class Terriglobia; order Bryobacterales; family Bryobacteraceae; genus BOG-234. The sequence goes on from RGPS01000001.1 coordinate 55,215, forward strand.
CAGAAAGCGGGAGAGTGGATCGCGGCCACGTAGAACCGGGGTTTCCAGGCTGTATTGGAAGTCCCGGCGAAGATGCGATTCGATGCGCCGGACGCGCTCCAGAGTGGTACCCTCGCCCCCCCATTCACGGGCAAGCGCGGGGATCCGGATATCGATTGGTGGCACAGCCAGATTGCGATTGCGCTCACGGTCGGTGAGGGCTTCCGGGAGGGGTTGCGCCAGCAAGGACGAGACTTCGTAGTGTAGTGTGTCGTTGCCTGGGGGGACGGCCTGCCAGTTATTGCCGGAACGGCGTATCAGGCGCTGCGAGGGTGGTGCCTGGCCGGGCAGGGTGATGTATTCGGGAATGCCTGCAATGAAGAGCGTCCCGTTGGAAGAAGCAGTGGAATCCACACGATAGAGAAGCCTGCGGCCATCGCGACGCGAACGCTGGGTGCGGTCGGCAACTTCCGCCATGCCGTTGATGAAAGGAATCGGCTCCGGGGCCATAGGGGAGGGCTCAAACCAGCGACTTCCGTCAAAGCGACTGAGCGTGGCACCCCGCCATTTCATGTTGAGGGGCAGCGGCCGGCCATAGGTCTGGACGTGGATTACGGCGCGGTTGTCCTTGCTGATGGCCCCGAAAGTTCCGAGGTCGATCACGCTGGAGAAGCCTGTGAGACGGGCTGTGCCGGGGAAGAGAACGGCGGCGGCGCGCGCGGTTCGGGGCACGATGAGGAAGAAGACGCCGGTGATGAGCAGGACTCCAAGTACGGCGATACCGGCGATTCCCGCAAGTTTCCAGGGCAGGCCAGATGGCGGAGAGGCTACCAGCGTGGTTCGCAGGAGACCGCGGCGAACTTCACTGCTGGTGAAGACGGCAACGGCGAAGAAGAGGGCGAGGACGAGCCAGATCAGGAAGCTGGAGTGCCAGGAGAGCAGCGCAGCGGCCACGAGTTCCACGAAGGCCACGAGGCCGGTATAGGAGAGGTCCCTGTCGCTGCGCCCGGTCAGGATTTTCACGGCCGCGAGAAAGCAGACACCGTGGATGGTGGCGGTGAAGAAATCGCGGGAGATCCAGAGGAAATCGACGGGGTAGAAGAGGACGTAGGCGAGGGCGGCCAGAGAGACAGCACGTTGGGGGATCTCGAATTTGAGCCAGCCGCACAGAACGCAGGTGCGGGCGAGGAGGGCCGCACAGGTAAAGGTGATGGTTGCGGCATCCAGTCGCCCGGTACCGGCAAGGGCGAAGAAGCCGGTGGCGACGAGACCCAGCAGGGCGAACTGGAAGTAGCGGTCGACGAAGCGGAGGACCGATGAGGGGGCCACAGGTTCAGTTTAGCCTTTTGCGAAACGACCACAACGTTTCCGGAGAGGTGAAGTGTGCGGTTCTGCATTCTTTTTCTGACTTGCCTGCGTTTGGTTGGTCAGACCGGACTTCAATTTGAGGTTGCCTCCATCAAGCCCTCCGGACCGCGGAGTGAGCGTGGGTCCGATGGCGGACCGGGCAGCCACGATCCCATTCGCTATGTTTTTGGAAGGGCGACCTTGAAGGATCTGATTCTGCCACCGTGGAATTCTGCAGGACTTTCAGGTATCCAGTGCGGAGTCACTGGAGCGTACAGCGTTTGATGTGAACGCCAGAATTCCTCCGGGTGCGACGAAGGACGATTTCCGGAGCATGTTGCAGCATTTGCTGCGTGATCGATTTCAGATGGTTGTACATCGGGAGACGCGGGAGTTTTCCGGTTATGTTCTGGTGAAGACCGGGGCTGCGGGATTGCGGTTTCAGCCGTGGGAGCCTGGTTCCCTGGCTCCTCCCGCCCAGGACGGATGGCCCGAGCTCCCAGGTGGGCGGTCAGGGCTGGTGCAGCAAAACAGACTTAGTGAGGGTTACGGCGTGGGTCGGTTGCGAGGCTGGCGACAGCCAATGTCGGCCCTCGTCAAGATGATGAACATGGCCACACAAAGCCCCGTCGTTGACCGAACGGGCTTGAGCGGATTCTTCAATTTCTCGCTTGAATACACTATGGAGCGGTCAGGTATTCCGCCCGATGTGGGCGCTGAACTGCCCGGGCCACCCTCGGTGTTCGACGCGATTCAACGGCAACTGGGGTTGAAGTTGAGTGCCGCCAAGGTACCGTTCCCGGTGGTTGTGGTGGACTCGTTCAGCAAAACTCCGAGCGAAAACTAGTCGTCGTCGAGGTTGGTGTCCCCGACTTTGAGGACGGCGAGGAAGGCTTCCTGGGGGATTTCCACGCGACCGACTCGCTTCATCCGTTTTTTGCCTTCCTTCTGCTTATCGAGGAGCTTGCGTTTGCGGGAAATGTCTCCGCCGTAGCACTTGGCGATTACGTTCTTGCGCATGGCCGCGATGGTCTCGCGGGCAATGATCTTGGTGCCGATGGCGGCCTGCAGCGCGATTTCGAACATCTGCCGGGGGATCAGCTTACGCATCCGCTCGATGATGAACTTGCCGCGTTCGTAGGCGGAGTCGCGGTGAACGATCATGGAGAGCGCGTCGACTTCTTCGCCGGCGATCAGAACATCGAGACGGACCATGGGGGAAATGCGGTAGCCCGCCAGGTGGTAGTCGAGCGAAGCATAACCGCGTGACACGGACTTCAGGCGGTCGTAGAAATCGAGAACGACTTCGTTCAGGGGGAGTTCGTAGACCAGCATCACGCGACCAGAACCGATGTATTCGAACTTCTTCTGGATGCCGCGCTTGTCTTCCACCAGAGCCAGGATTCCGCCGATGTACTCTTCGCGGGTAATCACAGTGGCGTCAATGATGGGTTCTTCAATCTGCTGGATGGAGGTGGGATGCGGAAAACGGGTCGGGTTATCGACTTCCAGAACCTCACCGTTGGTGGTGGTGATCTTGTACCGCACGCCGGGCGCGGTGGTGATCAGGTCAATATTGAATTCGCGTTCGAGGCGTTCCTGAACGATTTCGAGGTGGAGCAGACCAAGGAAGCCGCAGCGGAAGCCAAATCCCAGAGCGACGGAGCTTTCCGCGTCATAGGACAGGGCGCTGTCATTGAGCTGGAGTTTTTCGAGAGCGTCGCGAAGGAGACCGTGCTCGTGGGATTCCACGGGGTAGAGCCCGGCGAACACCATGGGGCGAACTTCTTCAAAGCCGGGGAGGGGCTCGGTGGCCGGATTGGCAGACTCGATGACGGTGTCACCGATCTTGGCGTCGGCGACGGTCTTGATGTTGGCGTAGACGTAGCCGACCTCTCCTGCAGACAACTCGGGGAGGGGGATTGCTTTGGGCGACTGGTAGCCCAGGCCTTCCACTTCATACTGCTGCCCGTTCGAGAAGAACTTGATCTTTTGGTTGAGTTTCAAGCGTCCGTCGAGGACACGGACCAGGATGATGACGCCGCGGTATGGATCGAACCAGGAATCGAAAACCAGGGCCCGGAGAGGTTTTTCGGCATCGCCCTTGGGGTGCGGGACCTTTTTGACGACCGCTTCCAGGATTTCGTGAATGCCGATACCCTGTTTGGCGCTGGCGAGAACAGCTTCCGAGGCGTCGATACCGATAACGTCTTCGATTTGCTCACGGATGCGTTCGGGGTCGGCGGCAGGCAGGTCGATCTTATTGATGACCGGGATGATTTCGAGATTGTGGTGCAGGGCGAGATAAGTGTTCGCGAGGGTTTGGGCTTCCACGCCCTGGGAGGCATCGACAACCAGCAGCGCACCTTCGCAGGCTTGCAGACTGCGTTCCACTTCGTAGGAGAAGTCGACGTGACCTGGGGTATCGATGAGGTTGAGCTGGTACATCTTCCCATCGTCGGCTTTGTAGTCGAGGCGGACGGCGTGGGCTTTGATGGTGATGCCACGCTCTCGTTCCAGGTCCATAGAGTCGAGGACCTGCGCCATCATTTCACGTTGTTGAAGCGCGCCGGTTACTTCGAGCAGACGGTCGGCAAGCGTGCTCTTGCCGTGATCGATGTGGGCGATGATGGAGAAGTTCCGGATGAATTCTGGGGCCATGCGGTAAGATGGGGCTGAACTTCGATTGTCCCATATGTCTCGATTCAGGGAAGTTATTCATTTTTGTTCATGAGCATCCAACAGCGTATTTTCGAAGGTGAACTCTCGGCAACCGGACTCCGGTTGGCCATTGTGGTGAGCCGTTTTAACAGTTTCATCACAGATCGCCTGCTTGCCGGCGCATTAGATGCAATCCAGCGTTCGGGGGGCGAGGCTGCGGAAGTCGACATTGTGCGGATACCCGGCGCATGGGAGTTCCCCATCACGGTGCGGGCACTGACGTCGTCGAAAAAACATGATGCGATCGTGTGTCTCGGGGCCGTGATTAAGGGCGACACGCCTCACTTTGACTATGTGGCGGGCGAGGCTGCGGGCGGTATCGGAGCTGCTGCTGTGGATTCCGGGATCCCGGTTGCTTTTGGTGTGCTGACCACGAATACGCTGGAGCAGGCAATTGACCGTGCCGGAGCGAAGTCCGGCAACAAGGGGTTTGACGCGGCTATGACTGCTATCGAGATGGCCAACCTGCTGAAAAAATTGCGAGCTGAGGTTTAATGGCCCGTCATCGCGCACGGCAGCAAGCGTTGCAAATGATGTTTCAGTGGGACGTTCGTCGCACCCCGCCTGAGGAGATTGTGGGAGGGTACTACGGTTCCCTGCTGATCAGCGATGACGAAGAAGCAACGCCACCGCGCGATGAGTTTGCCGAAGAACTGTTTCGCGGGGTTCTGGCGGATTTGGCGGGGATCGATGAGCGCATCACTCGTCATGCTGCGCATTGGAAGATTGGGCGCATGCCCGTGGTGGATCGGAATATCCTGCGCATTGCTGTGTACGAGATTCTGACGACGGATACACCTGCAGCGGTGATTATTGATGAAGCGCTGGAGCTGGCGAAGCGTTTTTCGTCGGATGATTCGGCGCAGTTTGTAAATGGCGTGCTGGACGCGGTTCGGCGGGAAAAAGTGACGTCCGGCATCGAACTGAAGCCCGACTAAGGCCGGACCAAGGCAGGACCAGGGCGCGATGGACCCACTGCTGTGGGTACCTTGACTCCGGTTCGCCCGTTCGCTATCCTCGCTTCAACGCCGAACGAAAATAAGCAGCCAACCGGGGATGAACGCATGGATGCCTTGCGCATGAATCTGGAACTGATGGGCTACCGGATTGAGGATTCCCGCAGGGAGTTTCGAGAAGAGATCGCTGCATCTCGTGAGGAATTCCGTGAACGCAACGACCTGCTGATGAAGGCCATTAGCGACTTGCTGGTTGCCACCGGTGCGATAGCCACTCGGGTTGAGCGAATCGAGCGGAAAATCGCTTAGTACCGGAGGCGGTTTACCCGAGGTTGAGAGCTTGGCGGGTGGCACCGTGAGACGCGCCGATCTTTTCCTGCAGCATCATGATGGCGTGAATCAACTGCTCGGGGCGGGGCGGGCAACCGGGGACAAATACGTCCACCGGAATTACCTGATTGACCGGGATGAGCGCGTAGTTGTTGAACACACCCGTTGACGTGGCGCAGGCACCCATGGAGATAACCCACTTCGGTTCCGGCATCTGTTGGTACAGGTGACGCACGACCGGGGCCATCTTGTTCGAAACGCGGCCTGCGATGAACATCAGATCGCTCTGCCGTGGGGAACCACGGAAGACTTCTGCACCGAAGCGGGAGATGTCGAACCGAGAGGCCGACATCGACATCATTTCAATTGCACAACATGCCAGACCAAAGGCCATGGGCCAAATGGAGTTCTTTCGGCCCCAGTTGATGACGCTGTCTACAGTCGTCATCACCACACCCGACTGCAGGAGTTGCTGGTCGAGGCTTTCGTTGTCAATACGGGCGAAAAGCTCTGCGCCGGTGCTGGCCATCGGGACTGCGAAAGGGGCCGGGGTCAGAATGTGGTCAGACATGCACACTATTGTGGCATAGTGCCCCTGATCTTTTAAGGGGTCGTCGGGCGAAGCAGCGTCTTCGATATCCTAGAGGGGCTTATGCGCCTCATGACTTTCCGCTACGGCGGCCAGGATCACGCCGGTGTGGTTACCCCGGCTGGTGTCGTTCCCGTTCTTGAAATCAACACGAAGCACGACCTGCACCTCCCGAACAGTCTGCTGGAGATCATTCGGCAGGATATTCGGGAAATTCCGACTTCCGGGGTTTCGGCGATTTCTTTGGCGGACGTGGAGCCTCGCCTTCCGTATGCGGTGCCGCCGAAGATTTATTGCATTGGCCTGAATTACAAGTCACACGCGGAAGACATTGATGCCGTGCAACCGGAAGAGCCGGGCAGTTTCATGAAACCCGCTTCGTGTATGTTCCAGCCCGGCGGCGACATCATTCTGCCGCCCGCTGAGGTTTCCGACGACGTGGATGCGGAAGGCGAACTGGGCCTTATCATTGGCAGGTCATGCCGGTTTGTGCCTGTGGAGAAGGCGCGGGAAGTGATCTATGGCTTGACTACAACGCTGGATTTGACGGCGCTTGACGTCCTGCGTAAGAACCCTCGCTACCTCACCCGGGCCAAGAGTATCGACACGTTCTTTAGCTTTGGACCCGTGATTGTAACTTCGGACGAAGTGGGCGATATTGACGATCTGGAAGTCATCACCGAGCACAATGAGGGCGTTTGCTCCCGCGATTTCGTGCGCAATATGAAGCACAAACCCCTGAACCTGGTAGCGTTCCACAGCAACTTCTTCACCTTGCAGCCAGGCGACGTGATCTCGACCGGGTGCCCGAAAGGCGCGCGCATTAAGGCCGGCGACCGTGTTCGGGCGCGGATCGAAGGTGTTGGCACGACTACCGCCAACGTCACGCAGGGGCTGCGGACTCCGTTCGGATTCTCGGCCTGAGATAGAATAAGACTGTGCCCTCCGGCCTCAAACGTCTGATTCTGTGGGATTACCCCCGCGGGGTCTGGCAATACGACATTGTTTGCGCGGCAATTCTCGTGTTTCTGGTGTTCACGCCGCGCGAGTGGTTTCGCGACCAGCCTCGCATCCCGCATTCGAGCCAGATCACATCCCTGCCCGGACATGGGGAGCAGATGTTCTGGATTGAACCGGAATTGGTGGCGTCGGTCCCGGAAGGCAAGCGCCTGAGCGAATTGAGTCGTATCCTCACGCAGCGGACAGGCAGGAAACAGGTTGTGGTTCGCGTGGATCCCATCATGGATGCGGAGAAAGAACTGAAGGGTTATCTTGCTTTTGGTACCCCGTAACCCGGTGAGATTCGTCTACCGTTCTGTGAAGCTCCTCCCTGTGGTGTGTCTTCTGGCGGTTTGGCCTTTGAGCGCCCAGTCTGTGGACGAAGTCTTTGCGCGGCTCGACAAGAGCGCCCAGGGCTTCAAGACGCTGGGTGCTGACATAAAGCAGACTGCGCACACGGCCATCGTCAACGATGATTCCACCGAAAACGGGACGATCCGGCTGAAGCGGGTCAAGGTTGGCGAAACCCATATTCTGGTGGATTTCACCAGGCCCGATCCGAAGACAGTTTCCATTGCAGCCGGGGAAGTGAGGGTTTATATCCCTAAGGCGAAGACTGTCCAGGTTTACGATCTCCGCAGCAAACGCAGTATCCTGGAGCAGGGCATGCTGTTGGGTTTTGGTGCTACCAGCGCCGAGATCAAGGCGGCCTACGCTGTGAGTTACGTCGGGCAGGAAAGCATCGCGGGGCAACCCTCGGGCCACATCCGTCTGGTGCCGAAATCCAAAGAAGTTCTGCAGACCCTGAAATCAGCTGAGTTGTGGATTTCGGACACTCAGGGCGTGCCGGTGCAGCAGAAATTCATCACGTCAGGCAATGGCGACTACACGCTGATCCAGTACACCAATCTGAAGATCAACCCTTCGTTGGGCGATAAAGATCTGAAGCTGAGTGTTCCTAAAGACGTTCAGACGCAACAAATCGGCAAATAATTCCCGCGGCGAATGAAGCTCAGCACGAACAGATTACCTTGGCTGGACTGGATGCGTGGTATTGGTGCGCTCATGATGCTTCAGGGGCATGTATTTCACTCCTTCATGCGTAATGATCTGCGACAGGAAGGGCCTTACCAGCTTTCACAATTTGTGGGCGGCATGCCTCCGGCTTTGTTTCTTTTCGTGCTGGGCATCACGTACAGCTTCCTGATGGATAGTCAGGTGCGAAAAGGGGTGCCAGCCCGGGGCCGTGTGCAGGCTGCGGCCAAACGTTCGGGGTTTCTTTTCCTGGCGGCCTTCGCGTTCCGGTTCCAGCTTTGGGTCGTTTCGATCGATAAGAGTCCGTGGACCGACCTGTTTCGGGTGGACATCCTCAATGTGATGGGGCTTTCGTTGCTGATCCTGTCACCGATGGCGGCCTTCACCACCAGGGAGCGAATCCGACTGTGCGCGGTGCTCGGCACAGTGATTGCTCTTCTGACGCCGCCGGTCTCGGCGATCGCCTGGGGCGGGACACCGTGGTTCCTGAAGTACTACCTGATTCCGGATTCCCTGAACTTTGGAATCTTCCCCTGGGCCGCTTTTGTCGCTTTCGGCCTGAGTGCAGGGAGTCTGCTTCGGACCCTGAAGCCAGACGAGACAGGTCAGGCCATGCAGTGGTTTGGCTGGGGCGGTTTGGCGCTTGCTTTTGGGGCATGGGTGCTTTCGAACATGTCCCTCACGATCTACCCGAATTCTGATTTCTGGTCGAACAGTCCCGCACTTATCTTCATCAAACTCGGAGTCATCCTGATCCTGATGGCCTTCTCGTGGGCCTGGAATCTGAGCCTTGACCCGGACAAATGGAGTCTGGTCCGCCAGTTCGGTGCCACCAGTCTGCTGGTCTATTGGGTCCATGTGGAACTGGTGTACGGTCGATCTTTCTGGTTCTTTAAGGAGAAGCTTTCGGTCAATCCCACTGTGGCCATGGCGCTGTTCGTCATTGTCCTGATGCTGGGACTTTCTCTGCTGCGGACGAACTGGGAGAGTGTGAAGACCTGGCGACCCGGCTTTGGGCAACGCCCTGTTTCGCACTCCTGAGCGGGTGGGGCAGACCCATATAGAATGAACAGGGTCTGTGATGAAACTTTCTTTGATAGTTGCGCTTGTTGGGGCCGGCTGGCTGGCGGCGCAGTCCCCAAAACCTTCGAACCCTCTCGGCGACGCTCCGGCCGTAGCGGAAGCGGGTCGGCTGCTCTATAACCGCTCCTGCACCAGTTGCCATGGGCCGGACGGTGGAGAAGGTGCGCGGGGTCCGGCTCTCGATTTCGCCGGGCGGCGATACTTCCGTGTCAGCGAAGCGGCTATTTTCGACGTGGTGAAGAACGGGATAGCGGGGACTGCGATGCCAGCCTCCGGGCTGCCTGATACCGATGTGTGGGGGATAGTCGCCTTCGTTCGAAACATTCGCGCTACTGCGTCGGACCTGGTTGTTCCAGGTGATGAACGGAACGGGATGGCGGTCTTTACCGGGGTCGGCGGCTGTTCCAAATGCCACATGATTCGGGGGCAGGGGGGCGTGCTTGGACCTGACCTGTCGAGCATTGGTGCTCAGGCGAGCCTGAACCGTCTGAGAGATTCCCTGACGAAGCAGAGGGCTATTCCGAACGGGTACCGGCCAGTGACAGTGACGACTTTGAAGGGCGAAGTATTCCGCGGCGTTGCCCGAAACAGTGACGCGTTTTCCCTGCAACTCCTGGACGAAAGCGGAAAACTCCGGCTGTTCGAGATGTCGGAACTTCGATCGGCAGTGTTCGCGAAGGAATCGCTCATGCCCTACGGTTTTGATAAGACCCTGAACAAAACACAATTCCAGGACCTTCTGGCCATGCTCAGTCGGCAGACACGGACCAAGGTGAAACCAACACTCCAGGGTGAGAACGAGGTGGGGCGATGAGACTTCGAATGATGCTTGCAGGTGCCTGCGTGACTGTCAGTCTGGCAGCCCAGGTTACAGATCGGCAATTGCACGAGGCGAATTCCGCCAACTGGCTGACCTACAACGGCAGCTATGACAGCCGTCGCCACAGCGCGCTCAATCAGGTCAGCGTTTCCACTGTGGATACCCTGGTCGCCAAATGGGTGTTCCATGTGCCAAATGCCACAGCGCTGCAGACGGTGCCGATTGTGCTGGATGGCGTCATGTACGTGACGCAGCCGAATGAGATCTACGCCATTGATGCGCGCACAGGGCGCCAGATTTGGGATTATCACCGGGTGCCGGCCCGTCAAAAGGGCCCCAATCGCGGTGTCGCCATCTGGCGGGACAAAGTCTATTTCACGACTCCCGATGCTTTCCTGGTCGCTCTGAATGCCGCCAGCGGCAACGTGGTTTGGGAAACCAAACTGGCTGAAGCGAGTGACGGGTATTGGTCGCCGGCTGCACCGATGATTGTGAATGGAAAGGTGATTGCCGGGTCAGCGCCCGGGGACCATGGTTTGAATGGCTTTCTGGATGCCTATGACGCCACCACGGGTGAGCGTCTGTGGCGCTTCAATCCCATTCCCAAACCTGGTGAACCTGGCTCTGAAACCTGGGCCGGAGAGTCGTGGAAAGCTGGTGGCGGCAATACCTGGCTGACGGGCAGCTATGACCCGGAACTGAACCTTCTCTACTGGGGCATCGGCAATCCGGCACCCGATTTCAATGGCGACGTGCGCAAGGGTGACAACCTCTACACCGAATCGGTAGTGGCGTTGGACCCCGATACCGGGCGGCTGAAATGGTACTTCCAGTTCACGCCACATGACGTGATGGATTGGGATGCGGTTGAGGTTCCTGTGCTGGTGGACGCGATGTATGAAGGGAAACCGCGCAAGCTGATGGCACACGCGGACCGGAATGGTTTCTACTACCTGCTGGATCGTGTGACCGGCAAGTTTCTCCATGGCACCCCTTTTGTGAAGCAGTTGAACTGGGCCAGCGGGCTGACGGCTGCGGGGCGACCGATCCTGGTTCCGGGTGTGGAACCGTCGCTGCTGGGAACTAAAGTCTGTCCGGCTGCGATTGGAGCGGCGAACTGGATGTCGCCGGCTTACAGTCCGGAAACCGGGCTGTTTTACGTGGTGGCGCAGGAAGGGTGCGGGATTGCGAACAAGTCGACCGAGACCTTTAGGCCCGGTGGCTTTCAGTACCGGGCTACGGGAGATGTGGAGGTTCGGGATGATTCGTGGAAGGTGTATGTGCGCGCCCTGGATCTCACGACAGGGAAGTTGAAGTGGGAGCAGGAGCGAGTCGGTTCCACTGGATTTGGCGGAGGCTTGCTCTCGACCGCCGGTGGCCTGCTTTTCTCGGGTGAACTGAATGGCGAGTTTGTGGCGCTGGAAGCCAAAACCGGTAAGGCCCTCTGGCATTTCTATACCGGGCAGAGGATTACGGCTTCGCCCATCACCTATTCGGTGAACGGCAAGCAGTTTGTCACGATCGCCGCAGGCTCCGACATCATGTCGTTTGGACTTTTGAAATGAGATTTCTGCTCGCTTTTGCATGTGCGCTTGGCTTGCTGGGGCAGACCCGCTACACGGTGACTGACGAACTCGCGGCTGGCCCAGGCACGCCGAAGGTGGTGGTTCTTCGGGATACGGTTGCCGGGGTGGAAGCGGCAGTCGCCCCCTCGGAGGGCGGGGAACTGAGCAGCTATCGGGCGAGGGTAAAGGGGGAAGTCGTCGAGTTTCTTTATCACGCCCGTGACTATTCTCCCGGCCAGAGTTTCACGGGGAAGGGGCCACTTTTATGGCCCGCAGTCGGGGGACAGTATCCGTTGGGTACGACTCCGGCGGGAAGTTGTGTCACGGGGACCTATATGGTCAGCGGGCAGAGCTACCCGATGCCGTGTCATGGCTTCGCGAGGAATTTGCCGTGGCAGGAAGTCTCGCGTTCTGCCGATCAGACCGGTGCCCGGGTTACCGTCCGGCTCACGGACTCTGAGCGGACGCGACCGTCCTACCCGTTTGCGTTTCAGCTGGACGCGGTCTACGAACTGGCGGGTGGGCACCTTACGGTTGACTATGTGGTTACTTCGGGGGCCTCCAATGCTGCGGAGATGATCTTCTCGATCGGGAACCACATTGCCTTTAATGTGCCGTTCCTGAAGGGGAGCGATCCGAAGAAGATGACCCTGGAGACGCCGTCGACGACACAATTGCTGCGGAACGAGCAGGGTTTGTTGAGTGGCGAGGCCAAAGAGCGTTCTTTCCAGAAGCCGGAGGCTCTGGGGGATTTTGATGCTCGTGTGGCACTTCCCATGGCGGGTTACAAGAGCCAGCCGTATGCCCGCCTGGTTGATCCCCAGGGTGTCTCGCTTCGCCTGACCCAACAGGCGAGTACAACTCTTCCGGAACAGATTGTGCGCTTCAACCTTTACGGCGGGCCCCAAACAGGCTATTTTTGTCCCGAGCCATTCTTTGGCGTCCAGAACTCTCTGAATTCGGGCAAGGGTCTGGTGAAGCTTGCCCCGGGGAAGGTTTGGAAGTGGCGACTGGAACTACAGGTGGATTCGACGGTACCACCGGTGGCAGAGACGTTTCCCGGAATCCAGCGGGTGGCGGGTGACTATGCATTTGTGGAGGGTCCGGCGTGGAATAAGGCCGGTTTCCTGGTGTTCAGTGATATCTACGCCGCTAAGATTACAAAGTTGAGGGACAAGGGCGATGTGGCCATTTATCGCAACTACACGAATGCGGCGAACGGTAACGCTTTTGACGGCAAGGGGCGGCTTTATACGGCGGAACGCGATGGTCGGCGGATTTCGCGGATGGAGCCGGACGGCAAGATTTCGTCCATTGCTGAAGCCTGGCAGGGGAGGCGCCTGAACTCACCCAACGACGTCACGGTGCGCCGGGATGGGCACGTTTACTTTACCGATCCCGCCTCGAAAGCGGTACTCGAACCGCAGGAACTGGGGTTCAACGGGGTATTTCACGTAACGCCTCAGGGGCAGATCCTGTTGGTGACCGACAAATTGACACGTCCCAACGGTGTGGCTCTGACTCCGGACGGCAAGACGTTATACGTCGCTGACTCACAGGACAAGAAGATCTACGCCTGGGACTTGGACAAGCAGGGCAACAGCAGCCGCCAGCGTGTCCTCATCGAGAACGTGGAAGGCAGTCCGGACGGGTTGCGCGTCGCGGCAAACGGCAATCTCTATATCGCGGCGAAGGGTGTTGCGGTTTACTCGCCAGAGGGCAAGCACCTACGAACAATTGAGTTCCCGGAAACGCCCGCGAATCTTGCGTTTGGCGGGGCTGACCTGAAGACTCTCTACGTGACGGCCCGGACCTCCGTGTATTCGGTCCGAGTGGCTGATCAGGGCACACTGCAGTACTGAGAACTTCACCGGCGGAAGATCAGAATGTGCTGTCGTGGCAGGGTTTCCAGCGACTTCTCAAACTTGAAGCCCTCTGGTTCCAGTTCTGCGCGGACCTGCTTGACTGTCATCTTATGTTCCGGACGAATCGGTACGGATGGATCTTCTCCGCGATACTCGATGAGCACCAGACGACCGCCCGGCTTTAGTGCTTCATGTATGCCCCGGAGCATCTTCTGCGGTTCAGAAAACTCGTGATAGACGTCCACCATCAGCAGTAGATCGAGCGACGCGGCAGGGAGCTTTGGATCGGTGAGGCCGCCAAGAACGGTTTTCACGTTGGTAATGCCACGCTCCCGCATGTTCTTCTGCAACTGTTCGAGCATGTACGGCTGGATATCCTGGCCGTAGACGGTACCCTGCGGTCCGACGCGCTTCGCCATCCGCCACGTCATGTAACCGACTCCAGCGCCGAGATCTGCGACGGTTTGACCCGGCTCAATGCCGATGGCGTCGAGAGCCTTGTCCGGCTCCTCTTCTTCGATTCGCTCGGGGCGGACGAGCCAGTCGGCACCGCCGGGGCCCATAACCTGGGCGAAGCGTCGTCCGGAGACAGGGTGAACTCCGGGTGCGTTCGACTGCGCCTGGCAGGCCAGTGCAGCCAGAACTAACGCGCCTACAAGCCGGCTTTTCGCCATAGTTCATCCACCCTTTGCTTTACTTCGGGACTCATTTTTAACACGTCGGGCCACTCGCGGGTAAAGCCTTCGCCGGGCCACTTCTTCGTGGCGTCAACGCCCACTTTGCTGCCGTAATTCACGAGGCGGCTCGCATGGTCCAGAGAGTCAATCGGCCCCATGGTGAACTGCATATCGCGTTCGGGATCGATATTGTTCAGGGCGCGCCACGCCACTTCGCTAACGTTCTGCACGTCCACATCTTCATCGACGACGACAATGACTTTGGTGAACATTGCCTGGCCAAGACCCCAGATCGCGTTCATCACTTTGCGGGCATGGCCGGGGTAGCTCTTGCGGATCGACACCAGCATGATGTTGTGGAAGATCCCTTCCGCCGGCATACACATGTCGCGGACTTCCGGCAGTTGCAGGCGCATCAGCGGCAGGAAGATTCGTTCGATCGCTTTGCCCATGTAAAAGTCTTCCATGGGAGGGGGGCCGACGATTGTTGTGGCATAGATCGGGTCGCGGCGGTGCGTTACGCAGGTGACGTGGAAGACCGGATACTGGTCGGCTAGTGAATAGTAGCCGGTGTGGTCGCCGAATGGTCCTTCCCGTCGGGACTCGGTGACATCCACATAGCCTTCCAGTACGAACTCGGCATTGGCAGGAACTTCAATGTCGTTGGTGACGCACTTCACCATTTCGACCGGGCTCCCCCGGAGGAAGCCGGCGATCATCATCTCGTCAAGATCCGGTGGGAGGGGGAGAATTGCGGAGTACATGGTGGCCGGGTCCGCCCCAATGGCGACAGAAACGTCCATTCTGGTCTGTCCCGCAGCCAGACGGCGGCGCTGGTGTTCCGCACCTTGTTTGTGGGTCTGCCAGTGCATGCCGGTGGTTCGGTCGTCATAGACCTGCATGCGGTACATGCCGCAGTTCCGCTTGCCGGTCTCGGGGTTCTTCGTGAAGACCATGGGCAGGGTGATGAAGGGGCCGCCGTCTTCCGGCCAGCAGGTGAGAACCGGGATTTCAGAGAGCTTTGGTTCGCGGTTGACCACTTCCTGGCAGGCTCCGCGAGACACGATCTTGGGGAAGAAAGCGCCCATTTCCGCCAGTTTCGGCAGCATGCGGAGCTTGTTCAGGAGACCTTCGGGCATCCGCATCTCCAGATATTCGGAGATCCGCTTCGCCACCTCGTCAACGGAGCCAACCTCGAGGGCGATCTCCATGCGCTTCATGCTGGCAAAGCTGTTGATGAGCACCGGATACTTCGAGCCCTTGACGTTCTCGAAGAGCAGGGCAGGTCCGCCACCTTTGACGGCACGGTCCGCAAACTCCGTGATCTCGAGGTTTGGATCTACTTCAAACGGGATGCGTTTGAGTTCGTTGTTTTTCTCAAGGGCGCGAATGAACTCGCGCAGGTCGTCATATGCCATGGGATCTGTTTACTATGATTGCAAGTTCGGGCTTCAGGTTTTATTAAGGAGCGAATCGTGAGCGGGTTGGGCGTTTTAATTCTTACCATTCCGGGCATCCAGTCAGCCTGGGCTCAGATTTAGACTTCCCGGATCCGCGGCTGGTCGGGTGACGGATGACAGAACCGGACTTCCGCTATCTGCGATTCGGTAGAACGGTATTCGAGCGGGTGCCTGCACGGTCACAGTGAGTTTCCCGGATGGTGTCCGCCTCGACGAAGCCGTGGTCTACGACAGCATCATGAACCGGGTTTTGGGCGCAGTCGTGTCCCCTGGTTCAGGACTGCTACTCCGCGCCGGTGCGACGGTTCGTTAAAATAGAAAGGCGTGCTGCAAGCCTTCCAGGCTCCGGGGTCCTGAGGCTCAGCCCAAATACAACCCGACTCGCCATTCTGGCAGTTGTGGTGTCTACAGGACATTTGAACGCCGCTTCCCTTGACCTGTATAACGACCTGCCAATATCACCTTCGGGCCTGGTTTATGGTGTTCACTTGGTCCCCGCGACCGGCACGGACCGTGTGACCTACTCCGGCTCTAAAGTGTACGCACCTGTTCCAGGCCGGAGGAGCGCAATAGATTACTCTTCGTCAGCCTCAATGGGAAGTCTTGGAATGGCCTTCTCCGTTTCAGCACAATGCGATATTCCGGGATGCGGTTCTGAATCGCTCTCTTCCCCAGGAGTGGCCGCCGCCTCCTCCGATGACATTTTGACGATCACGGGTGCGGCATCCGGATTTCTTGGGCTCAATATCTATCTACAGGGCTTCTTCTCCGCCGACAACGTAGCAACCAGCAAAGTCGTCTATTGTCTGCAAACGTTCAGTTTCCGTCTGGAAATTCTAACCGCCACCTTCTCGGAATGCTCCACAAGTACCACCTCAACGGTATCCGGCACTCTCGGCAATTCGATGACCTGCAATTTCGCAGACTTTGCCCCCATCGCAACCGGTACTGGATGGACTGTTAACCTTCGGGGCACGGTGTTCGTCCCTTTTACGTCGGTTCCCATCACTTTATACCCGCGCCTTCAGGGTGACTATAACTGCAGCGCCACGATTGGGCGTGCGTGCACGGCCAACGCCAATTTCCCCAATGGTGCACGCATCGGCGAAGCGGTGGTCTACGACACCAACATGAACCGGATTTCAGGCGCTGTCGTGTCCTCTGCTTCCGGATTCGACTATTCCGCACCGGTATCGCAGGCGCCTGAGCCCGCCTGTCTCCTTCTCTGTCTAACCGGAGTTCTCTGCATCGGTCGGAAGTACGGCCTCATTCAACGCTTTGCATATCAGTGGGACTGCAAGACACCGAGGTGAAAAGTGATCTGTGAGGGTTCATTCAGACAGCACTGCTTTGTGCCAGCCTCCTCGGCGTCGGATTCCTCGGAGCAGTGACTCAGACCAGCTACAGCATCGCAACAGTGGTCGAGCCGGGAAACGCCGAGTAGATGCCCATTCAACCGCGAGCAGCGGCGGGCGAAGAAGTCGGCTGGCGCGTGGTCGTACCTAAGCCGAACTAGTCCTCGAACCCCGCCATCTTTCATGTTGACGATCACTTTTTCTCGCGCCACTTAAGCCAAAGCCGGATTACCCCTTGCGCACGCGTTTCAGGCAGGCGGTGACGACGGCCGCAAAGAGCAGAATGTCTGCGGTCGGTCCGGTCGAGTTCAATCGACCAGTTAATTTCGCGGTCAGGGGAGAAATCCGCCCTGCGATAAGCAGGTCGAGAGTCTGTTCCGTGAGGCCAAATGATACTTGTGGTCTTTGGGGAGGACTGCTCAGCAAGACTTGAGCGTAGCCACCGGTTGTAACGATGAAAAGCTGCTCACCATCGACATTCAGGCCGAAAGAGCGGTCGCGGCCGCGGAGCATAAAGGAGATGGGTCGGACGCTGTTGGCAATTTCCACAAGTAGAAATACCTTTTGGGCTACCGTCCGGCCGAGCTGTTGCCGGGTCATACCTGAGTAGATTCCACGGCACCAGGGCGCGATGCAGGAATGGCGGACGAATCAGCCGCGACCGACGAAGGGCATGGTATTCGCCATGACTGTGAGGAACAGGACATTCGAATCCAGTGACAAAGAGGCGATGTACAGCACTGCCTTCGCCACGTTGTTCACATCCATTGTTGGTTCCGGGGCGAGCTTGCCATTGGCCTGGAGAACTCCGCCGGACATCCGTGATGTCATCTCAGTAGCGGCGTTGCCGATGTCGATCTGGCTGCAGCAGATGTCGTATTCGCGGCAATCGAGCGAGATCGATTTTGTCAGGCCAGTGATGGCGTGCTTCGTCGCCGTGTAGGGCGCGGAATGCGGGCGCGGGGTGTGGGCGGAAATGGAGCCGTTGTTAATGATGCGCCCGCCACGCGGAGTTTGTTCCTTCATCAGGCGGATGGCCTCCTGTGCACACAGAAATGACCCGGTCAGGTTGACATCCAGCACCGACTTCCAGGTTTCGAAGGGGAGATCTTCCATCGGCAGAGGCGGTGCGCCGCGTCCGGCATTGTTGAACAGGAGGTCGAGGCGGCCAAAGGTGTCCCGGGTCTTTTTGAAAAGGGCCTTCACGGACTCCGGTCGGCCCACGTCGGTGGTCACCGGCAGCATTTTTGTGCCGGGCGCGGCTGATTCAGCGGTCTTTTCCAGTTCTTCGGAACGGCGCCCCGCAAGGACGACGTTGTACCCGTTTGCGTTCAGGGCCAGGCTGACTGCACGACCAACGCCGGAACCGGCTCCGGTGACCAGGGCGATCTTATTTTGCTGAGACATGTATGTGTTCAGTTTATCGGGTCAGCGGTTATCGGCCTGGCGAGGCGTACTGCCAGCCGGGGCGGCTCGAAGGTATTGCTTCGGCCACGAGACTGTCTTTCCCAGTTTGGCGGCGGCGTGGAGGGGCCAGTACGGATCGCGCAACAGTTCCCGGGCCAGCAGGACGAGATCGGCCTGACCGTTACGAATGAGCTGATCGGCCTGGGCTGGGTCGGTGATGAAGCCAACGGTGCCAGTATAGATGTCGGCCTCGCGGCGGATTCGTTCGGCGAAGGGGACCTGAAAGCCGGGGCCGACAGGGATCTTGGCGTCCAGGACCATGCCTCCGGAGGAAACGTCGATCAGATCGACTCCGCAGTTCTTGAGGGTTTTCGCCAGTTCGACAGACTGGTCCGCGTCCCACCCGCCTTCAGCCCAATCGGTGGCCGAAATTCGAACGAACAACGTTTTCTGCCAGACGGCGCGGACCGCGTCCACTACTTCGACGAGGAGGCGTATCCGGTTCCCGAAAGAACCGCCGTAGCTATCCGTGCGCCTGTTGGCCAGCGGCGAGAGGAATTCGTGCAGCAGGTAGCCGTGGGCAGCATGGACCTCGACGACGTCAAAACCGGCCGCAGCGGCACGACTGGCTGCGGCGACAAAGGCGTCCCGGACAGCGCTGATGCCCGCCGGATCGAGCGCGACCGGCATCGGGTACTTGTCGGAGAATGGCACGGCGCTGGGGGCCATAACGTTAGGCCAGCCGCCTTCATTTGGCTCACGGACCCGCTCCGGTTGCCAGGGGACCTGCATGCTCGCCTTTCGGCCCGCGTGGGCCAGTTGAATGCCGGCATGAGCCCCCTGCGAGTGGATGAAATCCACAATACGGCGCAGGCCTGGAATGTGTTCAGCCTTCCAGATGCCGAGATCTTCGGGGGATATCCGGCCTTCCGGTACAACTGCGGAGGCTTCTGTGAAGACAAGGCCCGCACCACCTGCGGCGCGAGCTCCGAGGTGGACAAGGTGCCAGTCGGTGGTGAAGCCATCCTCCGACGAGTACTGGCACATAGGTGAGACAACAATTCGGTTGCGGAGAGTAAGTGTTCCGATTTCGAGGGGAGCGAAGAGGTCGGACATCTATTTCCTGGCGGCGATTGTCCAGCCGGTTGTAGCGCCTTTGTTCTGCTGCTCCAGCCATGCGAACAGAGGGGCGAAATACTCCACCATAGCTCCGGCGTCAGCCTTGTCTTCGCCGGTCATTTGCTTCAGCGCTTCCGGCCACGGTTTGGACTGGCCGAGGTCGAGCATCGCTTTGAACTTTTTGCCCGCAGCTTCTGAGCCGAAGAAAGAGCAGCGATTCAGCGGGCCGGTGTAACCGGCCTCCTTGCACATAGCCCGATAGAACTGGAACTGATAAATGGCGGCGAGGAAGTAGCGCGCGTAGGGCGTATTGGCGGGAATGTGGTACTTGGCACCGGGATCGAAGGCGTCCGGACCGCGTTCCCCTGGGGCCGCAATGCCCTGATACTTCTCGCGCAGGGCCCACCAGGCCTTGTTGTAGTCGGCGGGTTTGACTTCGCCGGCAAAGACCTGCCAGCGCCATTTGTCGATGAGAAGGCCGAAGGGCAGGAAAGCAACCTTTTCGAGGGCACGGTGCAGAAGGATCGGGATATCCGCGGCTGGTGGCGGCACTTGTTGGATCAGGCCAATGGTCTTCAGATACTCAGGGGTGATGGAGAGGGCGATGGTGTCTCCGATGGCTTCATGGAACCCGTCGTTGGCCGCACTGCGGAAAAGGAAGGGTTGCTTCCGATAGGCGAGGTCATAGAAAAGGTGTCCCAGTTCGTGGTGGACGACGATGAAGTCTTCGCCGGTCCCCTGGATGCACATTTTCAGGCGTACGTCGGTGTCGGCATCGACATCCCAGGCGCTGGCGTGGCAGACGACATCACGGTCGGCGGGGCGAGTCAGCATGGACCGTTGCCAGAAGGCGGGAGGCAGGGGTTCAAAGCCGAGCGATTTGAAGAAGTTTTCGCCGTAGCCGGTGATTTGTTTAGCGTCGGCCTTGCGGGCTGCGAGGATCTTGCTGAGGTCGTAGGTAGCGGGGGCCGAGGCGGGGGCCACCAGATCGTAGATGTTTTCCCATTCCTGGGCCCAGATGTTGCCCAGCAGGTGGGCCGGAATCATGCCGTCCTCGCGGGTTGCGGCGGCTCCGTACTTCGTCTTCAGGCGGGTGCGTGTGTAGGCGTGAAGTTCTTTGTAGAGGGGCTCCACCTGGGTCCAGAGTCGCTCCAGTTCGGCGGAGAAGGCAGCTGGCTCCATGTCATAGCCGGAACGCCAAAGAGCGCCGGTGTCTTTGAAGCCGAGTTGGGTGGCTCCGGCGTTGGAGAGTTCCACGAAGCGCGCATAGCGGTCACGCATAGGCGTTGCAACCTTGTGCCAGCCTTCCCAGAGTTCGGCCAGTTCTTTGGGATCGCGACTTTTCGCCATCTTTTCCCCCACGGCTTCCACCCCGAAGCACTTCGCAGCTGGATCATTCGGGGAGGGGCAATACTTACCTTTCCCATAGCTGCCGGAGAGGCCTGCGGCCAGCTGAGTGAGTTCTTCGCGGAGTTTCGGGTCGGCTGGTGCCGGCATGGGCAGGCTTAGTTTAAGGAGGGTGAGTTTGCGCCGAAGATCGGGGGGGAGCGGGGTGTTGTCGAAGCGTGCTGATTCTTTGACCAGTTCGGTGACGCGCCCGATCAGGCGGTCATCGGCTGCTGCCGCCAGACTGTCGGTGTCGTCGTTGATATAAGTCTCATGCACCCAGCCAGCGCGGTTGTCGGCAACCTGTATCTTCAGGAGTTCGGTCTCGGCGCTTTCCAGGAAGGCCCTGGCATCCTGTACAGAATTGCCGGGAGTCGTGGAGCAGGAGAAAAGGGTGAGCGCCAGGGGCAACAGCGCAATATGGCGGAGTCGGAGAGAAAACAGCATCGCGGAACTGAGTTTAGCTGATTCGGACGCGGCGTGTGATGTGGCGGGGCATAATATGGGCATGGCTGCGAGATTGATTGAAGTGAAGTGCCCCTGTTGTGACGCAACGCTGAAGGTGGATCGGGAGCTGGAAGTTGTGATTTCGCACGAGGAACCCGTGAAGGCGCGGCCTATTGAGGATTTGGCGGCCGCTGTGCAGAAACTGAAAGGGGAACCGGGGCGGCGGGAGGAGATTTTCCAGAAGTCGTTTGCGGCGGAGAAAAATCAAGGCCAGGTTCTGAATCGCAAATTTGATGAATTGCTGAAGCAGGCTAAGGCGAATCCGGACTTTGGGAAAAAGCCTCGGGAGATAGATCTGGATTGAACGTGGCGAACTTGCAGATCCGGCAGGCTGTGGTGGGGACTGCCCTGCTTTCAGCGGCTGCCGATTATGGGCGACTGGTGGGGGCGATTCGCCTTTCGCTGTCGACTGAACTGACAAATCAAACGGCGCAGGCATTGTACGAAGGTGTCGGGTGGCAGCGGGACACCGTTTTCTGCGGCTATCAACTGACGCTGTAGTTTTCAGCCGGGCAATTAGCGCAAGGTTTTCATTTCCATACTGACCTTTTCCACAGCCCGCATGAGGCGAAGGGTGTTGCCCCCATAGATCTTTTTGATGTCATCCGCCGAGTAGCCTTTTTCGAGGAGAGCGCGCGTCAAGTTGGGAAACTTTGAGACGTCTTCGAGGCCGACAGGCGTGCAGGTGACGCCGTCATAGTCGCTGCCGATACCGACAGCGTTGATGTCTGCCAGTTTCACGGCATGGTCAATGTGGGCGACGACATCGGCCAATGTCGCGGAAGGTTTGCCGCCCTGCGGTGTAGCCGAGAGGAAGCCGCAATTGAAGTTTATCTGGATCACGCCACCCTTTTTGCCGAGCGCGGTGATCATTTCATCGGTCATGTTGCGGGGCACGTTGGCGAGGGCACGGCAAGAGGAGTGCGACGCAAAGATGGGCGCTTTGGACGTTTCGAGAGCATCCCAGAACGTTTTGTCGGCGACGTGGGAGATATCGACGATCATGCCGAGACGGTTCATTTCGGTGATGAAGCCCTTGCCTTGTGCGGTCAGGCCATTGTGGTGCGTGATTTTGGCGTCGGTGATGTCACCGGAAGAATCGGCCCAGCCGTTGGTGTTGGTATGGGTGAGCGTCATATAGCGGACGCCGAGCGCGTAGAAATTGCGCAGGCTGCGGACGGAGTCCTCAATGGCGTGACCGCCCTCGATCCCCATGAGCGCGGCGATTTTGCCGGATTTATGGGCGGCTTCGATATCGGCTGCAGTGGTGGCGAAAGTGAAGGTATCGGGGTGTTTCGCGATGATATCGGTGCGGACGGTGTCGATCATGTCGAGCGTCCGGTGGCCGGAGGTTTTGTCAGTCGCGTAAGTGGGGGCGATGTAGACGGCGAAGAAGATGGCCCCGAAGGCCCCCTGGCGGAGGCGGGGGATGTCGGTGTGGGTGAAGCCGGGACCGGTGGGATTGCCGGGTTTGGCGATGTCGAGGCCGTCGACGGTGCGACTGGTGATGTCGTTGTGGGTGTCGATAATGAGCGCTGATTTGTGGATATCGCGGACCATCTGGTCGGTTACCGTTCGCTTTTGTTGAGCGGAGGCAAGTAGGGCGATAGTCACAAACAGGGCAGTCAGGCGCATGGCCTATTGTAATCGGTTGCCTATTTGAGCGTTTCCATTGCAGGCTGGAGCCAGGAGAAGAGGAAATGTGACAGCGACGGAAAGAACGTGGCCAGCATGGCAAGCAGGGGCGAGAGCCCGGAGGACAGGAGTCTTCAGCCCGCCTCGGACTTCGGTTTGCCCTTGTCCGATTCAGCCATGGATCCCAACGGTTTCTCCTTGTCCATCTGAATTAACGGCACGCCAATCAGATAGCCGAGGGTGGCAAAATCGGCAGCCAGAAACCAGAGGATAATCTCCGGGTTTTGGGGGGAGAAGCTGGTCGAGGAGGGTGTACAAAGGATTGTGTAAACACCATTCTCCAGTGAGTAAGACCATAGGAGGACGGAATAACAATCAGAAGAGAGTTAATAAACGGGTTGATCGCGACGAGTGGCGGCAAGGTAATCGGGCCGGACGGGTTGGCGAAGGAACTGACAAAGGCTCTGTTGGAGCGGATGCTGTCAGGTGAATTGAACCATCACCTTGGCTACGAAAAGCATGCCGTGGCCGGATATGGGACCGGCAACTCCCGGAATGGGACAAGCCGCAAGACGGTGAAGGGTGTGGCCGGCGAGATCCCCCCTTGAGGTGGCGAGGGACCGGAACGGTACGTTTGAACCGCAATTGATCCGGAAGCCCCAGACCAGCTTTGAAGGGTTCGATACAAAGATCCTTTCGATGTATGCACTTGGAATGACGGTGCGTGATATCCAGAGTCATCTTCACGACATCTACGGAGTCGATGTCAGTTCCGGGCTGATCTCGGAGGTGACGGACAGCGTTCTTGAGGAGGTAAAGCTCTGGCAGGACCGCCCGCTGGAAGCGTTGTACCCCATCGTGCATTTGGATGCCATGGTTGTGAAAATGCGCCATGAGGGGAAGGTTGAGAACCGGGCCGTCTACACGGCAACAGGCATCAGCGTGGAGGGCGTGAAGTCGGTTCTGGGGCTGTGGGTGAGCAACGACGAAGGGGCGAAACAGTGGCTGGCGATTCTCAGAAACCTGAAGAATCGGGGGATGAAAGACGCCTTCATCATCTGTACTGACGGGCTGAAGGGTTTTCCCGAGGCGATTGAAGCAGTTTTCCCGAGTACGCTGGTGCAAACCTGTATCGTTCAGATGATACGGGCCAGCCTGGGCTTCGTGAGTTGGAAGGAACGCAAGGCCATGGCGGCCGAGCTGAAGCTGCGCTACAAGGCACCCACTGTCGAAATGGCTGAGATGGCGCTGGAGGCCTTCCGGGCCAAATACCCGAAGCACGGGGTGGTAGCCGATGGCTGGAGCCGGAACTGGCAGCGGGGGGGGCGGTCTTCGATTTCCCGGAGGAGATTCGAAAGATCAGTTGTACGACTAACGCCATTGAGGCCCTGCATATGACGCTGCGCAAGGTGACGAAGAACAGCGGCTCGTCCCAGAACCAGGAAGCGGCCCTCAAGCTTGTATATCTGGCGCTGCAGAATGTATCCAAGAAGTGGAACACCGTGCAGGGGTGGAGGGACGCCCTCCGCCAGTTCGCGATGCGCTGGCCGGAACGGCTGCAACAGGGGCGTGGAGGGTAGCGCGGCACCGGGCAAACCCATCGCTGCGCCAGGGGCAGCGCCATGAAGTATCTCTTTACCCAGGCTTGCTCTGAAGCCAGATCCGGTAGAGACTACCCTTCGGCGGTCTGCGCCCGGTCTTGACCGGGCCCGCCCTCAGAGCAGAACGGCTTGGGCAGGAGAAAATCCAAGGCTCAGTCATACCGGTAAGTATTCCGGGTAGCGGGCCAGAAAAGACATCTGGACAACCGACGTTGACACAAAAGACTTGACACCTCCCCGCACACGGATTCGCGAAACCTCCAACGGGCGCAATCAGCGAAACGGTGCTGTCCCAGGGCGACGACGCGCCGAAATCCGGCATCTTGCAGGACTCGGGCGTATCGAAGAAGATACCCAGGAGGCTCGGATGCTTTATTTTCCATCGCCGTTCGGATCCCAGGCCAGGCCCACGCGAGGCGCAAAGTCGATGGGACAACGCTGACCCCATGAGATCGGTGCCGGCGAGTGTCGTCCTCAGTTGAGACGCAGAACTTCGGCGATTCTACGCCTCGGGGGGCCAGAGCAATTACTGAACAACAACAGACACGGTAGCTGCAGGTTTCCCCGCCACGGAGACGATCAAGGGCACCGAGTCCCCCACCGGAGTGCCTGCCGGGACTTGCACGTTGATCTGATAAACACCAATAAGGCCAGGAGTGAGCCCGGCGAATAAGGGGTTCGTCGGCACTCCGCCAATCGTCACCGTGGGTGTCAATAACGCCCAGGAAAGAGGACTCCCGGCTGCTGCTACACCAGATGCGGGCTGATTCGTAGCCAAGCCTAATCCAGTGCAGTATATCGTCAGGTATGTGGTACCTGGATGCGCCGGGTTTGCCGTTGTGATGAGCTTGGCCGACAGCGCATCTGTCGCAACCGCCTGTCGGTCACCATACTGGAATACGCCAGGAGCCGTGCTGGCGATAGCGATTGCTTGAGGCGGTGAGGTCTGTCCGTTTACCGTTACCGTAACGGCGGCGGTAGCGACACCCGCCATCTCCCAGGGAACCTGGACGTTTACCTGATTTGCGGATGCGTAATATAGCGGTGCTGCGACGTTATTGAATTTCACCGACAACCCAGACAGTGTTGTGGGCCACGGCAAACTGCTTGCAGTAGCCTGAGTTGTCCCCGTGAACACTCCAAAAACAACAGCCAGGCTCCCCGGCGCCACTGCTGTAGCATCATAGCTGGCAGCGTTAGCAATTCCGCCTGATGAAATCGCCAGGAGTGGCGTAGAAGTACAGCCGGCGCTCCACGGCGTACTGCCTGTAGCCTTATCCCAGAATGTACTTGTCGAAATGGTTAGCTTGTTCGGGCACAGACCCGACCCACCTGCCAGCAATGCCGACGGAGACGAAGGATCGGGCACTGCACCGGTGAGCTGGTTGGAGCTGACGTAGAAATGTTGCAAGCTGGTCAGCCCTGTCAGCGACGGAATGCTGCCGGTGAGCTGGTTGGAGCTGACGTAGAAATCCTGCAGGTTCGTCAGCCCTGTCAGGGACGGAATGCTGCCGGTGAGCTGGTTGGAGCCGACATAGAATTCCTGCAGGTTCGTCAGCCCTGTCAGCGCCGGAATGCTGCCGGTAAGTTTGTTGGAGCCGACCCAGAGTTGCTGCAGGTTCGTCAGCCCTGTGAGCGCCGGAATAATGCCGGTGAGCTGGTTGGAGTAGACGTCGAAGCGCTTCAGGCTCGTCAGCCCGGTCAGCGCCGGAATGCTGCCGGTGAGCTGGTTTACGGTAGCATCGAAAATCTGCAGGTTCGTCAGCCCACTCAGCGACGGAATGATGCCGGTGAGCTGGTTGGAGGAGACAGCGAACTCCTGCAGGTTCGGCAGCCCTGTCAGAGACGGAATGCTGCCAGTCAAGCTATTGGTAGGCAAGATGATGCCAGTCACGGCACCACCGGTACAAGTAATCCCATACCAGGTACATTCTGTTCCTGCCGCACTGAAGATGCCAGCTGACTTCCAGTTCGTCTTTGTTGTCCAGCTATCGCCGTTGGTGCTGTTGTACAAAGCGATGAGAGCATCTCGCTCCGACTGTGGGATTGCGGCATTCGCCACACCCGCCAAAAAAATCAACAACCCAATAAATCTCTTCATCTTTACACCACGCTTCCGGCTCTGAGAGCCTGCGTAGGCAAAGAATCGGCATCGAACGGACGAGGATGAATACGCTTTCCTCGAGGATAACGCGGCCCTTTGAAGGTGCCGTCAAGATTCCAACGCCGGCCATCACCACCCGCACGGTATTGCAGGGCACATCTGGCCTGGCAGGGCGGCACTGGCGATCAAGCTGCTTCGCGAATTCCAATGTCCAGACGCTTCCCAATAGCCAGGAAGGCCGCTTCGAGATGTTCGAAGCGCGTGCTGTGGGTCGAATCGAACAGTCGGTCCAGGTTTCCTTTGGCCATTCCGAGACGCCGGGCCAGTTCTGCTTTGGGGACACCGGATGCGAGGAAAGCCCTGTACAATTCGGTTTTCACGGACGCCAGCGCGGGAAGCGGGACGGAACGATACTTCTTCCCTGTGCGCTTCTTGGGTTCCGGCAATGGTTCTCCACTGTCGATGAAGTCCGCAATGACGCAAACCAGAAAGTCCGCTGCCATTTCGAGCCCTTCCGCTTCAGTCTCATCTGGATCTGGGTTCGCTTCGACTGCTGAGCGGAAGTCTGATTCGTTATCCCATGCTGCCATGGCAAGCTGCCCTACGACACTGTAGCTGCCCTCGCGGATCGTGTTGGCGGCGGAGAGGTCGAGAGAAAGCTGGCCGGAAAAAGATACGAGGCTGAAGGGGGGGGAGCAAATGTACCTCAAGAACAGCAAACCTGACCCGGTAAAAGTGGAAAATCTGCTAATCGTCGAACACGATTCTACGTATTCTCGCTTAGCGCGGGGGCGGCGACGAGGAATACTCTCGCGAAAATGGCGTCGACGTGCTTGAGCTGGCGCTCCACCGAGAAGGTTTCGGTGAGCTTTTCTTTGGGGACGAGGGCGGTGATTTCGGGGTGGGCTTCGACGGCTGCGCGGAAGTCAGATTCGTTGTCCCAGGCTTCCATGGCCAGTTGCTGGACGACTCGGTAGGCGTCCTCGCGGAGCATGCCGGCGGCGGAAAGGTCGAGGAGGAGCTGGCCGGAGAAGACGAGGCCCTGGGTGAGGTCCACGTTACGGCGCATGCGTTCGGTGTACACGAACATGCGGTCGACGAGATCGCGGGTCTTTTCGAGGAGGTAATCGGCCAGGATTGTCGAATCGGGCAGGATCACGCGTTCGACCGACGAGTGGGAGATGTCGCGTTCATGCCAGAGCGCGTTGTTTTCCCATGCGGCCTGGGCGTTGGCCCGGACCACGCGGGCCAAACCGCAGATCTGCTCGCTGACGATGGGGTTCTTCTTGTGGGGCATCGCCGAGGAACCCTTTTGGCCCCGGGCGAAGTATTCACTGGCCTCCCGGACTTCGGTGCGCTGCAGGTGGCGGACTTCAAGGGCGATCTTCTCGCACAGCGAAGTGAGGGTGGCGAGCGTGGCGACGAACTGAGCGTGGCGGTCCCGCTGGATCACCTGGGAGGCTACGGGCGCGGGGTACAGGCCGAGGCGGGCACAGATGGCCTCTTCCGCTGCGGGGCCGATGTGGGCGAAAGTGCCCACGGCTCCGGAGATCTTGCCGACGCGGAGGTCTTCGGTAGCGGCTTCCAGCCGTTTAATGTTGCGCCCGGCTTCTTCATACCAGATGGCGAGTTTCAGGCCGAAGGTGATGGGTTCGGCGTGAACCCCGTGGGTTCGGCCGATCTGCACCGCGTGCTGGAATTCGAGAGCCCGACGTTTCAGGACTGCCTGGAGGTTCTTCAGGCCGGTCATGACGATGCCGGCGGCCTGACGGATCTGCAGGGCCTGGCCGGTATCTACAACGTCGTTTGATGTCATCCCGTAGTGGAACCAGCGAGAGGCCTGCGCGTGTCCGGCAGCGGCCATGGATTCGGCTACGGCAGTGGTGAATGCAATCACGTCGTGCCGGGTGGTCTTTTCAATTTCGAGGCAACGCTCCACGCTGAAACTGGCGTGTTGGCGGAGGAGCCGGGCGTCCTCCTGCGGGACAACGCCCATCTCGGCGAGGGCTTCAGAGGCGGCGAGCTCAACTTCCAGCCATTGCTGAAATCGGTTCTGGTCGGTCCAGACGGCACCCATTTCGGGGCGAGTGTAGCGGGAAATCAAGCGGTGAAAACCTCTGTTTTTTGTTTTTGTTCGGCGATGACCAGGTTGGGCGTGAGGCCGCGCTTTTCGAGCGTCTGGCCTGCTCCGACCCGGACAATCTCGGGGTGGTTGTTGTGTTCGCTGAGGTGACCGAGAATGAGCGTCTGCACGCCGGAGTCAAGGTCGTTTTGGAGGAAATCGCAGGTGCTGTCGTTCGACAGGTGGCCGTTGCGGCCCATCACACGCTGCTTCACGCTCCACGGGTAGGGCCCCACTTTCAGCATGTCCAGATCGTGGTTCGATTCAATGAGCAGCATCTGGACCCGGCGGAGGTGGTGGCGAAGCGATTCGGTGACGTAGCCAAGGTCTGTGGCGACACCGACTTTGACGCCCTCCGCGACGAAGGTGTAGCCGACAGGGTCTATGGCGTCGTGGGGGATAGTGAAGCTCTGGACGGCGATATTGCCGATCATCCAGCCGGAACCAGCCTGGAACTTCTCGACGACGGACGGGATGGGTGTCTTTTCGCCATCCGGGTTGGTCCAGTCGATTGCCGGGGCTGTGATGCGAGAGAGGTAGACGGGGATGGGTTTCTTTTTGCGATCACGGAAGCGAATGAGGCGGGGGAGGCCGGCGACGTGATCAGAGTGTTCGTGGGTGATGAGAACGGCATCAAGGTCTTCGGGCGACTCACCGATTTCGGCAAGGCGGCGCGTCAGTTCCTTCACGCTTAACCCGGCGTCGATGAGGATACGGGTTTTCGACGTGGCGAGGAAGGCTGAGTTTCCCGCACTGCCGCTGGCCAGCACGCAAAACCTGACGATGACATTTCTCCTTACATTTGTTTTAGCAGGCCCCCGGGCGTGGCACAAGGCCAAACTCTCGGGAGCCTGCGGTTTTACAGTTTTCCTGATGATTCGCAGTTGTTAAGCTGCGGACATTTTGGCTTTGATGACGTCGACGAGTTCCTGAACGGCTGCTGCGCTCTTGTGGAGTTCAGCGGTTTCCTGTTCCGTCAGCTTGATTTCGTAGATTTTTTCAATGCCGTTCGAGCCCAGCTTGCAGGGCACGCGCTGCGGGGGCGTAGTAGGCGCTGCCGGTCTTGAGGAAGGCCACGATTTCCGCGCCACCTTTGCGGGTGCGGTCCACGATAGCGGCGAGGCGCTCTTCGGAGATGAGTTCGGTGAGCGGGATGCCGGAGACGGAGGAGAGGCGGACGAGCGGCACCATGGTGTCACCATGGCC
This sequence comes from Terriglobia bacterium, assembly GCA_010084195.1. Lineage (GTDB taxonomy): Bacteria > Acidobacteriota > Terriglobia > Bryobacterales > Bryobacteraceae > BOG-234. The sequence continues at coordinate 85,083 of RGPS01000001.1, forward strand.
CCCGAGAACAACGGCCGTGACGTTGGTGACGGCCACGTCGAGTTCCTGAGCGATAAAGGTGCGGAAGCGCGCGGTGTCGAGGACGCCGGCCATGCCGATGACGCGGTTTTTCGGGAAGCGCGAGACCATGAGGGCGACCTGCGCCATGGCGTCGAGGGGGTTGGTGACGAGGATCAGGATCGCGTTGGGCGAGAGCTCGACGACCTTTTCGGTGACCGACTTGATGACGTTGTAGTTCGTGATCAGGAGGTCGTCGCGGGTCATTCCGGGCTTGCGGGCGATGCCTGCGGTGATGATGACAACGTCAGAGTTCGCGGTGGGGGCGTAGTCGTTGGTTCCGGTGACGGTGACGTCAAAGCCTTCCACGGGAGCGGCCTGGAGCAGATCGAGGCCTTTGCCCTGGGGGACGCCTTCGGCGAGATCGACGAGAACGACATCGCCCAGTTCCTTTTTGGCAGCCCAGACGGCACAATTTGCGCCGACGTTGCCGGCACCTACTACTGTGATTTTCTTACGCAAGTGAATACGGTCCTTTCGGGAGTAACTGGTGTTGCTTTGAGAGAGCGGGAAGAACCCACCAGTATATCGCCCGTGCCTGTCTATCGGCAGTTTCGTGCCTATTCTTCAGCGTGGGGCTTGGGCGGGTATTTGGGCTTGCGTTCGGCTTTAGGGATGATGACGATGCCGGGTTTCACGCGTCCAAGGCGCTCGCGGGCGATCGCACGCACTTCGGTCGACGCGTTGAACTTCTTCGGCTTGCGTGGTTTGGAGGGCATGGGGTTCCGCTACCTGATATTTTAGCGCGTATTCTGGAAACAGAGGTTTCTGTCAGCCTGCCCACAATCTCGACGTTTTACGGAATTGTGATCCGGATGTTCTTCAACGACCATTCCCCGCCGCATTTTCACGCGACGTATGGGGAGTTCGAGGCTACGAGACGTTGGCGGTCCTGGCGGGCGATCTTCCGGGCAGGGCCTTGATACTTGTTGAAGAATGGGGCAGGATACATAAGGCGGAGTTACTCGAGAATTGGCTGCTCTGCCCCGAGAAGGCTCAACCGGCGAAGATTGAGCCGCTGGTTTAGGAGAGGCACGATGTATTGGGACGTGGTCGAAGTGCAACCGGAGGCGGGCTACAGACTTTTTGTCCGGTTTGCCGATGGGTTGAAAGGACATGTCGAACTGCGAGAACAGGAATTGACAGGTGTGCTTGCTCCACTGCGGGACCCGGCGTTTTTCGGCAAGGCCTACATTGAATTTGGTGCCGTAACCTGGCCGGGTGATATTGATCTGGCACCGGATGCAATGCACGCCGAACTCAGGCGAGGGACGCCCGGTTAAAAGGCGGGTTGGCCAGTTTTAGTTGCGCGCAAGGCCTCGCCATTGACTGCAAGTCTGGGCGTTGACCTCCACCGCCGTTCTGTTCTCAAGCTGTGGTTCGGTGAATGCCATATGGCTCGGTGCCCTACGCCAGAACCAACGACTCCGCTACCCGCGAAGCCAGATCGTCAAACGTCACGATCTCGTACAAGCTGGGGTCGGACATGATCTTTGCCACCAGCGCGGTGTGCATGGCGTGGCCGGCTCGTTCGGCGATGACGTGGCCTAGCAACGGGCGACCGATCAGGGCGAGGTCTCCGATTAGGTCCAGCGCTTTATGGCGGCAGCATTCGTTCGGGAACCGCAGGCCTTCCGGGTTCATGACTTCCCCTGCCGAGGAGAAGCAGACTGCGTTCGCCAGCGACGCCCCGCGGATCAGGCCCATTTCTCTCAGCTGGTCGAGTTCTTTTTCGAAGCCGAAGGTCCTTGCCGGCGAGAGCTCGCGGGCGTAATTCTCCGGGGTGACTTCCATTTCGAGGGAGTGTTTGCCGATGGGAGCGGGGAAGTCGATATCGCAGGTCAGCCGGAAGCTGTCGTGCGGAATAATCGAGATGCGCTTCTTCCCCTCCTCTACCGTGACGGGGCGACGGATCCGGAGGTAGCGTCGCTTGCGGCGGAGGTGGCGGATGCCCGCAGTCCGCAACATATCCACGAACGGTTTCCCGCTGCCGTCAACAATCGGGACTTCCAGGTTGTCGAGTTCCAGCGAAACGTTGTCGATGCCGAAACTATAGAGGGTGCTGAGGAGGTGCTCGGTGGTGGAAATCAGCACGCCCTGGCGCATCAAACTGGTGGCGTAGCTGACCCTGGCGACATGTTTGTAGCTGGCCGGGATAGTGAAATAGTCCAGATCGGGGCGGCGGAAGACGACTCCGGTACCGGCCGGTGCCGGCGTCATGCGCAGCTTTACCGGAACTCCGCTGTGTAAACCGACGCCGGAAACTTCAACGGGTCGTTCGATTGTTGTCTCAAACTGCAAAGTTTGGCTCCACGTGTATTACCTAAATCATACTACTCCTCTTGAGCAGGCTTAGGTTTGTAAATCCTTGAAAAAGAAACCACTAAGCCGTCGTCTGGAGTCTGCAAATAGCCACGATGTGTGGCTAGTATGCAACAAGCCAAAAGAAACCTTGCCAAAGTAGTTGCAATTCCGGCGCGGTTCAGGCACGATGGAAAGTTTCCCTAACTAAAGTCAACCCATGCGGGTACGAGTCCTCTATCACGACCATTGTTTTGACGGCGCGGCTTCTGCCGCGTTCTTCAGCCGCTTTATCGCCGGCGCGGTCCACCCAGGCGCAGAGTTCGTTTATACGGGCATGGCTCATCGCGCCTCCCAGATTTTTGAGGAGAGTCTGTTCGATGGCGATGAAAACGCCATCGTGGACTTCAAGTACTCGAACAGCGACAAGCTGACGTGGTGGTTTGACCATCACCAGAGTGCGTTTCTGTCAAAAGAGGACGCGGAGCATTTCCGGGTGCACCCGTCGCCGCAGAAGATGTTCGACATCACGTATAAGAGCTGCACCCAATACATTCGGACGATGTCGGCCGAACGGTGGGGTTTTCGGGCAGAAGATCTGGACGACCTGGTCTACTGGGCGAATATCATCGATGGCGCGCAGTATACAGACGCGGAGACGGCGGTTGAACTCGGCGCTCCGGCGATGAAACTGACGCTGGCGATTGAGGGCTCGAAGGGTTCCGAGCTGGTGCAGCACATTATCGGGCTGATGCAGCGGATGCCCCTTGCCGGGATTATTGAGCGGCCCGAGGTGCAGGAGATTTATCAGCCTCTTTACCAACGGCACCTCCGATCCGTGAACGTGATCCGGGAGCAGTCTGAGGAGAAGAACGGTGTCATCACCTTCGACCTGAGCGGACATGATCTGGAAGGCTACAACAAGTTCATCCCCTACTACCTGCATCCGGCTGGCGTGTATACGGTGGCCGTGAGTCCGTCCACCTTCCGAACGAAGATTTCGGTCGGGTCGAATCCGTGGGCCCCGGTAGAGCCGGAGCATAATCTGGCGAATATCTGTGAGCGTTACGGCGGTGGCGGGCATGCGCGGGTGGGTGCGATCAGTCTGGAACCGGGGCAGGAAGATGAAGCCCGACGGATTGCGGCAGAGATTGTGGAAGAGCTCTCACAGCCGTGCCGGTCGTAACGGCTACAGCATTAAGCGCATGGTCGCAGAAGGCCCTGGTTGCGGCCGGAGTGCGACCGGAACACGCGGCACTGGTAGCCGATTCGCTGGTTGCGGCGAACCTGCGTGGTGTGGATTCGCACGGGATTCATCTGCTGGCCAGCTACCTGGACCAGATTGCTGCGGGAGATGTGGACCCTCTGGCAACTGGTGAAGTGATTTCTGAATCCGGCGGGTGCCTGGTTTATCACGGGAAGAATGGTCTGGGGCAGGTGGTTTCGGACATCTGCGTTTCGCATGCGATCCGGTTGGCTGAAGCGCACGGGATTGCCATTGTGACGGCTCGGGAGTCGAACCATTTCGGGTCGGCTGCCTGGTGGGCCCGGCGGATGGCGGAAACGGGCAAGCTGGGCCTCGCCTTCTGCAACGCGTCACCGATTGTGGCTCCGTGGCAGGGCAAAGAGGGTCGGTTCGGGACGAATCCGATCTGTATGGCAGTGCCGGTGGGCAGACGCGATCCGTGGCTGCTGGATATGGCCACGACCACGGTAGCGGCGAACCGGATTTTCAAGAGTTACAACAATAGGGAACCCGACATTCCGGCAGGTTGGGCGATGGATAAAGACGGCATACCGACGACGAATACGGATGCCGCTTACGCGGGCCTGCTGATGCCGCTGGGGGGCTACAAGGGGTCGGGGCTGGCCATGATGGTGGAGATCCTGTGCGGCGTGCTGAGCGGTGGTGCGATGGCCACGGAGTTGGGCGGTCTGCGGTATCGCGGGAAGCCGTTCCGGGCCAGCCAGACGTTTCTGGCGATTGACGTGATGCGGATGCAGCCCGAGTTTCGGGACCGGATTGACTGGCTGATTGACGAGGTGAAGTCGGCGGCCCCGGCGGCTGGGTTTGACGAAGTTCTGGTGGCGAATGAGCCGGAGTTGCGGACGGAGAAGTATCGGCGGGAGCACGGGTTGCCGATTCCGGACGGGACCTGGGCCGGGCTGATGAAGTCGGCCGGGGTGTTCGCGGTGGATCCCATGGTGGTAGTGTGATACCACTCCCGTTGATACGGAGATTTTTGGATGCTCAGAATCTGGCCGCAACTGGAGTTACAATGGTGTTGAGATGCCTGTCGCATTTGCCGAAATCGGTGGCCTGATCACGCGAGATCCTGCTTTGCGGGGCGGTCGCCCTGTTCTTGCCGGAACTGGTATCTGCGTCCGCACAATAGTGATCGAATACAACCGGGGCTTGTCACCAGAGGAGATAGCTGCCGACCGTCCTCCGCTTTCTCTCGCTCAGATCTATGCCGGACTCGCTTTTTACCATGCGAACAAGCAAGAAATCGATGCGGATATAGCGGCTGAAGAGCGGGCGTACGAAGCTGGTATTCGCACCTCACAACTGCGAATCAGGCCCTAACTAATGGTTCGGTTCTATTTCGACGAGGATTCGACTCAGCACCGCCTCATTGCAGCGTTGCGAAGCCAGATGATTGATGTGACTACATCTCTTGAGTCGGGAATGAATGCTCGCGACGACGAGTCGCAATTGATTCTGGCCTCGAGCCATGGCAGGGTGCTGGTTACCTCGAACGTGTGCGACTTTGCGTTGCTGCACCGTGATTTTATGGAGCGGGGTCGTTCCCATTCCGGAATCCTGATTATCTCGCAGCAGCGGTTTTCGACGGGCGAGATTGTACGGCGCATCCTGCGCCTGGCTTCGTCGGGAATTGATCCGGCGAACGGCATCTGCTATCTCTCGAATTTCTGAGGTTTTGCCCTGTCCAGCGAGCGATTTTTTGGGGTGTTGTCTGATACGATGTGCACCGATGCTCCTGAATCAACGGAGTCAGTAACTTGGCCCTACAGTTTCGGGTTCAGTGCCCTTCCGATCTGGGCCTTTGCCGCTTCGAGGTGGGCGCTTGTTGATTTGTCGACGGATTTCGCCACGGCTGTGGTGAGCGCGGCTTCGAGGGACTTCAACTCAGCTCGGTAGAGGGATTTTTCGTCGGTGTTCGGGCCGCTCAGTTTCGCAACCGCGGCGTCGAGCCAGGCACGTTGCAGGTTTCTTCTGTAGGGTTCGATCTTAACTGCCGGCCCGGCCAGTTCGGTCCAAATCCCGGCTCTGAGTGTCGCCAGAAATTCGGTAGGGCTCCACGCCGTCTTTCCGTCGATTGCTTCCTGTTCCGTGACCCGCGTGAAACGATTTGTGCCCATCAGAGTGTTCATCACTCCCACCTGCGCATCGCGGATTCGATTCAGGGTTCCCGCCGGCTCAATCCGCCGGACCACTTCGGGGTCAATCAACCAGGCTGGGGTTTGGAAGGCGTTCTGGTTCAGGAAAAGCACCGCCTGCTTTTGGCGAACGCCTGAGATTGGGGTGAAGACCCGGCCCTGCTGGCCCGCATTCTTCGACTGTGAAGTGGTACCGCCTACGATGGCGACAACATGGTGCAGTTCCATACTCCACTGAGCGATGACTGCGTTGTACATTTCCAGCAAATCGTCCATGGGTTCACCCACTTTCGAGGTGACTGCCGGGACAAGGATTTTCATCAGGCGCTGGAGGTTCTTCAAGCCCAGGCCGGTTGAGACGACGGCGTCTTCGTCGCCCACCGCTTCGGCCAGCTCACCCGTATCGGCTCCCCAACCAACCAGGGTTGTGTAGCGAAGCCAGGGTGTCTTGTCCTGCTCACGGGCCCATTGGTCGAGGGTGTGCCTGTCAGCATCCGGCGCATAGGCCCAGTGCATCACCCAGCGGTCATACGGGCCGACGTGCGCGGGCAGCAGCTCCACGGGCATGTTGTCTTCCGGTTGTGCCACGTAGTTGAAGCGGACGTAGTCCATGACGGACGGGGTGAAACCCATGGTGCGAACCCATTCCGGGTCGCGCACTTTCTGGTGGGGATAGAGCGAACTGGCTTTCAGGTTGTGCTCCATACCGAGGGAGTGCCCGGCTTCGTGGGCGATCAGCATCTGAATCGCGCGGCCCATGGTCTCGTCGGAAAGCGGGAGTTTACTCGCCCCGGGGTCGAGGGGGGCGGTCTGGGTGAAGCACCAGACCCGGGCCAGGTTCAGCATGTTGTGGTGGAATTCGATATCGGCGTTGAGAATCTCGCCGGTGCGGGGATCGTGGATGTTGGGGCCAAAGGCATTCTGGGTGGTGGTGGGCAGCCAGCGAATGACGGAATAGCGAACGTCGCCAATGTTGAAGGCCGGGTCGTGGCCTGGGTCGGGGGGCATGCGAACCTGGATGGCGTTTCGGAAACCAGCGGCTTCGAGCGCGGGCAACCATTCCTCCACACCTTTTCGGATCCAGTCACGCCACTTGGGCGGCGTCGCCGGATCGAGGTAGTAGACGATGGGCTTCACGGGCTCGGAGATGGCGGCGGTGGGGTCCTTCTTCTCCAGCCTCCAGCGGACGATGATCGCCTGTACTTTGGCGCGGTGCTCGTCGCTCCCGTAGTCGTAGAGCCCGGCCTGGAAGAGGCCGACACGGTTGTCGTAGTGGCGGGCCGCCATGGGATTTTCGGGCAGCGCGATCATACTGTAGTGGGCCTGAATGGTCGCGTCGCCGGCTTTCATCAGGCCTGCGACGACGGCTTGATCCATGCGTGTCCAGGTCTGGGTGGCTTCCACTTCGAGATTTTGCGGGTAGACGGTGATTTGGTCCACCCAGGTCCGGCTGCCGTCCATGTGACTGGCCCCGAGTCGCGTGCGGATGTTGAAGGCAGGAATGTCGGACGTGAACAGCTGTGTGATATCGATGACCGGAGCGTCCTCCGCGGAGATCGCGGCCACGTCGAAGGCCATCAGGATGGTGTCGCTGTTAGCTGCTTTGACCGCCGAGGCCATGGGGGTTCGCGGGTCGGCGGCAGCACTGTAGTTGACATCGTAGAGGATGACACGCTGGCGGGACAGGTGCCAGCGGATCACGCGGTCGGCGGTGAGGAAACCATTGAAGCCGACACCTTGCGCAGTTTGGGTGATTCGTACGCTCCAGAGGAATTCGCGGTCGAGTTCGGGCTTTGGGATTTCGTAGAGATAGCGTTCACCGATTTGGTGGACGATGAAGGTGCCGCGGGTGGTTTTGGCTTCTTTGGTGACGACTTTGTCGTAGGGTTGCGGGTCCGCTGCAAACAGACCGGCGGTGCAGAGAAGTGGGAGCAAGAGTCTCAAACGATAATGCTACTCTTGCCGTGCAGCGTTATGAAAGTGGACCTGCTCAAGATGGCGATTGACACGAATGATTTCGGGGGCGTTCGCGAACTGATGAGCAGCGACCCGGCGCTGCATGCTGCACCCCTCGGGTACAACAAAAACGGGCCATTGACGTGGGTGGCGGAGTGCCGCGTGCCTTGGGGGCCGCCCTCAGCGGAGCGTCTGACCATGGCGGCGTGGATGCTTGAAAACGGGTCCGATGTTCACCAGGGCGGCGACGGCCCCCTGATACGCACCGCGTTGAACCGGATGCGAAGTCTGCAAGCTGTTACAGACACAGCAGTTGTCACCAAATTGGTGAAGTGCGAAGCAGGTGCAAACTCAATGGACTCCAGTGCTTGCGGGCGACCGCTGAAGTCAGCTGCCGTTTTTAGGTTCAAAGATCCCGATGGGAACACGCTCAGCATCTCCGAACATCCCGAGTATCCATCGTCCTGACAGCCTGTCGCAGAAGTGGCCGTGAGCGGTGTCGCGAGCACCATCGGGGGCGAATGCGAGGCGTGCGCAGCCCATTGATCCGGGTACCTGTCGGCGACAGGCACGCAGGGTGCTCTCCTGGCTCCACAGCCCGGACTACGGTAATTGTGAATATGGCCTATCGAGGCAAAGCGAACGAGAGGATGTTGACTCCTGCCGCAATCGCCACGTACTGGCGACCATCAAACTGATACGTCATCGGCGAGGCCTTGAATATCTGATTGGTCTGGAATTGCCACAGCAACTCCCCGGATCTCCCATCCAGGGCCACCAGCATCCCGCTGTCGTCACAAAAGAACACCACCCCGCTGGCCGTCGACAGCACGCCTCCGGAAGTGTTGCCCAGCCCGGCCTGCTCGAATTGCCAGACGGATTTGCCCGTCTCGATGTCCAAAGCTCGCAGGATCTTGCGTGGCCGCTCACCGGGAACACTCCTTTGTCCACCACCCAGGTAGGCCTTCCCAGCCTCCCATTCCACCGGTGCGACCGAAAAAATTCCACACTTCTCCAGCGTCTGGACGTAGTACAGGCCGGTAACCGGATTAAAACTGTTGGAAAACCAGTTGGTGGCCCCCGTTTGCGCCGGGCAAACCTGAGTCCCGTTACCCACCTTCGGCAGTTCTTTCTTGATCGGCCTGCCATCGGCCGCCATTCCGGACGCCCAGGTGAGCTTATCCACAAACGGCTTGCCCGACAGCAACTTACCCGTGGTCCGATCCAGCACGTACAGGAAACCATTACGATTCGCCTGCACCAGCAACTTTCGCGGCTTGCCTTCCCACTCCCGGTCCACCAGAATTAAGGGTTCGGTCGCATCCCAGTCGAATACATCATGCGGTGTCGTCTGGTAGTGCCACTTAAGCTTCCCGGTCTTCAGGTCCAGCGCCAGGATTGAGCAGGTATAGAGGTTGTCGCCCCCACGCTGTGCGTCATTGTAATCCGGCCCCGGATTTCCCGTCGTCCAGTAGACCGTCTCGGTCTCCGGTTCGTAGTTCCCGGTGAACCAGCTTGCACCGCCGCCGTGGTCAATGCCCGTGCCCTGCCATGTCTCCGAGCCGGGCTCCCCTCGCTTCGGCACGGTCCAGAACCGCCACGCTTCCTTTCCCGTCTCCTGATCATAGGCTGCGATGAAGCCACGAACGCCCTGTTCCCCGCCTCCCGTCCCCGCAATCACAAAACGACCTGCTGCCAGCGGGGCTGAAGTAGCTGCGTAGTTCTGCCGCCAGTCGGCCATTTCCGATTCCCAAACCAGTTCGCCCGTAAAACGGTTCAGCGCGATCAGATGAGCATTGTCGGTCGCCATAAAGACCCGATTTCCAGCCTGCGAGACCCCGCGATTAAATCCCTGCGACGCATTCCCAATCAGGTTCTTCGTACGCTGCCGCTGGAAGTGCCAGATTGTGCGACCAGTGCCCGCGTCCAGCGCATAGCACTCATTGCCGCTCGTCACGTACATGATGCCCTCAACCACTACCGGCGTGGTTTCCAGACGGGGCACGTTCTCGAATGAAAACGCCCACTGCGCGGCCAGATTCTTCGCATTCTTCGAATCAATCTCCGTCAGCCGACTGTACCGATTGCCGCGGACATCGCCATCGTAGCTGGTCCAGTCTGTCTGCGACGTGACCTCGCGATATTTGCCCTTGGCCGTGCGAAGGAGGTGGACCTGCTGGTCTGCGGTGCGCAACTGGAGATCGACGAAGCTCTCGTTGATCACCGTCCCCTGAAGCTGGCCGCCACTCACCAGGTCCACGGTTCGGGTTTCCGGAATACGTCGGCCATTGCGCAGGGACCGGACGTACGTTACCAGGCGCGTCAGTTGCTCGTCGGAAAGTGCACTGGCCGGCATCCCGCGAGACGGCAAGCCTGCACGGATTGTGGTCGTCAGTTCGGCATCAGTCAGGCGCGTCAGGCGAGCAACAATATTGGGACCAAACTCCCCGCCCGCAGCGTCAGCGCCATGGCAGACGGCACATGTGCGTTCAAAATCAACCTGCCCCGAACCGGGTGACTGCGCAAACGCTGAAAGCGTAAACAGGAGGAATAAGATAGTAATTTTCATGGCGAAACCGCCACCATCATATCGCCACCTGCCTGCCTGTTCACCCCAGCAGGCCGCCGTGCCCCAGACAAGCTACTTCCCAGGTTGAAACCCGGTATCGCGCCGTGAGAGGTGGCAGCAAAATATCGATCACATTCGGCTTCAGCGAACGGAAACAACCGGGTGCGGAGAGCACAGGAATCCCGTCCTTATAGCCCATCAGCAGCAGATTGCCCGGTTCAACCGGTGCCAGGAAACGTTCAATCTGGCAATCAATATTTCGCATGGCGCGCCCCACAACATCCCCGGGCCCTGCCGGGGCAGTAGTGGAGGCGATTAGAATTGCTGCCGGATTGCTGCGCAGTAACTGCTGAATTGCCCGTGCTACGTGCTCGTCATTCTCCAGAACTGCCACCGAGCCGTGAATTCGAGCCCCAATCCGGTCCAGCTTTTGTCGCACAACCGACTCGAACAATGTGCGCGCCCGATCTCCATTAAGCGGGTCACAATAAAGGACTCCCACAGCTCCGCCACGAGTGGGGCGCGCCTGCAAAAGTGGGCCCCGTTCCGCAAGAATCCCCAGAGATCCCTCAAAATCGGACTTTGCCACGGCAAACGGGGCGCTCTTAACGGTGGCTATTCGCTGCCCCGCGAACGCGAAACTGAAGTTCAGAACCGTGGCAATCACGACTCCCGAAGTACAGTTCATCTGCCGCAGCAGTTCATCATCAACAAGGACACAACAGTTCTCGGTGGCGATCAGATTAGCTCGCCCGCCGGGTGCCATCTGGATTTCGTAACACCCGCAGGCCATTTCTCCGGCGATCCCGCAAACGGCTGCGTCTTCAGAAATCTCATCCTCATCCAGCGTTGTAACCCAGATCTGGTCCATACCTTCGGACTGAAGAATTCGGATATCTTCGTCCTTTAAAATATGGCCTTTAGCCAATAGCTTCTTCCCGCCTGGGCGAAAGATAGGTGAAGAAAGAATTCGCCCACTACTCGCCTGCACATCAATCGTCTGCGCTGTCATTGGCCTAACCTCTCAGAAATTGCGAGTGGATAATCGTGAACTGTCCGTCTGTTACTAATCGCAAATTATACGTATATAGTGGCCGCATGGCCATAGTTTTCTCACATTAATTTGTGTTTGAGTGAAAAGCGAATGGGGTGGTGTGCGTTGCCGCACACCACCCCATTACAAACCCGACAAAAAAGTACATCTAAACGGTTATAGCAACTTCTTCCGTGACCGGCATGTCCTTCTTGTATTTACATTCTGCGTTCGGACACACGAGGAAGGCCCCCGACTTCAGGAACTTCTCCGTCATGTACGGACTGCCGCATTCCGGGCAAGGCTCAACCACCGGCTTCGCCCAGCCAACGAACTCGCAATCCGGGTAGCGGTGGCAGCCGTAGAAGGTCTTGCCTCGTTTCGAACGCCGCTCCACAATATCGCCTTCGCTGCATTCCGGGCACTTCACCCCGATCGTCTTCTGCTTTACATACTTGCAGGCCGGATAGTTGCCGCAGGCCGTGAACTCCCCAAAGCGACCTGTCTTCAGGACCAGGTTGCTTTCGCAAGTCGGGCACTTCTCTTCCAGAATCACGTCCGGCTTCTTCTGCGCGCCACCAATCTGCTTGGTGGTCTTGCAGTCCGGATACCCGGAACACGCATAGAAGGTCCCGAAACGGCCCTTCTTCAGAACCATGGTTCGGCCACAATTCTGGCAATACTCTTCATCGCCCTGTTCGGAGAGATCCGCACCGTCAATATCAGGCAGATCCACCGATAGTTCCCTGGTGTATGTGCACTCCGGATAGCCGGTGCAGGCCAGGAAGCTGCCATGCTTGCCCCACTTGATGACCAGCGGTTTCCCGCACTTATCGCACAACAAGTCGGTGGGCTTTTCCATCCGCTTGATGTTGGTCATATTGGTCTCGGCGTTCACAAGATCCGTCGTGAAGCGCTCGTAGAACTCGCCAATGGCATCGCGCCAGTCGATCTTGCCTTCTTCGATGTTGTCGAGTTGCTCTTCCATGCGCGCCGTATAGCGAACATCAAAGATGTCGTTGAAGCTCTCGAGAAGAAGATCCGTCACCACCATGCCGAGTTCAGTAGGCCGGAACTTCCCGCCTTCTTTCGACACGTACTCCCGTTCCTGAATCGTGGACAGAATCGAGGCATAGGTAGACGGACGGCCCACCCCGTCGGCTTCCAGCTTCTTCACCAGCGTCGCTTCGGTGTAGCGCGCAGGCGGTTCGGTGAAGTGCTGTTCCGGTTCCAGATTGCGGAACCGAAGCTCCTCGCCCTCTGTAACCGCCGGCAGCTTGTGCTTCAGTTCTTCGTCTTCTTCGTCTTTCTGATCCTTGCCTTCTTCATACACCGCAAGGAAGCCATCGAAGCGCTGCACGGAGCCCGTGGTGCGGAAGATATAGCTGGCGCCACTCTTGCCCTTCGCCGCCGTGTCGATGGTGGTCTGGTCAAAGACGGCCGGATTCATCTGCGACGCCACAAAGCGCATCCAGACCAGCCGGTACAGTTTCAGTTGATCTTCCGCCAGAAAAGGGGCCACATCCTCCGGAGTCCGCAGCGCGGAGGTAGGCCGGATCGCTTCGTGGGCATCCTGGGCGTCTTTCTTGGACTTCCAGACATTCGCCGCAGCCGGCAGGTACTGCGCGCCAAACTTCGTTTCAATGAAGCCACGAAGCTCGGTCACCGCATCATCCGAGACTCGAGTCGAGTCCGTACGCATGTAGGTGATGAGACCGGTCAGGCCCTCTTCGCCGAGTTCCACACCTTCATAGAGCTGTTGCGCCAGCATCATGCTGCGCTTCACACTGAAGCGGAGCTTGCGCGATGAATCCTGCTGCAGAGTGGAAGTAATGAAGGGCGCAACCGGGTTCCGGCGCTTTTCCTTCGTACCAACCGTCTGCACAAGATACCGGGTACTTTCCAGATCCGCCACCAGCGCTGACGCCGACGCTTCATCCGCAATGGCGAGGGTTTCATCGTTCCGGCGGATCAGGCGTGCCGAGAACTGGGGCGGTTTTTTTGCTGAGAGCCCGGCGTCAATCGTCCAGTACTCTTCCTTTATGAAGGCGCGGACTTCCCGCTCCCGATCGACCACCACACGCACCGCCACCGACTGAACACGCCCGGCGGAAAGCCCGCGACGCACCTTATCCCAGAGCAGGGGCGAAATCTTGTAGCCCACCAAACGATCCAGCACACGCCGCGCCTGCTGCGCGTCCACCAGATTCACATTGACATCCAGGGGCTTCTCAAACGCCTTCTCAATGGACTTCTTCGTGATTTCGTTGAACATCACGCGATAAATCTTCGGGTCCGAACCATCTGCAGCCGGCTTCTTCGGCTTCAACTCCTCCTGCAAATGCCAGCAAATTGCTTCGCCTTCACGATCAGGATCGGCCGCCAGGTAAATGGAATCGACCTTTTTGGCCGCATCCTTTAGTTCCTGTATCAGCTTCTTCTTACCTTCGATCACCACATACTCGGGGCGGAAGCCGTTTTCAACGTTCACCGCAAGGTCCCGCTTCGGCAGGTCCTTGATATGACCCAACGACGCCTTCACGATGAAATTCTTCCCGAGGTACTTATTGATCGTCCGCGCTTTGGCCGGCGACTCGACGATTACCAGAGCTTTTGCCATGTTCGTTTGTTTAATGCTTTCCCAGAATAAACCACCAGTGCGGCGCTTGCCGGGTTTTCAGGCCCGGACGGCCCCGTTGCTTCCCCACAGTTGCGCTTCCTCGGAGTGGTCAACCTTAAGGTCTCCACCCCCAACACGCCCCGGGTTCAACTGGCTACCACACTTTAGCAAAGTTACGTCCGGGTTGCTGACGCACGAGGCCAAGAATCTCCAGTTCGAACAGGGAGGCGATGATTTCCGAGGGCGACATATCGTCAATCTCGTCCACCAAAACGTCCAGATGGACAGTTGCATCCAGCTTGAGGTGCTGTAAAACACGCCGGGCAGCCCGGGCTTGTGACTCTCCTAACTGTGTCGCTTCAGACTGGTTCGATGCGGCGGCCTCGACAGACGATTCAAGCCCCGCCTCGCCCTCGAGCTCCAGGATTCGCTGTCGCCCGGCTGCTATCAACCGCCGCTGGTCTGGTTGAGGAAGTTCCACCACCACGTCATTCCAGTCCTGTATCAGCCGAGCCCCCTGTTTGATCAGCAGGTTTGGCCCCCAACTCATCTTTGATGTAATGTTGCCGGGCACGGCAAACAGCTCGCGGCCCTGATCGAGCGCCAGCTTCGCCGTGATGCCCGACCCCGAGTATTGCGCCCCTTCCACCACCAGCAGTCCGGTACTCAGACCGCTGATAATTCGGTTGCGAATTGGAAAATTCTGCGGAAACGCAGTTGACTCCATCGGAAACTCCGACAGAATCAGCCCGTTTGCGGCGATCTCTGCTGCCAGCCGCCTGTTTTCTGAAGGGTAGACCACGTCCACACCGCACCCCAGCACCGCGATGGTATACCCGCCCGCTGCCAGACACGAACGATGCGCCGCTGTATCGATTCCGCGCGCCATCCCCGACACGATCGTCAGGCCAGCCCTCGCCAGGTCCCCTGACAAGCGCTCCGTGGCGGCAACGCCATATGTAGTCGGATGTCTGGTGCCCACCACGGCGAGGCAGACCGACGATAACAGGTCCACGTTCCCCCGTGCGAAAAGCACCGGGGGCGGATCAAAGATCTCGCGCAACCGGTCCGAATAGCGGGTATCGTTCACGGTAATCAGCTGGGCCCCGGCCTTCCGCATCAACTCCTGTTGCGTGGAGGCCTCGTCAAAACTACAGCCGCTCGCAATCGACCGGGCGACGGAACCACTGATGCCGCAGGTCTCCAGTTCGTTCGGATCGGCACGAAAGATTGCCTGCGGGCCGCCAAAACGTTCCAGAAGTTGGGCGGAACGGCGCGTTCCCAGCCCCGGCACCAGCCGCAGCGCCAGCCAGCAAAGTTCTTCTTCCGGAGTCAGAACATGAGCTACCGGGGGAGGGAGAGTGGAAAGGGGAGAAGATGCCATCGACTAAAATAGTGCACTTGGCCCCGAAAAATTCTCAGATCAGACCCAGAAAGACTCAATGAAACAGGAAAGTTCTTTTTTTGACGGGCGCGAACCGTCGCTGCTTTATATCGCAAAGAGCCTGCGCGATGCCAAAGCCCTGGAAGACTTCCTAACCGCCCAAAACGTAGACTACGGCGTGGAAACTGATGAATACGAAGGCGGAGTTGTCTTCCGCAGCCTCCGCACCGGAGCGTTTTTTTACGTTCTGCCAGAAATTCGGTCGCAGGTCGCTGAGCTGATCAAAGCCAAAGGCTACGCCCCCTCCCGCGTTGAGTAGCTACGTCTTAAACCGGAGGCAGCGGGTGCAGTAACTCACCACGCCAGATCGCCGCAAACACTTCCAGCAGCTCTTCGTGGATGAGCCCGTTATCCGTCAGCAGGTGTGGCGACCGTAACTCGTGCACCCCGCCGTTCATATCCGAGCGGGCTCCACCAGCCTCTTCCACCAGCAGCACGCCTGCTGCAATGTCCCACGGACTCAGTCCGATCTCCCAGAACCCGTCCAATCGCCCACAAGCGACCCAGGCGAGGTCAATTGCCGCCGAACCACCCCGTCGTACGCCATGCGCCGTCTGCGCCAGTTCATGGAAGAACCAGATGTTTGGATTCACCGCCCGGTTATGGTTCGGAAACCCGGTAGAGAACAGGCTGTCCGCCACCCTCGCAGCCTTCGACACCGCAAGCCGCTTCCCGTTCAGGAAAGCGCCGCCACCACGCTCCGCCGTGAATAACTCATTCCGTGTCGGGTCGTAGACCACCCCGGCAACCATTTCCCCGGCTTTTTCCAGACCCAGCGTCACATTCCAGATGGGAAATGAATGCGCGAAGTTCGTCGTGCCATCCAGCGGGTCCACGTACCAGCGGTATTCAGACGATGTGTCCTGGCCGCCGCCCTCCTCCGCCACCACACTGTGGCTCGGAAAATGCTGCTTCAGGCGCTCCACGATCAGTTTCTCCGAAGCACGGTCTGCTTCTGTAACCAGGTCGTAGTCGCCCTTCATTTCAAACGCCACGCGCCGTTCAAAGTAATAACGAAGCAGGGCTCCTGCTTCGACGGCAATATCCGCCGCTGTTTCCGCAAATGAAGCCAAACTATTCCGCCTCGTGCAGGTATTTAATGTCGTGCTTGAAGATGAACAGGTTCGGACCATCCGGGCGCGTGATGCGGATGAAGCGCTGGTCGTAGTATTCGACCACCCCAACCAACGTCTGATTGTCCGTTAACTTCACAACCACGCGGGTGTGGTTTTCGATCAGCTTTTTCAGGTACCGAATTTCTTCGAATGTCTGCTCAGGCGGACGCTTTGCCTTGCTTTGTTGCTGCACGATCACTTACGGACCTTTCTTCGTCGGCTTGCGGGCTGGTGGAACCGGGGGCACTTTTTTCGGCAGGCGGAGCGTTTCGTCTCCCGGTGCCACCCGAATACGCGCACTCGAACCCGGGGGAGGTGGCAAACTGCCCTGCGCCACTTCTCCATAGTATCCATTACGCGCCAGTACGCGCAGGCCAGGCGGGGCGGCAGAGATCTCCAGCGTGTGAAAGCGATTCGTCGTCAGGGGTACATCCCTCGGATAGAAACCCAGCAGATACTGCGTTCGCAGGTCCTTCAGGATATCGTCAAACGCGCGATCCATCCCGGCCCCGAGCGTCGGGACAAATACCCTGCCGCCCGTCCGCAGCGCGAAGGTCGTCAGGGCGTTTTCACCGCCCGTATTACGCCCCGCGTCGTTCGCTATCGGCACCACCAGGATGGGATAGATCACCACGTCAGCCAGTTGTGCCGCCTCCACTGCCCGATTGAAGTCGCTCTTCGACGTCGTATCTCCCCCGTCCGTCACCACTACCAGAATTCGCCGCCCGGGGCGATCCTGGATGTCCCGCGACGCCAGCAGCACTGCATCGTAAAGCGAGGTCCCCGTATCGCTCCGCAAATTGCGCAGAGGTCTCTCAATTGCTCCGACGCTCCGCGTAAATCTCTGTTGGAGCACGGTATCCAGACTGAAGCTGTACAGCGCCGCCTGGTCCTCCGGGTTACCTTCCCGGAACAGCGCCTTCACAAACCGCGTCACTGATTCCGTTTCGTACTTCAGGTCTTTTGCCGTGGAGCCGCTGTTATCGATCAGAATCGCCACATTTAATGGCTGTTCGGTCTGGTGTTCAAACACCGAAATGGTCTGTACCGCACCGTTGTCCCTGACTGTGAAAGCTTCCTTGCCGAGGGTGCCGATCGCGTTACCTGCCAGATCTTTTACCGTCGCCAGAATGCGAACCAGGCGCACGTCCACCCGGATGGTGGTTTCCTGATCGGGAATTTCAGCCGTCTGCGAAAAACACAAGGTCCCGAAGGCCAGCCCCAGCGCCGCCAGCCACCCGGCTCGCTTACGCCATCCGGGGAGCATTATCGTCCCACTCGCCCTCAACCCAGATCTCACCATCGGCAAAGTACTCCTTTTTCCAGATGGGGACCTGGCGCTTCAAGCGGTTGATACCTTCCAGCGCGGCGTCGAACGCCGCTTTCCTGTGGGGCGACGCCACAAATATGGCCACACTTGCCTCGCCGATCTCCATGGTGCCCAACCGATGAATCATCGCGATACGACTGATCTGGAACTGCGCCGCGATCTCGCGCCCAAGCGTCGCCATCTGCCGGATTGCCATTTGTTCGTAACATTCGTAGTCCAGGCGCAACGTCGCGCGTCCCCTGGTATTGTTACGGACCACGCCCTGAAAGGTTACAAGGGCACCATCAATACCCTGCAGCAGGCGCTCTTCAGCGGCCCGGACGTCAATCACCTCACGGGTAATCTCAAAAAAATGTCCCTCGGGATCTTCAAGCTTCAAAATAGCGCCACCACTAACCGGCGGCAACATGGCTACTTCGTCGCCTTCTGACAGCAGATCCCCTGGTTGAGCGAACTCATGGTTTCGCGCCATCACAACACTCCTGGCCATGGCAGCGAGACGCGGGAACATTGCCGCATAGTGGTCAAAAACAGCGCGGACGCTGGCTCCTGAGGGCAGTTCCAGCCCCTCTTCAGAGCGTCCGCAGACATCCTTCAACTGCCCAAAAAACAGAACCCTGATTTGCATGGTGTTAGCGACTAATCGAAGGTTATCAGAACCGCATGGCTACACTGGGTTGAGTTTGTCAATGCAGAGGGCTCTCTTGAAGGTCACCACACACACCAGCCGCGTTACTGTCCGCTATGCCGAAACCGACCAGATGGGCGTGGTGTACCACGCAAACTACCTGGTCTGGATGGAAGTTGCCCGTACCGAACTCTGCAAAGCCACCGGCTTCGCGTACAGCGAGATGGAGGCAGACGGTGTCCTGCTGGCCGTCTCAGAAGCCGGCTGCCGCTACCTGCGAGGTGCCAGGTACGGCGAGGATATCGATATCACCGCCACCATCGCTGACTCCAACCGCCGCTTCATCGAGTTCCATTACACAATGACCTGCGAGGGCAAGAAAGTTGCCACCGGGCGAACCCGCCACATCTTCCTGAACAAGGAATTTCGGCCCACGCGCCTGCCAGACCGTTATGCCGAACTCCTGAGCGCAGAATAAGCCCAGTTCGGTAAACTTTGGAGATGGACATTCAATTCAGCCGAGATCAGCAGAGTTTCGTCCGCGAAGCCATCGCAACCGGTCGAATTGTCAATGAAGAAGAGGCGGTCCGCCAGGCGTTGTCGCTCTGGGAGGAACGTGAGCGAGTGCGGGTCGAGATGCTGTCCAAAATTAGCCGAGCCCATGAGTCCGTGGCGCGGGGCGAAGGGCGGCGAATAAATTCCGAAGATGACTTACGGCAATTAGCCAGTGACGTTAAGCAGCGCGGCCTGGCGCGCCTAAGGGCCGAGCCGATCCGATCGTGAATGAGATCCGCGTCTCACCGGAAGCCGAGGCGGAGCTTGACGAGATCTGGCTGTTTGTAGCCCGAAGCAGCGGCAGTATTGACATAGCCAACAGGGTAACTGACGGTATTACAGCCCGGTTTGGACTACTGTCCCGTTATCCTGCCGCCGGGCGAATCCGAGAGGATCTGGGGCCAGAGATCAGAACCTTCGTTGCCGACGCTTATCTGATCGTGTATAGCCTGGGCGACGCTAATGTTGTAACCGTCCTGCACATCGCCGGCGCGGGTCGCGACGTGTTTCCTTTGGTCCAGTAGCCACGACGGATTCAGAAGTCCCAGTGCGCAAGGTCAGGGAAATCTGGCACACCATCCACCCAGCGATAGCCGATGACCTCGATTTCAAGAGCTTTTAGCTTTTTCCGAATGTCGGTCGCCAATTCAATGGGAGCTACAAAAAACAATCCTGGTGACGGGGCGAACCCTGTGCTGTGAAACATCAATTGTCCGATGGCTGAGTACAGACTGCCGGTCGACATACTGGGTTTCACCTCAAACAACGAAGTTATCTTTTGTCCTTTGTGGACGTAGATATCGCGGTACTGGTCCTTACCAACCTGATATCCGCGCTCCTTCAGACACTTACGCAGGGTGTTGACGATGATGCCATGATCACAGACAGCCTCGACGGTCCCCGAACGCGCATATCGCTTCTTTCCCTCGAACTCATCCCCGACATCACGGATCTCAACCTTATCCCCGAAACTTCCGGATGAACTCGTGCCGGAAGTTCGGGAAGGGTTCGCGTGATCGACCAGCTGCTTAACGCGTTCGACTTCCCGGACGAAGAACTGAATTTGTTGCAGGAGCCGTGGAGACTTCACAGCTCCAACCAGGAAAACGCAGGACTCCTGATCCCCATCAATCACGCTTTGGGGCTTACCGACAAAGTGATCCCGAAACAAGGCTGGGCCAATTCCCTTGCGCCCCCCGCCGATTTTGCCCCCTATGACCAAGGCAAATGTTGCCTCCGCCGTCTTCCAAAACGACGCCACCGATTCGTCGATTTACCCCATGGAGGGGGAGGTTAATCTCGCAGACGATATTCACCTTCGCCGAAGTCGATGGGTCCGACGTCCCGAAGGCATTCCAAAATCGCTTGCCGTCAATGACGTCTGGAGCAAACCAGATTCCCAAGTCCGCAGCCCAGTATACGGTTGTCAGGAAGTCCCCACTGGGATAACCGAGTCGCACCTGGACTTTGCGGGCCCCTTGTCGGATGAACGCCTGCGTGATTTCCCCGACTACTGTCTTCAGTACTGACTTCGCCGTGACAACTGGCAACATTGCAGGTCCCTCTGGGGCAAGGATAGCGTGCCAGAAAACACCAAGTACGGTACCATCACTTCAGGCTGACCGCGCCCTCATACCCAGTCAATTCCAGATACCCGACCCCGGTGTGAGACCCCGCGTAATCCACGGCACCCTCCCAGTACTTCGGCCCGGCGTTCTTCGCCGCAATCGCCTGGTTCGGCAGCACCGCCTTCGCAGTAATGTCAATCCCCAGCGTTGGCACCTTCACACGCCACTCAATCGGGTACTTCCCCCACTTCGCCCCCGGTTCCAGCGTGAAATCGGCGCGGCTGAGATGACGTGGCTTCCCTGCGGCATCAATGAAGGTCCCGGAAGCGTTCGGGTCAATCGTCCCATCCTTCCTTCGCAACCGAAATAGCATCAGTTCGGTCTTGTTCTCCAATTGGATGCTGAACCAGTCCCACCCCGCCTGATCAGCCGACAGTGATTGACTGAACCACTCATGGTCCATCCAGGCAGTCCCCGATACCGTATGTGTCTCCCGGCCAATCTGAATCGTCCCGGATGCCGCCAAACGCGGGAACGAAACATAGTGCGAAGCCCGACCTTTGCCTTCCGCCTTCCGGCTGATCCCGTCCTCGCCATGGATCACCAGCGGCTTCAGCGGCGTCAGGTCGAAGTGGAAACTGTAGCCGGAGCCAAGCGCATCCAGAACCTGCTTCTCCCCTGTCCACTTCACCTGCCAGTTCCCGTTCCAGACTCTGGAATCTGCCGCACTGGCCCCCGCAATCCCCGGCCCCTTCCGGTTCAGCCTCTCATCGAACAGAAACTTCTTCCCCGAAGGATCCGTCACCGCCGCATGGGCGAGGTAAAGATTCTCAACCGCCCACGTTGAAGGATTCCCCGTCCCTGGTTTCGCCCCCTGACGAAAGAACACCAGCTCGAACCCGAACCGTTTACCCTGCTGATCCTGCACATTACCCGTGTAATACCACCATTCAGTGCGGAAGTCTTCGTGTTCGAAGTGGTCGCGTGGGAACTGGTAGTGGTACCCAGGTAGGGCTTCGCGGTACTGGAAGTCGGCTGACGCCAGCGGCAGCGTCGCCATCAAAAAGATGCCTGCCATTGTTACCATGAGGTTGCCTTTATGGTTGTTGAAACTCAGATAGCTCAATTCGACAGTATCGCGCTCGACTCCGGCGCGACGCTCATGCCGGTCGAAATCGCTTACGAAGCCTATGGTCGTCTGAACGCCGAAAAATCCAACGGCATCCTCATCACCCACGCTTTCACAGGAGACGCCCACGCCGCAGGGGTCAGCCACGATGGAGGCAAACCCGGCTGGTGGGACAACATGATCGGCCCCGGCAAGGCCTTCGATACCGACCGCTATTTCGTCATCTGCTCCAACGTCCTCGGCGGCTGCCAGGGCACCACCGGGCCTGCATCCATCAACCCCGCCACCGGTAAACCGTATGCCATGTCGTTCCCCGTCATCACGATTCGGGACATGGTTCGCCTCCAGCGCATGCTGGTCCTGAGCCTCGGCATCACCAGGCTGCTGGCGGTTGCGGGAGGCTCCATGGGCGGCATGCAGGCCCTTGAATGGGCCGTCAGCTATCCGGAAATGCTGCTCTCGTGCATCCCGGTCGCCACCACCTGGCGCCACAGCGCCCAGCAAATCGCTTTCAATGAGGTTGGTCGCCAATCCATCATGGCCGATCCGGACTGGAACCAGGGCGAGTATTACGACACGAAGCCCCCCGCGCGCGGTCTGGCAGTAGCCCGTATGGTCGGCCACATCACCTACATGAGTGACGAATCCATGCGCGAAAAATTCGGGCGCCGCCTCCGCGAAAAGGACAAGTTCGGCTTCGATTTCGGCGTCGATTTCGAAGTGGAGAGTTACCTCCGCTACCGCGGCTCGCAGTTCGTTTCGCGCTTCGACGCGAACTCGTACCTCTACATCACCAAGGCCGAAGACTACTTCGATCTCGCCAACGGCACAGGGGCGCTCGCCGACGCGTTCCGCACCGTCCAAACCCGTTTCCTCGTCATCAGCTTCACCTCCGACTGGCTCTACCCAAGCTACCAGTCGCAGGAAATCGTCCGTGTCCTCCGCCGCCTGAATGGCGATGTCGCCTACTGCGACCTCCCGTCCAACTACGGCCACGACGCCTTCCTGGTTGACGTGGCCGAACAAACCGAACTGGTGCGCGGCTTCCTCGCCAGCACCGCCCGCACTGTGAGGCCCGCCTGATGTCCGGCACCGTAATCGAATCCCCTCGCGTCTCCCTCGAAGAACGCCCCGATTTCAGCGTTATCACCCAAATCATTGAACCAGCCACCCGGGTTCTCGATCTTGGTTGCGGCGAAGGTGAAGTCCTCGCCTGGCTCGTTGAGAACAAGCACGTACTGGCCCGTGGCGTCGAGATCTCGCCGTCCCTGGTCCGCAAAGCTATCGCGCGCGGCGTTTCCGTATATCAGGGCGACATCGACGAAGGCCTGGCCGATTACCCCGACGGGGCATTTGACTACGTCATCCTCAGCCAGACGCTCCAGGAAACCCGCTCCCCTCTCGAGGTCGTCAGCGAGATGCTGCGGGTGGGCCGCAGAGCCATCATTTCGTTCCCGAATTTCGGCCACTGGAACGTACGCTGGTCCATGCTGTTCACAGGTCAGGCCCCCAAAACCAAACTCTTCCCCTACGACTGGTACAACTCGCCCAACATCCACTTCCTGAGCATTCAGGACTTCGAAAATCTCTGCGAGCAACATGGCTTCCCCATCGAGAAGCGATACTTCCTTGCGGGATCTTCCCGCATCAGGATGCTGCCCAATCTGATGGCCCAAACGGCGGTGTTTTTGCTCGGCCCGAAGCGGTAAGCGGCTCGGCGAAATAGACGGTTGGGTCCCTGACATGCGCCGAATTCGAAGGCTGCGCAGTTTGCTGAATCAGGGCCGTTCGCGTACGATGAAGCCATGAAAAAGTCACCCCGAACGCTCTCTTACTCGGTGTATTACGAACAGGCCCCGACAGAGGTTACGTGGCTTTCGTGCCCGCATTGCCGGGCTGTCACACACAGGGTGAAACACTCGAGGAAACGGAGAGCAATGTCATAGAAGCGATTGGCCTTTACCTCGAATGCCTCACAGCCGAAGGGCAGCCTGCGCCAATTGAAGGGCGGTCCTTTGAGTGTCGCGTGACCCTCGCGGGCTGATCCCTGTCCCGAATACCCTCGCTCACTGCGAGGTAAGTCATCCGTGTGTTGAAACGAGGCGGCTTCGTGAAACCCGCACCCGCACGGTTGTGCCCGTCCACACAAGCGGACAATCCAGGAACCTCTGTTGCGCGCCATAATTCGGGACGCGCAACTATTCGTGGACCAGGGCCTGGCACTCCTTTGGATTGCAGCTCGGCTGCCCGCTCACGTTACTGAATCGTCGGTGCTATTTTGAGGCCGGGCTTCAGGGCGACGTCAGACGGCTGAGCCACCAGATCGGCGTCTGCCAGACCACTGAGAACTTCGACACGAAGGGCGTCTGAGGCACCTGTCCTGATATTGCGCCACTGAACGGTGCCGGTAGTTTTGTCAAGAAGATAGACGCCTGTCCCGCTTTCACGACGCACGGCGGTGCGGGGAATGGTCAGCGCATTTTCAACAACCTGCGTGAGGATGAAGGCGTTGACATTGGTTCCGGGGACGAGCTCGGCACCGGGGTTGGCGATTGTGCAAAGAACCTCTCCCACCTGCCGAGAGCCCAGGGCAATCACCTGGGTGGGTTTTTGCTCCACCTTGCCGGTCCATTCCCGCCCGGGGAGCGCATCCCAGGTGATGCGAACGGGCTGGCCGGTGGCGACCCGCCCGAGTTCCGGTTCGTCAACGTAAACCCGGACGCGGACCGGGTCGAGTTGGCCTACGCTTCCGAGGATGTCCCCCGCATTGAGGAAAGCGCCTGCCCGAATGGGGAGATTGTAGACGCTTCCGGCCGTCGGGGATTTGAGGATATTGCGGGAGATACGGCCCGCAATCAGGTCAACGCTGGCCTGGGCTTCGCGGATTCGCGCCCGGGCTGCATCGAGGTCTGTGCGGGCCACCAGAGAGAAGCGCTTTTGTGCCAGCGATTGCAGCTGGTTATCGATGTCGCGGATGCCCTGAGCGGCCTGGTCTGCTTCGAATTTGGTTGCGGCGCTGGCCTGCACGAGGCGGTTGAGGGCGTCGAGGTTCTTCTGGGCGGCTTCACGTTGCCCCCGGAGCCGCGCTTGTGCGCCCTCAATTTCGGCAATCTCCGAGCCACGGCCCCCGGCTTCCAGGGCCGAGAGTTCCGCATTCATCTGGGCGACACGGGCCTGGGCGGCGGTCAGTTCTTCGGATTGGTCGGGGGCGGCAAGCTCCGCGAGGGCTTGCCCGGCGCGAACGGTGCTTCCTTGCAGTACCATCAGCTTCTGAATGAGGCCTGGCGCAGGGACGCGGACTTCCGTGTAGGTAAGAGGCTCCAGCCTGCCGTTGGTGGAAAGCGTACTGGCCAGGCGTTCACGGGCGGTTTTGGCGAACGGGACTTTCGGGAGTTCGGTCTGGTCCCGGTAGACGAACCAGCCGGCTACGGCCACCAGGGCCAGCAGGGCGAGGAGTTTTTTCATGATAACTTCGCCGCGCAGTAGTCAAACAGGATTTGCCATTCCACCAATTGCACCTGCATGGCCAGTTTCTCCTCACGTGAACCGGGGCGCCGGTGTGCGGCTTCGCAGTAGTCAATGAACCCGAGTGGATCCCACTTCTCTCCTGCCGGGTATCCCAGACCCCGGGCAGCTGCGGCGAGGGTGGGGAAGACGGGATGTTTGCCCACACGGCGGAACCAGTAGGCGGCATTTTCGGCGTCAGGCTCCTGGCGGTGCATAATGCCGTGCCAGAAGCTGCCGTCCGGAGTCTCCAAAGCCTGGGCGAGGGTGTGGCCTTCGTCGAGGCAGGAGAAGTACAAATACAGTCCGCACAGCGCGGCCTCGGGAGCACGCGCTTCGGGGAAGAGGCCGACGGCGGAGAGCGTTTTCAGATGTTCTTTGGCTTCACTTGAGGACGGCCCCGAAGGTGCCAGCGGCATGGGGCGCAGCCCGTGTTCACCCATGGCGAGGATTTCAAGAACGGTCGGCCCATAGTCTGTAGCAAGAAAATCCACTAGTGACTAAGATACCGAACGGACTGGTCTGGTTTCAGCCGGAGACGGGGCCTTTCGCCTCGCATAGTGCCCCCGCGTTGTGCCTGACAAGGTGGCAAGACGGGATTCGCCGGAGATGAAGGGCGTTCCGAGGTGATCTCCCGGATAGGGAGCGGACTGGCTTGGCCGCAGACGACGGCAACGGCAGACGACGGCAACGAAAGGGGCGGCTGGGGTACGGGCAGCCAAGGGGCCGCGCGCAGGCCGAGGCGCATCGGGAGTTCCGCTGCTCTCGATGCCAGCCCTGGGGTGCTTTGACTTCAGGAAGGGCCGCTGAAACTTGCGAGAGCGTCGCGAAAAAAAACGCCAGACGCCACAGGCCCTGATTCGGGCTTGTGGTGTCTGGCGGCGTAATTACGACCGACCAGGCTGGCTAGAAGGAGATCTTGCCGCCGAGCTGGACGTTACGGGCTGAGGTGGTGGTGGCGGTGATATTGCCGAATGTGGCGGCCTGAATGTTGGACGCCGGGTTGGCAAATTCCGGATTATTCCAGATGTTGAACGCTTCGGCTCGGAAGGTGAACCGGACACGTTCGGTGATCGGGAAGGTCTTGTGGAGCGACATGTCCCAATTGAACAGGTGCGGTCCACGCAGGACGTTGCGGCCCATGCTGCCGTACGCGAAGATACCGGCGGCGACGTTGCCGGGGACAGCGAACGAGGTGGGGTTGATGCAGGCCGTGAGGCGACCGGCACCGCAATCCCAAACCGGGGGCTTGATGAGGTCAGGGCGCTGCACACCCTGGGAACTGGTGTTTGCGGCATCCGTATTCATGGACAGGTTGAAGGGGGTCCCGCTCTGCAGCGTGAACAGCCCGTTGACCTGCCAGCCACCGAATGCCGTCTTCATCGCCTTGCTGCCGGTACTGAAGAACGGTACCTCGTAGATAAAGGTTCCGGTGACGCGATGGCGAAGGTCAAAGTTGGCGTTCGAGTAGTCACGACGCCAGTTGTAGGGGTCCATGGAACTGCCGCCGCCGTTGGAATCGGCAGTCGCATCCAGAGCGTGTGACCATGTGTAGCTGCCATTCACCTGAACACCGTGGCTCATGCGCTGGTTCACTGTGACGGCGAGGTGATGGTAGTTCGACATCACATCGTTGGCGACTGTTCGGATCTGGCCGAATAACTGGTTCGGGCGACGAGGGTTTACCGCCCCAGGTCCCGGCAGGTACGGGGTGTTGTTGAAGTAGTTGCGATCCAGATGATAGGTGTGGGATCCGAGGTACTGCACGTCGAGGCCAGTCGTTTTGGTGAGTTGGCGCTGCACTCCGAGGCTCCACTGGTTCATGGTGGCTGGTGGCAGACGCCCCGTGTTGGTGATCCAGTTCTGTGACACGGACGTGCTGCAACCGGCCCCGATGGGATTCGCCAGCGAGATGGTCGGCGTATTCGGCAGGGAGTTGCAGGTGGTGGAGTTACCGAACGGCGGGTTGGTGGTCAGGAATGTGAAGCTGTTGGTTTGGTTGGGGTTGTAGTAGATACCACCGCCCAAACGAATCACAGTCTTGTCGTCGAACCGAT
Source organism: Terriglobia bacterium (assembly GCA_010084195.1). Taxonomy (GTDB): domain Bacteria; phylum Acidobacteriota; class Terriglobia; order Bryobacterales; family Bryobacteraceae; genus BOG-234. The sequence continues at coordinate 112,351 of RGPS01000001.1, forward strand.
ACGCGATACCGAGGCGAGGTGCCCAGCTGCTGTGGTTCGGTTCGTGCAAACGGAAGCCCGGCGCAGGCGTGGTGGCCGGAACGGCAGCGGTCTGTTCCTTATTCAACAGTCGGGCAAAACCGGCGACCGAGTAGGGAACCGTCTGGAGTTCGTAGCGGATGCCGTAGTTGATGGTGAGGCGCTTCGAAACCTGCCAGTTGTCGAGAACAAAGAAACCATCGCGCCAGGTGGCTACATCACCCTGGTACTGGATGGTGGGGGTGACGAGGTTCTGAACGTGGCCGAGGACAAAATCAGCCGGGGCATAACCAGAGAACTGGCCGTTGAAGTTAAAGACACCCCGGGGGCTGTTGGCAGCGCTGCGCGAGGTGTAGAGCTTGCGGGCCTCGGCACCGGCGATGATGCTGTGGTTCCGTTTCACCCAGCTAAGCTGTTCGGAAGCCTGAATGGTGCTGTCCTTCTGGAACCAGTTGGTACCCGCATTACCCCAGCCGGCGAAGCCGCTGACGTTGAACTCAGGCGTGCCGGGGTTCTTGCTCTTGCTGTCGGCGTCGAAACCGGCAATACCCAGTTTGGTGCCTGCGTCAGCCAGACCGTTTACGTAAAAATAATTGACGGCGTCGGTGTTGAGGGCCTGGCGACCGATACGGAAGTCATTCACCAGGTTCGGGGTCACGGTATGGGTGTAGCCGACGGTGTAGTTCTCGGTGAGGGCCGGGATTTCCGCCGCGTTGAACTTAATCGCCGCTCCGTTGGCGATCTTCAGGTCCTGCCGCTGGTAGCGAAAGAAGAGGCGGCCTTTGGTGCCGATACTCTGGTCGAGACGATCCACAGTTTGGTCGCTGGTGATCAGTGACGGGAAGACCGTGTTGAAGTTCTGCGTGATGGCACCAACGACGCTGGGCTTCACGTAGTACTGCTGCAGCGCCGTCGCGATGGGCGAAATGCGGGAAGTGGGAACGATGTTACCGGGGAAGGGCGTGCCGCTGTTGGACGGATCCCTCACGATGGTCGGATTGGCCGAGAAATTACCGGCGAAGAACTGTTCCGTGAGAACGGTATTGCCGTTGGAGAGGGTCTGCCTCTTGTTCTTCAACCGTTCCACGGAACCCATGAAGAAGGTCTTGTCCTTGCCGTTATAGAGTTTCGGGATGATGACCGGGCCGTCAATCTCAAAACCGTACTGATTCTGGCGGAGGGCCGTCTTCTTGAAGTTGGCGGGGAGGAAGTAGCCCCTGGCATCGAACGCGTCATTGCGGATGAACTCGACGAGATTGCCGTGGAGTGCATTCGTACCGCTCTTGGTGATCACGTTGATGTGGACGCCCAGATAAGCGCCGTACTGGGCGGAGTATGTTCCGCTCTGCACTTCCACTTCCTGAACCGTCTCCACCATGGGTTGCGTTGGTGACGTCGTGATCAGGTTATTCATAATGCTGATGCCATCGAGCGACATGCTGTTCTGAATTTCGCGAGTGCCAGCGCCGATGAAGGCCTGCCCAGGCGGGACGCCCTGGGTGCCCTTGGTGCCGGGAATTACGCCGGCGGTGGTGGTTGCCAGCATCATGGCGTTGCGGCCATTCATGGGCAGGTCTGCAAGTTGCCTGTTGGAGATGAGGGCCGAGACGGCTGCGTCATCGGTCTTCAGCAGCGGCGCGCCGGCTTCTACGGTTACGGAGTCGGCGACAGTGCCGGGGGCAAGCGTGAAATCATTGCGGACAGTTTGGTTGACGCTGACTTCACTGCCGGTGCGCTGTGAGCGCGAAAAACCCGCATATTCAGCGGCAACGCTGTACGTGCCGATGCGGATGAAGTCGATACGGTAGTTGCCGTCCTGATTGGTGGTGGTCGTGTAGGTGTCGAGGGTTGCCGCGTTTACAGCGGTAATCTTTGCCCCCACGATAACTTTCCCACTGGAGTCCTCGACGGTTCCGACAAGTGAAGTTCTTGTCGCCAACTGCGCCGAGGCACTGACTGAAACTGCCAAACAGGCCAGAATCGCGAATAACTGCTTCATTTTTTCATCCCTCACATGTGAATATTGAGCTGCAATCTTGTTACTGACTCTAAACAAAACGACCCGAGCTCTAACGATACCGACTGCGGTTGGTGATTGCAACCAGCATCAAGGCTCGGGCCGTGCCCGGAACGCTTCACTGGCTACGCGGCCAGATCCGGCTCGGCGGGTTCCTGCACAGGATGCCAGTGCGGGGGGTCCTGCCAGACAACTTCCGGCTTGTCGGCCACCTCATCCTCCAGGCTACGTCGGATTTTCATGAGGTTCACCAGGTCAGAAGCCGAGAGCTTGGCTCCTTCCAGGGCCTTCAGGGCCCCTTCGAGCGCCATCATCCGAAGATGGTGGCACCACTCGGGGGTGGCTGGCTTCGGGGCCGGATGCAGGATGTCGAGGCCCTTCTTATTTTCATTATTCTCCACAGCGCGATTACTCCTTTCTGGAGCGAAATCTAGCAGAAGTAAAATGGGAGTGGCCGGAAATATCCACGTAACACAATGATAGTAATCAGTTTTTGTAGTTGTGACTGAGTTTTCGAGGTGGACGCTGTCGCAACAAAATGGTGCCCGTTACCGGGGGATTTCCCGACTCCGGAAACATCGCCCCGGTTCGTGTCTGATTTTTCCTGCGCGCGGACTTTCTGGTTGATATGATGAGGCAAATGGACTCGTTGCATCTACGCTCTCTCTGCTTGAGACCCATATGGGGCCTGGCGGTTGCGGCTACCGTCTTTGCCCAGGCACCTGGCGATTTGTTCGAAAAGGAAATTCGCCCTGTCCTTGTGGAGAAGTGCTACGGTTGCCACTCGTCAAAGCTCAAGTCCCCGATGGGGGGGCTCGTCCTCGACACAAAGGCCGGCTTGAAACTGGGGGGCAATGGTGGCCCTGTAGTCATTCCCGGTGATCCGAAAACCAGCCGCCTGCTGAAAGCTCTCACATATAACGAGACCGACTTGCGCATGCCACCGACCGGCAAGATGGCAGACGAGAAGATCGCCTCGTTCGAAAGGTGGATCGCGGCTGGTGCAGTGGATCCGAGGGAAGATGTTGCTGCCGGGGCAGCCCCGGCTCCAGCGAAAAAGGGCATAGATATTGAGGCCGGGCGCAAATGGTGGGCATTCCAGCCGGTTACTGCTCAGCCTCTGCCGAAGGTTCAGGGAGCCGCCTTTGCGAAGCAATGGACCAAAGAGAAGATCGACTGGTTCATTCTGGCGAAACTGGAACAGAACAAGCTGAAGCCTTCTCCGGAAGCGGATCGGGTGACCCTGATTCAGCGTGCTTCTCTGGATTTGACGGGGCTGCGACCGACCTTTGGCGAAGTTCAGGCTTTTGTGAACGACAAGGATCCGGCTGCCTATACGAAATTGATTGACCGCCTGCTGGCGTCGGAGCAATATGGCGAGCGCTGGGGCAGATACTGGCTGGACGTTGCCCGGTATGGTGAGGACAACCCAACTTCTGAAGCAACGAATCCGCCGTACCCCTTTGCCTGGCGCTATCGCGACTGGGTGATTGACGCGGTGAACCGAGACATGCCGTACGACCGGTTCGTGAAGATGCAACTGGCTGCGGACTCCATGCCGGGGCTTCCGCGCGACGAACTGCGTGCGCTGGGGTATCTGGGGGCCGGGCCGATTTATCACACGGATTTGCGGCTTTCGCGGGACGTCATCGAGACCCTGGTCACGGATGGCTGGGATGAGAGAGTGGACGCGGTCGGGCGCGGCTTGCTGGGGCTGAGTGTTGGCTGTGCGCGCTGCCACGATCACAAGTTCGACCCGATTCTTAGCAAAGATTACTATGCGCTGGCGGGGGTGTTTGCTTCGGTGGTGCAGGCTCCTCGTCCTCTGGAAGCCGTGGATAAGGAACTCGACAAGAAGTTCATGGTGGCCACACAGCGGCTGTTCTTTCTGAGTTACCTGGCAAATCTCCTGAATGGTGAGCCTGGCAGTAAGCCCGAAGAGTCTGCCACGAAGGTCACTTACTACACGAAGGAAATGGAAAAGGTTCGGGATTCGATGGCGTTCCTCAAAGAAAGCCATCCGGACATGTGGACCTACCTGAACAACCTGGCCCGGGTGCCGGTCGTAAAACCCCCGATGCCAAAGCAGGCGGAAGTGGTGAAGGTGACAGCCCCTCCGGTTCCTCCTCCGGTCCGGGTACCGAATGCGGCAGCTGCGCGGCGCGGGCGAGGTGGGGCCTCCGATCTGCCCTTCATGCACTCTGTAGTCGATGCCGGGGTTTGGGTTGACGGCAAGGATCCGGATCTGACCGTTTTCGACGTCCGTCTGGATCAGCCGCGTGACATGAATATCCTGCCCCATGCCAACGTGGCTGCGCCTGGAGCCATTGTGAAGCGTCAGTTTCTGAGCGTGCTGTCCCGGGGCGACTCGACCTTTACCCACGGGTCTGGTCGGATGGATCTGGCCGATCGGATTTTCTCCGATGGCGGGTCTCTTGCGGCCCGCGTGATGGTAAATCGTGTCTGGGCCTGGCATTTTGGCAAGCCGCTGGTCTCCACTCCCAGCGATTTCGGGACGCAGGGTGATAAACCCTCGCATCCCGAACTCCTGGAGGATCTGGCAGCCCGCTTTGTGCAGAATGGCTGGTCATTGAAGTGGTTGCACCGCGAAATCATGCAGTCGGCGAGCTACCGCCAGGCCAGTCATCCTCGCGTGGAAGGTAACAACGCGGACCCCACCAACAAGCTGCTGTGGAGGATGAATCCCAGACGTTTGGACGCCGAGGCCTATCGCGACAACCTGTTGAATCTGGCGGGGGATCTGGAAGCAAGGCCTGCCGGCCTGTCGGAAGATCTGGATGCGGCCGACAACAGGCACCGGACCGTTTATGGTCGCGTCAGCCGCGGGCGCCTCAATACAGTGCTGCAGTTGTATGACTTCCCCGATCCCATGATGAGCGCTCCGCAGCGGGATCTCACGACTTCGCCGTTGCAGCAATTGTTCGTGATGAACAGTCCGTTTCTGAAGGACAGGGCGGACAGCCTGGCGAAGAAAGTGGAAGCGGATACGGATAACAGTGCGAAGATACGGGCTCTCTACCACCGGATTCTGGAACGGGACCCGACCGGTAAAGAAATGGATCTGGCGCTGAGCTATCTGAACAAGGGCACCGTGAGCCAGTTCGCGCAGGCGCTGCTGGCAACCAACGAAGTTATTTTCTGGCCGTGAGAACAGACATGATGACGAAGAAATATTCAAGACGTGAGTTGGTTTCGCAGTTATCCGGAGGGCTCGGCGCTGTGGGCCTGGCGGGAATGTTCTCGCAGGATGGCTCCGCTGCGGTGTCGAAGGCAGCTCCGGCCCCCATGAAGTTCCCCAATTTCACGCCGAAGGCCAAGGCCAACATCGTTCTGTTCATGGTCGGCGGACCCTCTCAGATGGACATGTTCGACCCGAAACCGGCGCTCCTGAAGTACCAGGGTCAGCGCCCGGCGAGCGTGGACCTGCGGACGGAACGCGTTACCGGCGGGTTGTTACCGTCACCCTTTGAGTTCAAGCAGTATGGGCGCGGAGGCGTGCATGTTTCGAGCCTGCTGCCAAATCTGGCGTCGGTGATCGACGATATCTGCGTGATCAAGTCGATGTACACCTACAACCCGACGCACACCCCGGCCCGCAGCTTGTTCCATACGGGTAATATTGCGGCTACACGCCCCTCGTGGGGCTCGTGGATCTCGTATGGCCTTGGTTCGGAAAACAAGGATTTACCTGGTTTCGTGATTCTGTCGCCCGGTGGCGGGGGTGGTGGCTTTGGGCGTTCGGGCTTCCTGCCTGCCCGGCACCAGGGGACCTTCTTTGACGACTCCATGGTGGAGCCGGATAAGATGATCCGCTTTTTGCAAAACAAGGATCTGAACAAGGAAAAGCAGCGCGACCAATTGGATCTGATCCAGGCGTTGAATCAGGGTCACCAGCAGGCGTTTGGCCAGGATGAATACCTGGAGGGTCGGATTCAGTCAATGGAAACAGCCTACAGCATGCAGTTTGCTGCCACCGACGCTTTCGATATTCGGAAAGAGTCGGAAGCGATGCGGGAATCATATGGCGATACGCCTTTTGCCCATGGTTGTCTGATGGCGCGGAGGCTTGTGGAGCGTGGGGTTCGGACCGTGCATGTGTACTACGGCCCCGGTCAGCCCTGGGACGACCACTCGAAGATCAACAAAAATCTGACGGAACGCTGCCCGGACATGGACAAGGCCTCGGCACAGTTGATCCGGGATCTGAAGCAGCGTGGTCTGCTCGATTCGACGATTGTGACCTGGGGCGGGGAATTCGGTCGGACCCCGGTGTCAGAATCCGGCGACGGGCGGGATCACAATCCGTATGGCTTCACCATGTGGATGGCGGGTGGTGGCGTGAAGGGCGGCATGGCCTACGGGGAGACCGACGAGTTTGGGTTCAAGTCCGTGGAGAAGGCGGTTTCGATCCATGACCTGCACGCGACCATGCTGAATCAGATGGGTGTGGACCACAAGCTGCTGACCTACCGCTATGCGGGCCGCGACTTCCGTTTGACCGACGTTTACGGGGAAGTGGTTCGGGACATTATTTCGTAGTTCTGGAGCGATGCTGTTACCTGCAGCCCACTGAGACGGCGACCCTGTCGGCAAGCACGCAGATTCGCTTATTGCTCAGTTGCCTCGGCGGCCCATTGGCTTCGACGAGGGAACTCTCGAGCACAACGGTGGTACCTTCGGCGCGTGCGGCACAGTCCGCCTGAAGGCCCGTCTCGCCCGCAGGGAGAAACAAGCGGGTGTGAAAGTCCTTGTGAATGCTGGTTGTCAGGGGTACTCCGAGGACAGTCGTGGCACCTTCGTGGCGATTGCGCGCGTTGATGGAGACGACCACCACAGGTCGTCGGCCTTTGTCGGGTGGTTCAGTGTGCATCCGGACGAACCAGATTTCACCACGAACGGGAGAACCGGTGCCTGAACCTGGCACTTCAGGCAGGCACCTGTGCCAGAAGCTCGCCCAATGAAAACTCCCCCCAGAGGGACTGTTCCTCCGTCTCCGCTTCTGATAAGTCCGAATAATAGTTGGTCACGGCCCGGTCAAGCGAAGCTCTTTCGAGCCTTTCTTTGCATGATTTTGCTTCGGGCGTCCAGAGGTGGTGGAAGTACCTTACTCGGTATAGTACTGACCATCGTGCCAGCGATTCAGGTGAGCACTCGGTGCACCGCCACCCTATCCAGCCTAGAATAGGAACCATATGGCTGCCCGCGCGGCAGGTCGGTTGCAGGGTGATGACCTTGTGGCTGAAGTCCTGCGCAATATGGAAGACGGACTGTTCCGGATTCGGAAGAAGACGGTGGTTCCGGCGATTTACCGGATCTATCTGAATCCGGAAGACTACGCGCAGTTTCGTGACGTGGAAGGCTTCGCCCGCACCGAGATCCGCGCCGCGCTGGATGAACGCCTCGCACAGTGGAACGGGTCGAAGCTTCGGCTGGCGAAGACGCTGCTCGAAAAGCTCGGAGCGGGGGATTCGGTTGAGGCCGCTGAGCATGTGCGAATAGCCGACGCCTGGACCGTCGAGATCTACCCGGATATGGACGGCAAACTCGCCGCTGGGGAGATTGAGATCCACTCCGAACTGGGGGCTCCGCAGAAAACTGAACTGGGGGGAGGCTCGCAAACGCGCCGGATTGTCCCGCAGAAGGCCGACGCTGCGCCCGCAGTCACAGCGGCTCCCATAGTGCCCCCGACGGCTGGTTTCCACTCGGAAGCGGATTTATTTGAAGATGAGAGAACAAAAGGACGGGCTTTTGCGCATATCAGGTATGTGGACCAACCCGGACCCAAAGTCTTCGAAGTGACGAAAAACCTGACCGTTATCGGCCGCGGAGGCCGCTCTTATTGGGTAGACGTTCGTTTGGAAACGCTGCCGGATGTATCCCGGGAGCACTGCCGGATTCGGCGGGACCCGGAGTCAGGACGTTTCACGCTGGAGGACGTCAGCCAGTTTGGGACTTCGGTGAATGGCACTTTGGTGGGCAAGGACGCAGCTGTAGAGTTACCCTTCGCCGCTACGATCAGTCTGGCCGGCGTGGTGGATCTGGAATGGCAAGCCGCCTGATCTTTTGAAGACAAGTGAATGACCTGTTAACAGCCCGCTCGATACTGCTACCAACACTGGTGGCTGCCTTGGCGCTTGTCGCCTGGCTGGCCATTCGCCGGGAGAGCCGCTGATGCCGGTTCGGTCGCAACTGAAGTCGTTCGCCGCTACTGATATGGGCCGGCGGCGGACTAACAACGAAGATCGTTTCCTGTATGAACCCGAGCATGGCATCTATGCCGTTGTGGATGGCGTCGGGGGACATGCGGCTGGGGAGCACGCGGCCGAAACTGCCGTCGAAGTCCTGCGGGAGCGCCTGACCCGGCCCACCGGAACGCCTGAAGAGCGTCTGCGAGAAGCAATTGCGCTGGCTAACAATGAAATTCTCCGCCTGGCACAGGCCACGCCGGAATGGACAGGTATGGCGTGCGTTCTCACGGTGGCGGTAGTGGAAGACGACCTGGTCACGGTGGGTCACGTCGGGGATTCTCGGCTGTATCTGGCCCGCCCCGGGGAAATTCGTAAAGTCACGCAGGACCATTCGCCTGTTGGTGAACGGGAAGACCGGGGGGAGATTACCGAGCTCGCGGCGATGCGCCACCCCCGGCGCAATGAGATTTTTCGGGATGTGGGCACCACGGAACGCTCGCCGGACGAGCCGTCTTTCATCGACATTGAGCGCTTCCCGCTTCCGGTTGACGGCGCATTGCTGCTCTGTTCGGATGGCCTGAGTGATCTGGTAACCAGTGCGGAGATGTTGAACCTGCTGGAGAGTTCCGCCCAGGACCCCGAGGTGGCAGTCCAAATGCTGATCAACGCAGCCAATGCCGCCGGGGGGAAGGACAACATTACTGTTCTGGTCGTTACTTCGCCCGGCTTCCGTGGTAAGCCAACAGGGGGACCTCAGGCGGTAGCAGAGCGCACCAGACCTGCCCCTTCCGGGCGCACTTCTGGTGCGCTGTTGCTGGGCTTGCTGGCGGGAGCGCTGGCAGGGGCGGCTGGCACGTATTGGTTCCTGCAGGGAACACCTGAGGGGCCAAAGACCTTCACAGTTTCGGGCTCCATCGCCGCCACCCTCAAGCAGGCCCACTCGGGAGACATGGTGGTAATACCTGCCGGTCGCTATCGGGAGCGGATTGAGATGGTGGCCGGTGTCAAGCCTTTTCGCGGCGAGAGCGCGGACATCGTCGTCGAGCACGCCGCCATGCCCGTTCCTCCACTCGACACGTCGGCGCTCGCAATCCCGACGAGCACCTGGCGGGCCATCGAACGCGGGCTCGCCAAGAAACCGGGTGATCGATTCGCAACCTGCACCGACTTCGCCCGGGAAGTGCTCCGTGACCTTCAGCCCTTGCGGCTTGATCCGAACGCCTGTCGCTTTCTGTGCCCGAAGTGTTCGGCCATCATCAAGCTGGATCGCTCTCGCGCTGGGACGGAGGGCCGATGCCTGCGGTGCCGGTCCGTGCTTGGGGTCGC
>RGPS01000002.1 GCA_010084195.1 Terriglobia bacterium
TCGTTCTCCGAACTGCCGGACGATATCTGCCTCAAGGTCCCGGTTGGGATTCACGAAGAAGACCTGATCTTTGAATATCTGAATACTCTGGTGATGCGACCGGATCTGACGCTGGCAATGGGAGCCAGGGCGAAAGCCTGGGTGGAGACAGAGTGCCGGTGGGATGTGGTGGCCGATAAGTACACCGACTTCCTGGAACAGGTTGCGACGGGCCGGGTGGCTTCGTTTTCTCCGGTCGTGCCGGCGGTGGCGGAATCGGCTTTGCCGGAAGAATCTCCGGCGAAAGCAACAGAAGCGGATGAGGTGCCTCTGCTCGTTGTGGAGGAACCGCCATTCGAAGCAGAAGCGGACGCGGCAGAAGCCGCTCCCGGCGCAGGCGAACCGGAAATTGACCCCATTGACCCCGTGGTTTTCGAAACCTGGCTCAGCCCGGAAGGGAGAAGTTACGCGGCGCACCACAAATCGCGATTCATCCATACGCTCGAAATCACGCCCCCTGGAGATGCTTCAAAGTCCATCCTGGAGATGGGGGCCTACATGCAAATCACGCCCGCCTTGCAGCACCAACTTGGTTATGGATACGTTCGTGGCTGCTACTACGGGCCGGAAGGCCGAATTGACCACAAGAGCCTGGTGGCAGAGACCGGCGAGACTTTCGAGTGCGATGTGGACCACTTCGATGCCGAGAAGCACGTCTATCCCTATGGCGATGAGGCCTTCGATACGGTAATGTGCTGCGAACTGATTGAGCATCTTTTCGAGGACCCGATGTTCATGATGAGTGAAATTAACCGCATCCTGAAACCGGGGGGCCACCTGGTGCTGACGACTCCGAACGCTGGCTCGCTGCGCGCGGTGTCCGCCATTTTGTTGGGATATCACCCGGCGTTTTTCCCTGCCTACATTCGCCCCCGCAAGGACGGCGAGGAAGCGGAAGCGCGGCACAATCGCGAGTATGTACCGATGGAAGTTCAGCACCTGCTGACGGATTCCGGCTTTGATCTGGTGCGACTGGAGACCGGTGAGTTTCTGGAAGAGCCCCATCCGGAACTGGGCTGGGTCACGCACATGCTGACGAGGTATAAGCTTTCGCACAACCTGCGCGGTGACGGGATCTACGCCGTAGGGCGCAAGGCCGGCCCCGTCCGGACGCGCTGGCCGGGCTGGCTCTATCAATGAGTGAGGTTTTTCTCAGGCCTACAGTTGCTCTGCAGGAGCGAACGCTGACGGTTCGCCTGGATGTCCGGAACACCACGCGGTCTGCCTGGACGCAGGCCGAGGGCTGGGCGATTGGGTATCACCTGTTCGATGACCCAACCAGCACGCTGGTAATTGATGGTGAACGGACGCCGGTTAGCCTGAAGCCCGGCGAAAACCTTCAAACAGAGCTGTCCATCATCACCCCTCCGGAACCTGGCGAGTATTGCATCTACGTTTCTGTAATGCAGGAACATGTGGCCTGGTGGTACGAGCGGGGGTGGCCCTTTGTCCTGATCGATCTGGCAGTAGATGACGAGGGCACAGCAACCCTGGGGCGTTCACGGGTAGCTGACATGCGGACGGTTCGATTGCGTCGGGCCGGTCGGAGTTTAACGCGTGCGCTGACCCTGCCGTTTTCGGCTACATGGAATAACCGGAGCCTGATTCGAACTCTGGTGCGCCGCGATGTGATGAGCCGATATACCGGATCCTTCGGCGGGGCATTCTGGACGGTACTGAACCCGCTCCTGCTGATGTTGACGTACTTCTTCGTCTTCGGTGTGGTGATGAACACGAAGTTCGACAACGACCCCAGCCGGACTGGTTTCGCCCTCTATTTTCTGGCAGGGATGCTACCCTGGCTGGCCTTCAGTGAAGCCATCGGGCGGGCGCCTTTCGTGCTGCTGGAAAACCGCAATTTTATTAAGAAGCTGGTATTCCCGGTGGAGACCCTGCCGATCAATCTGGTCGTGAGCGGGCTGGTAACGGAGTTTTTCGGGCTGATACTTTTTGTCCTGGCACTCGGACTGCTTCGCGGGAGCGTTTCGGCAAGTGTGCTCTACCTGCCGCTGGTCTTGATTCCCCAGATTTTCCTGACGGCCGGTTTGGCGTGGTTTCTATCAGCCCTCGCGGTGTTTCTGCGCGACCTCGGGCAGATCATCGGGTACCTGCTGACGGTGCTGATGTTCCTGACGCCCATCTTCTACCCGGAGTCGAAGGTGCCCTCGGTAGCGGCCAGCCTGCTGAAGTTTAATCCAATTTACGTTCTGGTGAGGGCTTATCGTGCGACACTGCTGGAAGGCCGGGCACCGGATTTTAGCTCTTTGGCAGTGTTGACACTCATCTCAATACTGGTTTTGATCGGAGGCCATGCCTGGTTTTATAAGCTAAGGAAGTCCTTCCCCGATCTGATATGAGCCCCGACGCCCCCGTAACCTCTCCCACCACCCCAGACCGCGCCCCTGCGCACTTTTACCTCCTGCTCCTTTTGTTCGCTCTCAGCGGCTGCGCGGCCCTGATTTACGAGGTGGTTTGGTACCAGTCTCTGCAACTGGCAATTGGCTCAACCTCAGTCTCCATGGGCGTTCTCCTCGCGACCTATATGGGCGGACTCTGCATCGGGAGCCTGTGGTTCCCCCGGCAGAAGTGGAATCACCATCCCCTCAAGGTGTACGCCGGCCTCGAAGCAGGCATTGGAGTATTCGCACTTCTGGTGCAGGTCCTGTTGCCCTATCTCAGTTCGGTCTACATGACGGGGGCCGAGCACGGTCTGGAGAGCATGCTGCTGCGCGGACTGCTGGCAGGCCTGGTGATGCTGGTTCCCACCATTCTGATGGGCGCGTCACTGCCCGCGATTGTGAAATGGATCAAAGGGACACCCTCCGGCGTATCTTGGTGGGGTTATCTGTACGGCGGCAATACCGCCGGGGCCGTGATCGGGTGTCTGTTCGCCGGTTTCTACCTTTTGCGCGTCTTCAACATGGCTACCGCCACCTATGTGGCCGTGGGTATCAATCTTCTGGTGGCTGCAGCGAGCTTCATGCTGGCGGGTACGGTGAAGGCTCCTGAAGATCTCGATACCGAGGCCGAAGCGGCAGCCTCAGCGGCCAGCGCGACGAACTGGCCCGTCTACCTGACGATCGGGCTTTCCGGCGCAACGGCGCTGGGTGCGGAGATCGTGTGGACGAGACTGCTTGGCTACCTGCTGCTGGGCACGGTTTATGTCTTCGCCATCATCCTTGCGGTCTTCCTGTTCGGGCTGGCAATTGGCAGCGCTGCCGGGTCAGCCCTGGTAAAGCGGGTGAAAGCCCAGAATGCGCTGGGTTGGTCGCAGATCTTCCTCGCGTTCGGGATGGCGTGGACGGCCTGGGTGATCGTCAATTCCCTGCCCTACTGGCAGGATGATGTGCTCACGACCGGCGACCCCTGGCACATGTACTACCTGGACATAAAGCGTGTGGTGTACGCCCTGTTGCCCGCGACGCTGTTCTGGGGGGCAAGTTTCCCGCTGGCCTGCGCGGCTGTGGCGAAACCAGGTGAGGACTCCGGGCGCGCCGCAGGTGGCGTTTATGCAGCCAATACGCTCGGGGGCATCATCGGTGCTCTGGTTGTCAGCTTGTGGATGATTCCGGCGATTGGTTCGTATGCGACGGAACAAACGATGCTGGTAATTGCCGCCTTGAGTGGTCTGGTGGCCATTGTGCCGGTCATGAAGAAGTCTTTCTTCCCGATCGCAGGCGTAGCCGCCGCCACCGTCGTTGCCTTGCTTTGCGCCTGGACGATGGACCCGGTTCCGGGTGAGTTGATCGCCTATGGCCGACGTATGGCGGCAAACCAGGGCTTTTCAAAGATTCTCTACACCAAAGAAGGCCGAAACTCTTCGGTAGCGATCTCGCGGTGGAATAACGGTACGGTCTACGTGAACGTGAACGGCCACGTGGAGGCCACCACTGAAATCTTCGACATGAAACTGCAGAGGATGGTGGGCCACCTCCCCGCCCTGCTGCACCCGAATCCAAAGTCTGTGCTGGGCATTGGCTTTGGCGCAGGCGTCTCCGCCGGCACATTTACCAGGTATCCCGGAATTGAACACATAACGGTTTGTGAGATTGAACCGGTGATTCCGCCCGCTTCGACGAAGTACTTTGGGGACCAGGATTACCGGGTGGCCCTGAATCCGAAGACGCGGATCGTGTTCGATGACGCCCGCCACTACCTGATGACCACCACCGATAAATACGACATCATTGCGTCGGACCCTCTGGATGTCTTCATTAAGGGCACGGCGGCTCTGTATTCGAAGGAGTATTTCGAGTCAGTGAAGCGCCATCTGAATCCCGGTGGGATGTTCAGCCTTTATGTGCCGCTGTATGAGACGGACGAGGCGACGTTCCAGAGTGAGCTGAAGACCTTCTTCGACGCGTTCCCGGAAGGCTCTGTGTGGGCGAATCTTCGCGATGGCCTCGGCTACGACATGGTTTTCTTTGCCCAGATGGGGCCGCTGCGGATCAATCTGGATACGGTAGAAGCCCGCTACTCCCTGCCGGAGCATGAGCCCGTACGCGAGTCTCTGCGGGACATCGGCATAAATAATCTGTTCGATCTCTTTTCCACGTACACAGGCAACGCGCGGGACATGTACCCGTGGGTGAAAGATGCCGTGCCCAATACGGATGGCGATCTGAAACTGAGCTACCTGGCTGGATGGGGCATCAACGCAACTCTGGATGACTACTTGTACCGCCAGATGCTGAAGTACCGTAAAAGGCCGACGGAAGTCTTCAGTGGCGACCCGGAGAAAGTTCGCATCCTGCTGGATGCCGTGACGAACCGATAGCAGACGGGCGGCGAGCTACGCCGACCGTTCCGCCAGCATTCGCTCCCGCCAGACTCTGTCAGCAGGTACGCATGTCAGTCAGATTTTGGAGGTATTCTGAACATGGGGGCTATGATGGCGGCAACTGAAAAGATCGATTGGTCCGAATGTGCTCTGGTTGAAGTTGTAACAGGCAAAGTTAGTGGTGTCCCACTGCTTCGAAATACCCGTTTGCCCGTTGAGGCGATCACCGGCAATTATGATGCTTTTCTGGATGATGGCTTGTCGCCGCATTTGGCCGTCGCAGAGACTCTGGAATGTTACCCACAGGCAGGAATGAATGCCATTCTGGAAATCCTGCGCTACCGCGAAACTCATCACCTACAGGCGCAGCATTGAAGATTTTGTTCGACGAGGATGTGCCCTGGAAGCTTTTCCGCTGGTTTCCCCACCACGACGTTCAGAGCGTCGTCGGACGGGAATGGGGTGGCGTCAAGAATGGAGCACTGTTACAACTCATCGAGCAGGAAGGCTTCGATGTTTTTCTGACCGGCGACAAAAACATGTCGGATCAGCAAAGATTGTCAGGTCGGCCATTCGCTGTACTGGTTCTCTCTGCAATCAATTGGCCGGTGATCCGTCCCCATGTGAGCAAGAGAGTGGCGGCTATTGAGAGCTCCGGACCGGGCACAGTTACCGTAGTTGAGTGCGGCGAGTTCCAAAAGCGTCGGAGATGATCGTGGAGATTCGGGTGGCCCGAGTTGCCGATTATCCGGCCATCAGCCGAATCCAGGAAGCCTCACCTGAGGCTGCACAGTGGCCTGTAGGCGACTACTCGAACTATGAGGAGCCCAATACCCCTGCAATTTTGCTCTACCGCAAGCTCGGGTGGCAGGGTCTTGGCGTCCGTCCGGGCTATTACGGACAGGGTCAGATTGACGCGGTTGTCATGAAAAGAAGTTCATGCTAGAGTTCTGGATGTCAGGCCGGAGCAGCATTTTTAAGATGGGCCTGATCGCAATCGACAAATGACGATGTGAAGCTACCCACCCAAACGCTGACGGTTCCGAAAAGCGGGCGGGCGTGGCGACTCCACTGAAGGAGAGATGCCCAGCATGGAACGGAACGAACAGGAAGAAATCAAAGCATATCTGATACAGACGGATGAGAAATTCCGCGCGATGGTTGACCAGCACCACCAATACGATGTCCTGGTGGCAGAACTGGAAGCCAAGCACGCCCTCTCGCCAGCCGAAGAGGTGGAGGAACACCGTCTGAAAAAACTCAAACTGCAACTGAAAGACCAGATTGAACAGACCGTCAGTGAGCACAAGCTCCAACCTGCGGCGGGCTGAAGCCCCACCCGTTGAAATCAAAACCAGACCCGGCTGTCGCCAAGGCAGCCGGGTTTTTTCATGCAGCAAACGAATGTATGCCAGACGACGAACCAATCCGCATTGAAGTGACGGACGTGCTGGACCTGCACAGCGTCCCTCCCCGGGATGTGGTGCCGGTGGTGGAAGCGTATCTGGAAGAGGCATGGCTTCTCGGGTTTCCGGCGGTTCGCATTATTCATGGCAAGGGGATCGGCGTTCAGCGGGAAGCGGTTCGGAAAGTTTTGGAGAGAAGCAGTTGCGTAGAGAAGTTCAGCAATGCACCGGCGGAAGCCGGGGGATGGGGTGCCACTCTGGTGGATCTGATCATTCGCCGTTAGTCACTCGCCGGTAAAAGATGGTTGTTGGCCGATTTTGTGGTGACCCGGGGGCCTTCCCCGCCTTAACATCGCATTGAGGGCAAACGCACTTGAGAGCATATTACCCAGGCATGTTGATGATTCCGCTGCTGCTGGCGCTGATGTTCACGGTTTCGATAATGAGTGGATGGGGGCTCCTGCCGCAATGGCGGGTCTGGAGCTACTGGCCGGTGACGCTGATTGCAACCGGCCTCGAAGAGGTCTACCTGTGGACCAAAAACACACGGACGAGGGGGGCGTAATGGGCGAGAAGAGACAACGAGTCGAATTTGACATGAAGTTCGGCGAAGGTCCGATTAAGCCGGGGATGATTTTCGGGCTGCTTCTGGTAATTGCCGGAACCCTGATGTTCGTGGACAACCTGGATATCTTCCCGTTCCACGCCGCCAAAATGTTCTGGCCGGTGGCGCTGATTACATTCGGCCTTATGTCTGCGGTGAGGGCGCGCAGTCTGGCGGTGCAGGTATGGGGCGGGGCGGCGATCCTTGGGGGCATTTTGCTGATGCTCCGTGAGCTGGATATCCTGCACATTCGGGGCAACATTCTCTGGCCTCTGGCGCTCATTGCCTGCGGGATTGTGATGTTGGTCCATCGTCTGCAATGGAAGTTCCTCGATACCTTCACGTTCGGCAGAGGAAGTGTCGGGAGTTCCAGTGACTCGCACAGTACGAACCACAGTCTACAGGAATTCGCACTGTTCGGCGGTGTGAAGCGACGGGTTGAGTCGCCTTCGTTTGAAGGAGGGGAACTCACCGCAATTTTCGGAGGGATTGAGATCGATCTGAGGCGTGCGGAGATCTCGAACGAAGTCCGCCGAATCACGTTGGAAACAAATGCTGCCTTTGCCGGAATTGAGGTACGGGTGCCGGAGCACTGGAGGGTCTCGATCCAGGGAAGTGCGGTGTTTGGGCAGTTCGAAGACAAGACGATTCCGCCCAGGCCGGAACCTGGCGTTATCGCGCCGGTCCTGGTCATCCGGGGAGGCGTGGCGTTTGGTGCAGTGGTGCTGTTGAACTAGCACGACAAAATGCACCCCATTCTTACAAACGGGAGGTGGCTGGCCGGGTATTTCTCGGTGTGGATACCTCTCGGGGCCATCCTCGGGATTGCGGCGAACCTGGCGGGGCGCTGGTCCGTGGCGGCTGCGATTGCCTGGACGGTTCCGGTAGCACTGCTGCTGGCAGTGGTGTGCCTGGCACCGTATTACGTGTGCCGGACGCTCCCCTTACGATCTTCAGCGTGGACCAAATTGGCTTTCAACCATTTGGTGCCGGCGATTGGCATCTCCGGTGCCGTGACAGTGGCCGGAAGAATGCTCACCTCCGGCCTGGCAGCAACATTTCCGGAGTTTGGCGCAGGCCTGGGGCCGTCAGCGCCGGTGCTGCAGGCGATGTTTGCGATGCTCTATCTCCTGTCTGTCGCACTGCACTACGCCTGGCTGGAAATGCAGGCATCGCGAAAGGCCGAGGTGCTGGCGCGGGAAGCGCAACTGCGGGCGTTGAAGGCGCAGGTAAATCCCCACTTCCTGTTCAATAGTCTGAATTCGATCAGCGCCCTGACGGCGGTGGACGCCGAACAGGCTCGGGAGATGTGCATTCGGCTGGCGGATTTCCTGCGTACTTCCCTCCGGTTGGGGGAACGAACCAATGTCCCGTTTCGAGAGGAACTGGAATTGACGCAAATGTATCTCAATGTGGAGAAAGTTCGCTTTAGGGAGCGCTTACGGATTCGGGTGGACGTGGCGGAAGACTGCCTCGGGGCTGAGGTGCCGCCACTGATTATTCAGCCGCTGGTTGAGAACGCAGTGAAGCACGGCGTGGCCATGATGGCCGAGGGTGGGGAGATCACAATGGAAGGTCGCCTGAAAAACGGGCAACTTTGGTTTCGGATCGGGAACCCGTTTGACCCCGAATCGCCCTCAACGGGCAGGAATGGCCTGGGGTTGCGAAATATTCGGGAACGGCTGGCGTCCAGATATGGAAACGGGGCAAGGATGGAAATTTTAGCTCGGGAGGACTGGTACGAGGTGATAGTAACGATTCCGATGGGGCGAGCGGGTTCCGGAGAAATGGCATGAGACTGCGTGCGGTGCTGGCTGATGACGAAGAGCTGGCAAGACGGGTCCTTCGTGAGCATCTTCTGCGGGACGGCTCGATTGAGATTGTGGCAGAGTGTTCAAACGGGTTCGAGGCTGTCAAGGCGATCCACGAGATGAAGCCTGACGTTGCTTTTTTGGATGTCCAGATGCCAAAGCTGGATGGCTTTGAGGTGCTGGAACTGGCGACGGAGGCCAGAACGGTGGTTTTCGTGACGGCGTTTGATGAGTATGCGATGCGGGCGTTTGAGGCCGCCGCTGTCGATTACCTGCTGAAGCCCTTCAGCGCAGCACGGCTGGAAGCCTCTCTGGCTCGGGTCCGCACGCGGCTGGGAGCAACTGTTCCTGAGACCGCAGCGGCGCATGAGTTGAAACAGGCGTCGCGCCGGCCTGGTGAGTTTTTGGAACGCATTGTGGTGAAGGATGGTCCAAGAGTTCAGGTGATCCCGGTAAACAAGCTCGACTACGCTGAAGCCCAGGACGACTACGTATCGCTCCGCAGTGAGGGTAAGAACTGGATGAAGCAGCAGACGATTGGCAGTCTGGAGGCTTCGCTTGACCCCCAACGTTTTCTGCGTACCCACCGATCCTGGCTGGTAAATATTCAGAAAATTTCGCGGATTGACCCCAATACCAAAGACACCTGGCTGGCAGTTCTTGCTGATGGCACACAGGCGCCGGTGAGCCGGACCGGGTATTCGAGGTTTCGGGAACTGGTCGGGGGGCACGATTAGGCTGGCCCGGTATATTGGTTATGTGCGTTCTCTTAGACGTGCAGTGGTTGCGCTGACCCTGGTTTCAGCCGCGACTCTCTGTGCGGCAGTTATTCCTATATCCCATTTGGATCCAGCGACTTCGAAGGCTTTTGACGACTACGTTACAGCCTACGAGAAGGGGGATTACACGAACTTTCAGGCTTCCGGCAAGCTCTGGGTGGACCGACAGTGCTGCAACTGTTGCGGTAAGCCAGCAGCCTTCGACGAAAACAAGCCTGTGACGGAGGCCCGCCAGAATAAGGACGTTGCCAACGGGAGTATCCACCACTTTTCAGGCTCGATCCGGGTGAATGGGGCCACGATTGAGATGGTTCGAAAGGTGATGCAGGATTACCCGAACTATCTGAAGTACTTCAAGGGTGACCTGGGAAGTGCGAAGGGAGAACGGCAACCCAACAGCACACCCGAGGACGAGCACTTTCTGACCAACCTGTTTCTGGTCCAGACTACGCTGTGGATCAGCGTGACGTATGACTCGCACTACGACGTCCACTACCGTCGCCTGGATAAGAATCGGTGGGTAGTCAAATCTGCATCCACCAGCTTCCGGGAACAGCGTGATCCGAAGAATGCGGCTGCGGGCTTATTCCCCGAAGGCGAGGATCACGGCTTTCTGTGGAAAAGCAATACCTACTGGTTGATTCGGGAGCGAGATGGAGGGCTGGATATGCAGGTGGACAGCATGTCACTTTCGCGACAGAGTCCAACCGGCTTTGGGTGGTGGGGAACCAAACGCACCAAAGACGCAGTGGACAAGATGCTGCGGGATACCAAAGCTGCCATTGAGAGTGTTAAGTAGCTCCTGACTAACGAAGGTGGCCCGGCGTCCACCGCAGTTTACGTGGTTTGTTTTCGCGGAGTGTGGCATTCACCTCTTCCAGCGAGCCGAAGAAGCCACCAAAGCTGTTTTCAAGATGCTGCGGGCGGCGACAGGTCTTCGTAAAGTCGCGGTGGCGGAACTGCCCGGATGCCGCGATAACGGCCGTGCCCATCACCCGGTATTCGTGCGTACCCTGCGCCCAGGCGAGGCCATTCGGAGTGTCCAGCCAGACAGCAAAACCCATGGTTTCAATTTTGGCTAACGCGGGGTGGAAAAGTCCACTCCCGTTACCCTGGGTTCGTGGAGCGACCCGTAGGTGAGGTGGAGGCGGAATGCCGCGTTGGGGTGGGTTCGAATTTGCGTACTGAAGGGTTTGGGGATGTGGATCTGCGTCGGCACCTTATCCACGATGGCCGTGAGGGCTGGTACTCCGGTTCCGGAAGTAACCTGAATGGTAACGATAGCCGGGAGGATCAGAACGTGCTTCGAATCCGGATATCTGCCTCGCAAAGCGTTGGAGTCAACAGCGGTCTCCAGCAGTGTCAGACCAGTGCCTGAGGTTGCAAGCTGCATCGCCACAAAGGCGCGGCGGGAGGGTTGGCGTCTGTAGAAAGCCTGTGCATCGGAAGAAGCGGGGGAGACGGAACAATCGAAGCCGAGACGTTGCAGGGCCTCGCGGGCTATCCAAATCCGTGGCCAGCCCCAGTCGTCCATGGTTTCCGGCATACCCGGGTATTGCCAACGAATATTGAAGTTCACGCTGGAATCCTCGTCTTTGGCATCTGACCTGGACAACGAGGAAAGCGCTTCGGAGTTGAGGGTGATGGAGGTATCGGGAACCCCTGCACTATTTCTGGCGACGTGCCACAAGGTGATGGCATTGGCCAGTGCCAGGGCGGCCAACGCGACCAGAAGAGATTTTTTCACGCCCACCTCCTGAGCTGCCGGAGGGCAATGACGACGACAACGCCAAATAGGCCGAGGATCCCGAAGAAGAGCCACGAGGGCATCCAGGCCCACCACCAGGCATGGAGGCGAAAAACCAGCAGGCCGCAGAAAAAAAATGCTGCCAAATTTACCTGGCCAGGCCATTGGCGACGAATCCCCAGCCAGATGGCCCCCATGGCGATGACGAGGCCGAGGCTTCGGTAGCCAGTGCGAATGACATCGGGAGCAAACGGGAAAAAGCTGATCATATTGCCCTCCGCCAGGCTGACCACGGCAATGAAGAAAATGGATATCCCGAGGGTTCGGTAGACGCTTTCGAAGGCAGGGTTTTGGGCATGGCGGAGCCACAGCGGCACGGACCAGAGAATAAGCGCGAGACTCGCTGCGTACTCGGGCCGGGCACCAAATTCAAGCCAGTCGTAACCGAGCGACGAAGTCAGAAACGCGCAACCATAACTGACAAGCAAAAATAAGCCGATAGTGAGATGCAACCGCTGGCCATAGCGATAGGCGAGAGCCACGGCAAATACGCCCCAGGCGAGCAGCGCGCGTTCCGAGGGAGCGATATTGAACACCTGCCCGAGGACCACGAGGTTCAGGGCAAAAGCAGCCAGCGAAACCAGGGAGAGGAGGCTGGCGAAATAGAGCGTCCGCTCCCGCCTCGCCGCATATTCAGCTCCGGCCAGGAGCGCGGCAGGAGCCAGGATCACGAAAAACACCTGCATCCATGTATCGAAAAACCCCCAGTAGCGCTGAAACAGGAGCACGAGGGAGACCGCCAGCGCGAATCCACCCAGGGCGGACGCGATTCGTGCGCCCCAGGACATGGCGCCCTGAGCAGTGTTGCGGTCCAGGTCAAAAACAGCCCCCAGAGAGGCCAGGCGTGACTCCGCCCAGAGATCAAACCGTTGTTTTTGCTCAGAGGAAAGAACCAGTACCTCTGCCAGTTCACCGCTCGTCAGGTCCCTTTGCAGAGTCCGGATACCGTCCGCTTGCCTTTGTGCCTCAGCCCTGTCTTGCACCACAGAATTCCGTCTCAATCGTACACCTTATGATGGGTAGTAAGCACGTTGTTTTCCATACCCAACCTATTTACCGCGCTCCGAATTCTGGCGACACCCTTTATTTTGAGGGCGCTGGCGGAGGGGCATTTCATTCTGGGTGGCTGGCTGGTAGGTATTGCGGCCTTCACCGACCTGCTGGATGGTGCCGTTGCCCGGCGGTTCGGAGGCGAAACCAAATTCGGGCAGTATCTGGACCCGATTGCCGACAAGATCCTGCTGAGTGCCGTCTATATTGGCCTTGGCCTGGGAGGTGCCGTTCCCAAATGGCTGCTCGTGGTGATTTTTGGCCGTGACCTGTGGATTCTGGGGCTTTCCGGCCTCGCGCTGGTCACGACGAAGTACCGGGAAATGCAACCCAGCAATTGGGGGAAGGCCAGTACCTACGCCCAGGTGATGACGGCAGTGGGCGTCCTGGCGGGGAACGGCTACCGTGACGAGGCGCTGCTGCTGGTTTGCACGGGGTTGTTTTGGATCATCACTTTCCTGGCGGTAATGAGTGCGGGAGACTACACGTGGCGGGGAGTAAGATGGTGGTTAGCCCGTCGCTGATGGTATATCTGTTGACCTGTCGGCAGCGCAGGAGTAGGCTTAGAGGTAGTAGGGTCGCAGAATGAGTCGTTACGTTCCAGCTCGCCACTATGTATCGTTCGGAGTCGTCGCCTTGGCGTTGGCGGGATTCTCTGCCTGGCTGGGAATGTCCTGGTCGCCAGCATTTTTTCCGGCAGCGATGTTTCTGCTGAGCGCCGTACTGCTTCTGGCCCTTGCCGCTCGTCCCGCAATCACCGTGCATGATGATCACGTGCAGATCGGCAAGCGGATCATTCCGTGGCAGGATGTTCGAAGTGTGGATCGAACGGGATGGATTTCACCTCTGGTTGTAAAACTGAGCATGTTCGACGATGAGGCAGTGTGGCTGGTGTATCCCGGAGAAGTGGACGGATGCAAACACCTTCTGCGGACGCTTCGCCAGATGGCTAGCTACGCCAGAATTGATGGAATCCCTTACCGGCAGTACTGGGGTGAAATGCTGGGTGCCCAGGAAGCCCGGCGGATGGCCTCACCTCGCTATCGCGTCCTGCGGATAGAGGATGAGGAAGAAGTAGAGCGTCTGTACTTCCTGCTCAAAACCGTGGGACACATTGGACCCACCGGCTCAGAACCTCGCAATTCCAGTCACCATAATTCCGGGGATGAGCGCTAAGACTTGCTGAAGCCTCGATGGGTCCGCGTCTCGCTGTTACTGGCGGTCACACTCGGCATCCTTTTTCTAAGTCGCGAAAAGGTTCTGTGGGCTCTGGGCCAGATGCTCGTGCATACCGAGGCTCCGGTTCGCGGGGATGCCGTGGTGGTGCTTGGCGGAGATGGGAGCGGCAATCGTGTGCTGAAAGGCGCGCAACTGGTGAACGACGGATGGGCTCCCGTGTTGGTGATCAGCGGTGCCGGCGGACAATACGGGTACCGCGAGACCAGCCTGGCAATGAACTTCGCAGCCGACAGGGGCTTTCCCCGGGACAAGATGGTCGCTGTTCCGCATACGGCTCTCAGCACTGCCGATGAGGCTGTCTACGACGTTCGTGAGCTAAGGAAAATGGGGGTTCGCCGGTACATTCTGGTGACCAGTTTCAGCCACACGGCCAGAGCCCGGCAAGTTTTCCAACGAACTGCCCCCGATTTGGAGTTCGTGACGGTAGGCTGCGATGAACGGTTCTGGGCCCAGGGTCGATGGTGGACGAATCGCGAAGGCCGCAAGATCTGGTTCTTCGCGACGGTGAAGTCGATCGCCGACTACCTGGATATCTAACGATTGAGCGCGAACGCGTAAATCGAATCACCTGCACCCACCACCACGTATTGCTTGCCGTCCAGTTCATAGGAAATCGGGCCGTTGGCCACTGTCCCACCCAGCCGTGAATGCCAGAGAATACCGCCGGCGGTGGCATCGAACGCTATGAAATTATTGTACTGGTCCCCTGTAAACATCAGATTTCCGACCGTGGAGAGGACCCCAAAATTCCCGCCGCCAAGGCCGGGGAATTCATGCATCCATTTGACCTTGCCGGTTTTGTAGTCCAGAGCCTTGACCGACGCCTTTGACCACAGATTGGTCTCTTTGCCGGCGAAGCCTTCGGGCTTCTCTTCCGTATCAGTGAGGAAAAGCAAGCTGTAGTTCTCGGTCCCGCTAACGTAGAACAGCCCTGATTGCGGGCTAAACGATGGAGGTGCCCAGTTGGTACCGCCAGAGGCAGACGGCATGCTGAGGATGCCTTCTGGTTTGGGGTCCTTCTCGGGGTCGGGGATGGGCTGGCCCCTCTTATCCAGACCCTTGGACCAGTTGAGCTTGATGTACGGCTCGGAAACGATCTGCTTACCGTTGGTCCGGTCCAGCAGGAAGTAGTAGCCGTTCCGACTCGCCTGGGCGACGAGCTTACGCGGCTTTCCATCAATAACGCCGTCAATCAGCACCGGGGTCTGAATGGCGTCCCAATCGTGAGTATCGTGCGGAGAAGCCTGGAAATACCAGACCATCTTGCCGGTATCCGGATTCAGCGCCACGATGGAACACGTGTAGAGATTGTCGCCCTTGCGGCCCTGCCCTGCCCAGACGGGGTTTGGATTGCCCGTGCCGAGATAGTAGAGATTCAGCTCCGGATCATAGGTGCCGGGCAGCCAGGTCATACCGCCGCCGTGCTCCATGGCGTCTTTATTCGGCCAGGTTTCGGCACCCGGTTCGCCGGGGCGGGGCGTGGTATTCCAGTGCCACTGCACCTTGCCTGTCTCTGGATCACGGGCCTCCAGATAACCCGGAACGTCCAGCGAGTCACCGCCCGTGCCGACGATGATGTGATTCCCGATCACCATGGGTGCCGGCGTGGAAAAGTATTCGAGACGAACATCTCCGATTGCGGTGTGCCAGCGTTCGGTCCCGTCTTTTGCGTTCAGGCAGATCAGGTAATTGTCGGGCGTCTCGAAATAGAGCCAGTCCCGGTAGATAGCGACGCCACGGCTGCCGATGTGGATACCACCCTTTGACTTCCACTCGTAGTGCCAAAGCTGGCGACCGGTACGGGCATCTACAGCCCAGGCATGGTCAGGCGCGGAAAAGTAGAGGACTCCATTCACCATCAGGGGTGTCGCCTTCATGGTGCCGCCACCCGGTGCGGGACCGCCGAAGTTCATCCGGTAGTTCCACGCCAGCGTCATGTTGCCGACGTTGGTCGAGTTGATTTGCTTCAGGGTACTGTAGCGACGGCCTGAATAGTCGCCGTTATAGGAGGGCCAGGTATCGGTGGGAGGCTGGAGGAGCTTCTTCGGATCCAGACCCTGTCCCCAGGCAAGAGCCGTCAGGCAAATTGAGGCGGAAAGCAGACGGGAGATTTTCATTTCAAGGTCACCAGGTACGCGAGAACGTCATGCAGGTCGGTATCGCTGAAAGCCTTCATCAATTTTTCGTGGCCGGACAGAGGGTCTTTCACCTCCACCTTCACGGCAGGTCCTCTCTGGAAGCCGTGGTACTCACCAGTGGAGTCTTTCAGCGCAACTTCGAAGTCATCCAGGTATTCCAGGCGCCCGGATGAGACTTTTCCGTTGGCCGTAACGGTCACGGTCCGGCGCGCGGCAGGGGTCACACCGCGCCCGGTTGGATAGACGATCTTGCCGAGGAGCACGGCATCTTCATACTTTCCACCGATCCCCTTCAGATCTTTCTCGGCAGAATGGCAGGCAGCGCACTGAGCGGCGAAGTAAGTCTTGCCCTTCGTGATGTTGCCGGTATTCACGTTCTTGATCTGATAGGCGTTCCGGTCAATCGCATCCTGCTGACGATTGCGGAGGAAGGCTGCGATGTCATGAATCTGTTCATTGGTGAGTTGCGGGAACGCAGGCATCCCGGGGCGTCCGGCCTTGATAACCGGCCCGATTTCGTCACCACCTTCATCGCGAAGCGCCACAAAGGACCGGACCAGATCCGGACCCTCGGCCCCGGTGGCATTCGACCCGTGACAGAAGCCACAGGTGGGCACATAGATGGCTCTGCCACGATCGATAGAGGCCTGATCGGGGACCGGGCGACTGATCAGAAAGGGACTGCGCTGCGGCGTTTTGTTGGCGGCAGGGGCCTGGGCGAAGACCGGCAGGGCGGTAATCGTAAGACAGGCGAGGCGAAAGAACTGGATTTGTTGCATAGGTTTCGCTGCTTCTTTAGAGGGTAGCGCACCCGGGGCCAGGGACTTCAGGCCCGCCGGACAGAGCCGGGACGCTATACTTGTTCGAGACGTCCTTAAAAGGTGCTGTAGCGCCTTCCCTTAAAACCAATGTTTGACAATCTGTCCGATAAACTGCAGCGTGTCTTCAAGAACCTGCGCGGTGAAGGACGCCTGACCGCCGAAAATATGGAGGTCGCGCTCCGTGAAGTCCGCGTGGCCCTTCTGGAAGCCGACGTTCATTTCAAAGTCGTCAAGCAGTTACTTGAAGCCGTTAAGGTCCGTGCGATGGGCCAGGAAGTTCTGTCGTCGCTCTCGCCTTATCAACAGATTATCGGGATTATCAACGAGGAACTGATCAAAGTCCTCGGCAGTCATGAATCCAAGCTGCGTTTTGCCAACGACCCGCCCAGCGTTTTTATGATCGTCGGGTTGCAGGGTTCCGGCAAGACGACATCCACGGCAAAACTGGCAAAATGGCTCGCGAAGAACGGCCATCGCCCCCAGGTTGTTTCGGTTGACGTTTATCGTCCGGCCGCCCGGCAGCAGTTGGCGATTCTGGCCCGGGAAAACAAGATCCCCCTCTATGCGGGTGCCGAAGGCGAGACCCTGCCCATCGATCTCGCCCGGTCCGCTCGCCGCGATACTGTTAACGCGGGACGAGATGTCCTGCTGGTCGACACCGCCGGGCGTCTCCACATCGACGACGATCTGATGGGCGAACTGCAGCAGCTCAAAGACCTTCTCAACCCGGTAGAGATTCTGTTTGTGGCTGACGCGATGACCGGCCAGGACGCGGTCAAGTCAGCCGGTGACTTCCACCAGCGCCTGGGTATTACGGGCGTGATTCTGACGAAGATGGACGGTGATGCGCGCGGTGGCGCGGCGCTTTCCATTCGCCACGTAACCGGCCAGCCCCTGAAGTTTGTGGGTCTGGGCGAAAAAGCTGACGCCTTCGAACCGTTCCACCCCGACCGTGCCGTTTCACGTATCCTCGGCATGGGCGACATCCTGAGTTTTGTGGAGAAGGCGCAGGAAGCTTTCGACTCGAAGCAGCAGGAAGAAATGCAGCGCAAGCTGATCGACAACGAGTTCACGCTCGAAGATTTCCGCGATCAGCTCAAGAGCCTGCGCAAGCTGGGTTCGCTCGAATCCATTCTCAAGATGATGCCGAAGGTCGGCATGATGAAGGAACTGCAGAACATGCAGCCTGATGAGAAGGAACTGACCAAAATCGTGTGTATCATCGATTCGATGACGCCCAAAGAGCGAACGAATCACATGATCATCAACGGAAGCCGCCGCCGCCGAATTGCGCGGGGCAGTGGTACGAAGGTGGAAGACGTCAACGACCTGCTGAGGCAATACACGCAGGCTCGCAAGATGATGAAGACCCTCTCCGGCAGCATGGGTATGCTGGGCAAGCGGATGGGGAAACTCGGTGGCCTGGGTAAACTGGGATTGCCGGGGTTTTAGCTGCGGTACCATTTTAGCCGCAGTACCAAAAGAGAGCTTTTGTTTCAACCAGATTTAGAGGAAAATAGAATTCGATGCTAATGATCAGACTGGCGCGTTTCGGTGCCAAGAAGAAACCGTTCTACCGTGTGGTGGTAATTGACAAGGAACGCGCCCGCGACAGCAAGGCGATTGAAGTGGTGGGACAGTATAATCCCCTGACCGAACCGGCCACCGTGAAGCTCCAGCACGACCGCATTACCCACTGGACGAAAAACGGTGCACAGTTGTCAGACACAGTCGCCCGTTTGCTGAAGAACAACCCGGTCGTCGCCGCAGCTTAAGGCGCACGCCCGGATCACCTGTGAGCTCTTTCACGAGCCACACAGGGAGGAAAGTCCATGAAACAACTGATTGAGGATATTGCAAAGGCGCTGGTCGACGTCCCCGAGGACGTCGTTGTGAACAGTGTGGGCGGTGAACATGCCACGGTACTTCAACTGAAAGTGGCGGCCGGCGACCTTGGAAAAGTGATTGGCAAACAGGGGCGGACCGCCCGTTCCATCCGGACCATTCTGGGTGCAGCGGGTACCAAGCTGAATCGCCGACTCACTCTTGACATCCTTGAGTAAGAACTCAGCAACAGACTGGGTTACGGTAGCAATTCTTGGCCGTCCTCGTGGCCTTCGCGGCGAGTTGACGGCCATTAGTCTTTCCAGCCACCCGGATCGCTTCAAAAAGCTCACCACAGTTCACCTGTTTGGGGACGGTTCTCCGTACGAGGTAGAACGCACCTGGGATCACCAGGGTGTCCTGATCTTCAAGTTCAAGGGCGTCGATTCCATGACGGATGCCGAGAAGTTCCGTGGCTTCGAGGTCCGGGTCCCGCTGTCGGAACGCGTGGAACCGGAAGCCGGTGAATTTTTCCATTCGGATCTGATTGGCTGCGAGGTTCGTGATGCCGCCACCCAACGGGTGATCGGCAAGGTCACAGATTTCGAAGAGTTTGGTGGCCCCCCGCTGCTGCAGATCAATGGTGGCAGTCTGCTGGTCCCGTTCGTGAAAGAAATCTGCACGGGGATTCACCCGGAACAGAAGCTGATTCTGGTTACGTTGCCGGAGGGTCTGGAGGACGTTAACAAGCTGTGAAGTTCCACCTCCTGACCATCTTCCCGGAATTCTTCGAGGGTCCCTTTAAGCACGGTGTCGTAGCTCGTGGCGCGCAGTTTGGTGCCCTGGAGTTGATCGTTCATGATCTTCGAAAATGGACCCATGACCTGCACCGCACGGTAGATGACCGTCCCTTTGGCGGGGGCGAGGGCATGTTACTCAAGCCGCAGCCGATTTTTGAAGCGGTGGAAGCGATTTGGCCCGAGAAAACGGCCCGGCAGAAGGTGATTCTGCTTTCTGCGCAAGGTCGGCGTTTCACGCAGCAAGTGGCGCGAGAGTACCTCGATGCCGAGGAACTGCTCTTCATTTGTGGGCGCTACGAGGGCGTAGACGAACGAGTGGCAGAACATCTGGCCGATGACGAGATCTCAATTGGCGACTACGTTCTGAGCGGCGGCGAACTGGCGGCCGCAGTCGTGATTGATTCAGTGGCACGATTACTGCCTGGAGTGCTGGGCAACGCGGACTCTGCAGTGAATGAGTCGTTCGAGGACGGAATTCTGGACTGTCCGCAATGGACAAGACCTGCTGAGTTCCGGGACTGGAAGGTTCCGGAGGTGCTGCTCGGTGGCAATCATGCCGAGATCCGAAAGTGGCGTCGTCAGGCGGCAATTGAGAAGACCGCGCGGTTGCGACCCGACCTCTCACCTCAAAAGTAACGAACCCACCCCATGAGCTTCAGGGGATCAAACGAGTGAGCAGATCAGCGACTCCGAGGTCCGCTGCCCATAGGTTCAGATATTCCCTATCCAGCCCTGCAAGGTTAGATTAGTGTCTTCGGCGCTGGAAACCGGAAACTCGATCCTCTCCAGCCCGGTGATGCTGCTGGTCGCTGTGGCAAGGCTGTTCACGGCTTCAGGTCCGGATTCCAGCCATAAACGCGGAGCATAGTCTCCGCATCGAGCCGCCTGGCTGCCACACGAAGAAAGACTTCCCGGTCATCAGCCTCCGGGTACATTTGCCGAACCGAGGCTTGCTGCAGGCCGTCCTGGAACGCAATCATTTAAAACACACGTGATGCCCGGTCGTGCAGCGTCATGTTTCGGTGTAGCTGCAGGAAGACTTCCAGGGCAGCAGGACCCGTATCTTCGTACCAGCCGAAATCCATCGCCTTCAGTTTAACCGCCGGATCACGCCGATTTGATCTCAGTCCACAGCCGGTCGCGGACACGCTGGGCCGCCGCAGGCAGTGCCGGGGGCCAAAAACCTCTCCGGTAAACTTCGTCCGGTGGGTAAAGCACCGGGTCGGCACGCTGCTGCCCTGCCCCGTTAGCTGTCGCGGTCGCGGCCACCCGAGCGTTCGCCGAAGCAACGTCAGGCCGGAGCAGGAAATCCAGAAATTCATGCGCCAGTTCGGCACGGGGGCTTTCCCGCAGGATTGCCGCACAGTCACAGTACAGAGGGAAGCCCTCCCGAGGCCAGGCAAACTTGAGGGCGGCATTGCCGACCATCGCCTGAGCGGTTGTGGTGGACCAGAGTTGCGCGGCCAGCACATCCCCGGCTACCAGTTGATCGCGGACCTCGGCATTTAAATAGGCACGGAGGAGCTTCTTCTGGGCCATGCCTGCGGCACGGGCGGCCAGTAGCTCACGCGGCTCGGTAGAACTGAAGGGTAACCCCAGGCTGAGAAGACACGCACCGAGAACATCTTCCGGGTCGTCCAACATAGTGATGCGCCCTTGCAGGTCATCCCGCCAAAGCCCGGCCCACGAATCGAGGTCGGTCACCTGACTGGAATTGTAAGCGATGCCTGTTCCATTCCACATGTAAGGCAGGGCCCAACGCAGATCGTTGTCCCAGACTGGCGAATGAAAACGCTGTCCAAGGTTGTGGAGTCCCCTAAGTCTGGTATGGTCAATTTCTGCGAGTAAGCCGTGGGCAGCCATGGGCCCCAGCCGGCTATGCGTTGGAAAGACGATATCCCAACCGGAGTTTCCGCTCATCACGCGCGCCAGCATCTCCTCGTTGCTCTCATACGTCCCGTAGCGAATGCGCACGCCGCGCTCGTCTTCAAAACGACGGAGCATCGCGGGATCAATGTAGGCAGACCAATTAAACACATTGAGGCGGGGACGACGATCCGGAGTACAACCCGCCGCGCCTGCACCAGCGAGAAGCAGAGCCCTCCGGGTCATCATTTCTGTAACCTTTGCGAGATGACGATCAGACTGCCGAAGCCGACGATGATAAAGGCCGACACCGCGTTGAGCACCGGGCTGACACCCCGCCGGGCCATGGCGTACACAACCATGGGCAGAGTTTCTGAGTCGATGCCTGCCACAAGGCTGGTGATGACGTAGTCGTCAAAGGAAACGACCAGCGCAAGCAGAGCGGCCGAGGCAATAGCAGGGGCCAGGTATGGCAGGGTCACGCGGCGAAACGCACCCCATTCGGTGGCCCCCAGATCCATGGCCGCCTCTTCCAGCGAGCGGTCATATTGGCGAAGGCGAGCGGAGACAACGATCATCACATACGCGATGGAAAATGCTGTGTGGGCTGCAATCACCGTGTAGAAGCCCAGTCGCAGGTGGAGAAATCGGAAGCCCCCCTGAAAGAGCGCGAGCAAAGACACGCCCGTCACCACCTCAGGCGTCAGCAAGGAAAGATAGAGAGCGCCTGCGAGGAGCGGTGCCGGACGCCGCCACATCCCGTAAGCAACCAAAGTTCCGATAATGGTGGCCAGCGAGGCAGCGCAACCCGCAATGACCAGGCTGTTCCACAGACCTTCTGCGAGCTGGGGATCGGCGAGTGCTGCCCGATACCAGACGAGGGAAAAGCCCTCCCACACGGTAAACCGCCCCGTATTGAAGCTGAAGGCGACGAGGACCACCAGAGGCGCGTGCAGAAACACGAGGGCCAGGGCGGCTACCAGACCGGGGCCACGTCCCTTCACAGTAACTCCCGAGCGGTCTTATGCCGCAGCAGACCGGCAAGCAGCAATGCACTCGCCAGCAGGACCACCATGGAAACGGCCGCGCCGAACGGCCAGTCACGGGAACTGGTGAACTGATTCTGCACCAGGTTCCCGAGCATCACGGTCTTACCCCCTCCCAGCAGATCCGGCGTCAGATAAGCCCCCAGGCAGGGGACAAACACGAGAACTGAGCCCGCCACCAGCCCGGGGCGGGACAAGGGGAGCGTAATCCGCCAGAAGGTCCGCCAGGGACTGGCTCCCAGATCTGCTGCGGCTTCCGGGAGGGCGTTATCCAGACGCTCCAGGGTGGCATAGAGGGGCAACACAAAGAAGGGCAGATAGTTGTAAACCAGACCTGCCAAGACAGCCCCGTCGTTGTACAGAAGGGGCAGGGGGCTGTGGATCAGGCCCAGCCGGATGAGAGTTGTATTGATGAGGCCGGTGTCCCGCAGAATAAAGATCCAGGCGTAGGTGCGAACCAGAAAGCTGGTCCAGAAGGGGAGCAGGACCAATTGCAGCCAAAGGTTTCGCCATCTGCCGGACCGTGCAATGAACAGGGCCAGAGGATAACCCGCCAGCGCAGCGAGCCCGGTTGCCGCACCGGCCAGCCACAAGGAACGCCACAAGATGGCGAGATAGAGTGGATCGGCCAGGCGCTCCACATTTTCCAGGGTCCAGGGCTGTTCCACGCCGCCATAATCACCGCGCGTCAGAAAACAATAGACCAGCACAATACCAAGGGGGACGACGAGCAGGAACGTCGAAACCAACCTCGCAGGAAGCAAACTCCAGGCGCGGAGTGTCATCACCAGCGCATCTCATCAGCAGGATCCCATTCGATCCATACAGACGTCCCTTCGCGCAGAACAACGCCTCCGGAGGGAATCTCCGCAACCACTGTTGAGCCATTCGGAAGTCGGGCGTGCAGATGGAGCGAATTCCCCAGGAACAGGACGCTCTCCAGCGTGGCAGGAAGGGAGGCGTCGTCCCGGCGTGCCAACGACATCCGCGTGCGCTCGGGGCGAACGCCGACGTCTCCAAACCAATTCATGGCACCCAGGAAACCTGCCACAAATCGCGTCGCGGGCCTGTGATAAGCACTTTCCGGAGTATCCAGTTGTTCGATCCGTCCGGCGTTCATGATGGCCACGTGGTCGGACAGCGAGAGTGCCTCTTCGCGATCATGCGTAATGAATAAAAAGGTGATGCCGCTTGATCGTTGCAGGGCTTTCAGTTCCGCCCGCATCTGCCGTCGGAGGTTTGGGTCGAGTGCCGCTAAAGGCTCATCCAGCAGCAGGATCTGTGGTTCCAGAACCAGGGATCGAGCCAGCGCCACCCGTTGCCGTTCCCCTCCCGACAGTTGGCCCGGTTTGTTGCCTGCTTTCGAACTCAGATGAACCCGTGCCAGGGCGGCATCCGCCAGCCCGACCGCGTCCGGAACCCTGCGTTCCCGAAGCCCAAAAGCAACGTTCTCGAGGACCGTCAGGTGGGGAAACAGGGCATAACTCTGGAACACCGTACTGACGTCGCGCTGATGGGGCGGCAACGAATTCACCATGGTGCCATTCAGCCAGACTTCCCCTGAAGTTGGGCGTTCAAAACCGCCCACCATTCGCAGCGTCGTAGTCTTGCCGCAGCCGGACGGGCCAACCAGGGAATAGAACTTGCCGCTTTCGAGGCGCAGCGACACGCCATCTACCGCGCGATGGCCAGGGTAGTCTTTCACGATGTTCCGAAGTTCCAGGACGTGACCCATCAGCCTCTCAGCGTACACTGGCACTGGGAGATCCTTATGGGAATCAAGCTGACCTTTCATGGTGCCGCAGGAACTGTAACTGGTTCGCTGCATGAACTGCAGTCCAACGGAGAGAGGATTTTGCTCGACTGCGGCATGTTTCAGGGACGCCGCAAAGAAGCAGAACGGAGAAATCGAACCCTTCCCTTCCCCGCCCGGTCCGTCAATTCCGTGGTGCTGTCGCATGCCCACATTGACCACAGCGGCAGACTTCCGCTGTTGGTGAGAGACGGCTTCCACGGGCCCATCTACACGACGCCGGCCACCATTGACCTTTGTGAATCCATGCTGCGGGATACGGCGCATATCCTCGAAAGCGATGCGCGCTTCGTCAATCGACACCATGCCGACGAAGAGCCGGTCGATCCGATCTTCTCCATGGAGGACGCGGAAGCGACCATGCCGCTCTTCCACCCCGTCCCTTATCACAAGCGGCGCGACATTGGCGGCGGCATCACCATGGAATCCTGCGATGCCGGACATATTTTGGGATCATCCTCAATTCTGCTGACCAAGGGACAACTCCGCCTGGCATTTTCCGGCGATGTCGGCCGCCCGGGGTTGCCGATTATTCGGGATCCCGAATCCTTGCCCGAGGCCGATTACCTCATCATGGAAAGCACCTACGGCGGGCAGACCCATCCGCCGCAGGGGGAGGCCATCTTCCGCCTGGAACAGGTGGTGAAACAGACCATCAGTCGCGGAGGCAAGCTCATCATCCCCGCCTTCGCTGTTGGTCGAACGCAGCAGATCGTGCTGCTGCTTCACCAGTTGATCAACGAACAACGCATCCCCGCCGTACCTATGTTCGTGGATAGCCCGCTGGCGGTGAATGTTACCGAGGCTTTCCGGGCGCATCCGGAGTGCTACGACGAAGCGACGCGAGGGTATCTGACGGGAGGCGAAGATCCCTTTGGCTTTGACCGCCTGATTTACATCAAGGACGCCGAGCAGTCCAAAAAGCTCAACGAACTCCGGGGACCCCAGATCATCATTTCGCCCTCGGGTATGTGCGAGGCGGGCCGCATCCTGCACCATCTGCGGCATAACGTGGGCGAGCCAAGGAACACCATTCTCATGGCCGGATATCAGGCCGAGAACACGTTGGGGCGGAAACTGCGCGATGGCTACACGACAGTGAAGATCTTCGGAATCCCGATAGATGTCCGGGCCCGTGTGGAATGTCTGGACGAGCTTTCCGGGCACGCCGATTCCGGCGAATTGCTTACCTGGATGGAGCCTATGGTGCGGACGCTGAAACGGGTCTTTCTGGTCCACGGCGAACCGGAACGGTCGCTTGCGCTAAAGGCTCAGATTGAGGAGCGCTACGGAATCGACACCCGAATCCCGGAGCCCGGCGAGATGTACGAACTTTAAGCAAAGTCGGCGAAACTCATTTTTCGGCTGGTCTGTCTATACTTAATAGATCGAGGTTCACAGATGAGTTCACCACAGTATCCTTACCCACCGCAGCCACCGCAAGGTTCGAGCATGAAGAATGCGCTCGCCGCCGGAGCCATTGCCGCGTCGCTCGCGTTCAACGTTTTCCTCCTTTATCAGGTGAATGATATCCGCAAGGAAGAAGCACACCGGAACGAGGTCGTTCAGAACGAAATCGACACGCTGAAAGAGAACAGCACGGTGATGACCAGCGCGCAGAAGAAGCATCTCGAAGAGTTACGCGACGACCTGGACTCCAGCAAGAAGCAACTGAGTCAGCAGGCGAATCAGGCCGCAAGCCAGGCGAAGAAAGAAGCCCTGACTTTTGCCGAGGAACAGGGCAAGAGACTCTCTGCTGAAAATCAGCAGACGAAGCAGGCCGTAGCCCAAACCAACTCCGCCCTCGGCGAAGTGAAGCAGAAAGCAGATACCGCCAACGCACGGATCACCGATGTGAACACCGATGTGAGCGGCGTAAAGACGGACCTGGCCGGCACGAAGTCAGAACTGGATAAGACAAAGTCGGAATTGAAGAAGGTTTCCGGCGACCTTGGTATCACCAGTGGTTATGTGGCGACGAACAGTAAAGAGATCGAAGATCTTCGCCGCCGCGGGGAACGCAACATTATCGAGTTCTCTGTGAAGAAGCAGAAGAACATGCAGAAGGTCGGCGACATCAGCCTGCGTCTCGACAAGTCGGATCTGAAGAAAAATCGCTTTACGGTCCTGGTGCTGGCAGACGACAAGACGGTGGAGAAGAAGGACAAGACAGTCAACGAGCCGCTTCAGTTCTACGTGGCGAAGTCGTTGTATGAAGTGGTGGTCAACCAGGTTGGCAAGGACCAGATTTCCGGCTACCTTTCTACCCCGAAGTACCAAAGCCGCTAACAAAGTATCAATCAGAACAGGAGGCCGGGCCGAAAGGTCCGGCCTTTCGTTTTTGCGCTGCCTATTGCATCAGCCCCGAATTGCTCTTCTCTGTGCCGGCAGTTTCGCCCGTTTCTTCCACGAACTTATCCACGGGGATCCGGTACAGCGCCGGCTTGCCATGACGATCACTGACAAAATAAATCGTCTTGCTGTCGGGGGAAAACGTTGGTGCGACCATCGCAGGATCTGAGGCCCTGTGCTCACAGATTGTCAATTCCCGCTTGGTAACACGCAGGAGCAGCAGGACGTAGGATGATGCTTTGCTGCGGCTGGCACCGGTAAAGACGGACGCATCCGCGTTGGGGCCAAAGGCTTCAAACTGACTCGTCCGCGCGAGAATGCGATCCAGCCCATCGTCCGGGGTCTGCTCGCGGAGCACAATCAACTGTTTCGGATCTGCGGGGATGTGCAGATACACCAGCGTCCTGCCCGAGGGAGTCCAGAGTATCTGGCCATCCTTGCCCGACTCTGCTTTATCGGCTTCGAGACGAAGCTGCTTCCGGATATTACTGCCGTCGGTATTGAGCAACCACCAGACACCATTCGCTCTGTACACGAGTTGGGCACGACGTGGGCGCACCATCAGGGCATCAACATCGCCGTCCACCTGCAGGAAAGGTGCGGTCTTCAGCCGAGTGGCGCGCATGATCTGCGACTTGCCCGGTTCCCGCTGCTGCGCGAAGAAAATAGAGCCGTCAGCAGATTGCGTAAAACCGGCCCGGGTAGTACCTTCCGGCAGCTTGTACAAGACGTGGGCGGACCCTGTGCCACCGCTGATTTCCGTTAGAGTCCCTCCGTGGAAGAAGGTGACTGTTCTCTCGTCAGCTGCCAAAGAGATGGTGGAAGTATCCAGGCTGGAAACATCCGAGACCTGGCGCGATTCACCATTCTTCAGATCCAGGTGGCAGATCTGGCGAGTGCCCAGGCGCTCGCTCCAGTAAATAAGAAAATCGCTCCGGCGCCCGAATTTTCTCAGGTGCGCCGGAGCGATACCACTTGCGAATTTTGGACCGGTGAGACGCGTGACGTCGAGTTCGGTAGCCGGGTCTGCATACTTCACCCACTCAGGTGGAGTCAGCCGACCCGCTACCGCCAGCGCCAGAAAATCCCGCCGTGAATAGCCAGAAGTGCCGATGCCTTCTATTATTGCTTGTGGCTGGCTTCGTAGTGTTGCTTCAGAAGATCCAGGCCAAAGTCATTGGTGTAGTCGCGCCAGACGGCGTGCACGTGGTTGGCGTTGTCCTGCGTCATGTCCATCTCGATGAGGAACGCCGGGGTCTGAATTCGGTAGTAGTGCGGCGCCCCGCGCTTCACGTCGCCGGTCCAGGCAAAAAAGGTTTTATCCTTTGGCTGTTTCTTCGCCAGGGCAATCCTGTTCTCGGCCATGGGCGAAGCTACGTTACCGGCGTAGGCTTCGACAATCGACATCATCCGTTCGTACTGGTCCGCAGACATCTTCGCAGCAGAGAGGCCGTTGGGCTGGCCGTCGATGGAAGCCTTCCGTGACGCGGCGGTGACGATATCCTTCAACGCAGCCTTATCGACAACGGCAGCGGCCTGCTGG
This sequence comes from Terriglobia bacterium, assembly GCA_010084195.1. Taxonomy (GTDB): domain Bacteria; phylum Acidobacteriota; class Terriglobia; order Bryobacterales; family Bryobacteraceae; genus BOG-234. Next base: position 27,719 of record RGPS01000002.1, read on the forward strand.
GTGGCATCCAGGGCGTCAAGCATCTCGTAGCCCAGATCGTCTTCAGCAGCCAGAATGCGCAGGCCTTTGCGTGCGCCGATCTTGATCTCGGCAGGATTGGAACCAAAGAAGCTGGGGGAGTCCGCGATGCGTCCGTTCACGACCGTGAAGTTGTGCGCCACGTGATGGCCTTCGAGGCGGAAGCCCCAAACACCCTTGGCATCGGGCTTACCGAAAATCGTGATGTAGTAGTTCTCAGGATCGCGACGATTGGTCGCCGTCGGATTGGCGGCTTCCTGGCCCAGGAGCACCTGATCGAGGCTCATGATGGTGGTCGCCTTGATAAAACCCTGCTGGCTGAGGCCGGTCGAGACCAGGGCCATAGCCAGGAGACGCTGATCGGGGCGCATGGCTCCAAATGAGAGACCCTTGCGGAGCTTGGGGATGAAGTGCCAGTCAAAACGCTGGTCGTCTTCAAACGGATAGGTCGCTATCGCTTTCTGATCGTTCCATAACGAACTGAGGAATGTATTAGCAGCGTCGGTCATGACCGACGCCTGTTCGGCGCGTTTATACGCGGCCGTGAGAAGGAGCGCTGCCGCGAACACTGCGGCGACACGTAACCAGACTTGTTTCATGCAAAAATTGTATACCGAGAGGAGGCGTAGCGCCAGAGGAAGAAAGAAAAACCTTACAGGACAGTGAGTTAGAAGGGGAACTCAGATTGTGTAGCGGGCTTGATGGCGGCGGAACGCTGCAGGAAGCGGTACGGATTCACCGGGGTGGAGTGCATGCGCACCTCGTAGTGCAGGTGAGCGCCGGTGGAGCGTCCGGAACTGCCTACGCGACCAAGGCTTTCGCCCTGGCGGATTTCCTGACCCTCCATCACATCGATTTTCGACAGATGACCGTAAAGCGTCTGGTAACCGTTGCCGTGATCCACAATCACGCAGCGTCCGTAACCGGCAAACCAGCTGGCGTGGCGAATAATGCCATCGCCGGTGGCCTTGACGGGGGTGCCATAAGCCGTCGCGATATCGACACCTGTGTGCATAGCGCCTTCACCCGAGAAAGGATCGCTGCGGTGCCCGAAACCATCCCCCAAACGGCCCATCACAGGCCAGGAGGAAGGGAGGACATTCACGTTGAGGCGCGCAAAAATATTGCTGCGGCGGCTGACGATATTGGTGGTGCGGAGGTAATTGTATTCGGCGAGGGATTCGCCCAGGGTGGGAACCAGAGGAGCTTCCGCAATCAGGTCCGGCGAACCGGCTAACTGCTTGCGAACGCCGTAGGCCGTGGTGACTTCGTCGGCCAGAAGCTGAAGGCTGGCCATTTGCTCATCGGTCTGACGTACCTTTTTTTGCAGATTGTCGTAACGGGTGCGGAGAGCCTGGGCTTCTTTTTGGAGGGTGTTGTAGTTCGAGACCTTCGCGACCATGCGCACATAGCTGCCGGCTGCGCCACAAACCACCAGGACAAGCGCGACAACCGCGCCCATCACGCAGTACAGAAACTTCTGCGGGATGTGGATGCGTTGCAGCCGCCCGTGGAGCGAATGAGCGAGTACAACGATGAAATAGTCTTGCTTCAAACCCGTCCTTTCATACAAGTATAACTGGTGGCCATGTCTGTGCCACCCTGGGGGGGCTACCGGAATCCGGAATTGCAGAATCTAAAGAAATGAAAGATTATCACTCCTCAACGTTGCAAGTCAACCCTGTTGGTTGCTACCATCCCGGCTTGCTGAAGACAATTCCTGGCCGACACTTCATGGGGCACTTCGTGAAACGAAGGTCCATTATTTTTCAATTAGTTAAACGCGATTTCCAGCAGCGGTACGTCGGCTCGGCCGCCGGTTGGGTCTGGAGTTTGATCCATCCTCTGGTCCTGCTCGTCAGCTATACCTTCATATTTGGCTACTGCCTTGGCGGTAAGCCGGGGCCGGGGGCCCTCACCGACAACTACGCCCTGCACCTGTTTACCGGAATGCTTCCCTGGCTGTTGTTCAGTGAAACGGTCCAGCGAAGTTCGGGCTCCATTGTCGAACAGGCAAATCTTGTCACAAAAACCTTGTTTCCGTCTGAGATTGTGCCCGTCGCTATTTTCCTGTCTTCACTTATTGGACATACCCTGACGGTGGCGGCGGTTGTCGGGATCGTCGCGATCCTGCTGGGTCACGCCAGCCCCATGCTGGTGATGCTGCCGATATTTTCTCTTCTGCTGGGGCTCTTTGCGATTGGCATTGGCTGGGTAGCCGCAGCGCTGCAGGTCTACCTGCGGGATACGGCCCAGGTAGTCGCCGTTATGTTGACCTTTTGGCTTTGGCTGACGCCGATCTTCATTGGGGAGGAGAAATTCCCATCCGGCGTACACTTTATCCTGAAAATCAATCCCCTGGTCTATGTGGTGCAGGCCTACCGCGAGATGCTGCTGGGCACAACCATGCCCGGTCTGCATGATCTTGCAGCCACGCTGGGGCCCATGGCAGCCTTTGCCATCACAACCTTCGTAATCGGAGGACTATTCTTCCGCCACCTGAAGCGCGGCTTTGCCGATGTCCTGTAGACGCTATTCCGGGCGAGCCGTCAGACGACGAACCCAAACCAGTCTGTAGCGAACCGGCGTGTTGTGGTTCTGCAGCATGAAGGGCTTGTCGGCATGCGGCTCGTAGTTGCCGACGTTAGCATTTTTCGTGGTCCCCAGAATCTGTTCATGGTTCTGCACCACAATCCCGTTGTGAATCACGGTAACGAACGCCGGCTTCACCACCGTCGCTCCGGAAAACTTCGGGGCCTCGAACACGATGTCGTAGGCCTGCCATTCACCCGGCTTGCAGGAAGCATTGACCAGCGGCGGGTACTGGCCGTAGATCGCCCCCGCCTGGCCGTCGGCATAGGTCATATTGTCGAACGAGTCCAGAATCTGAATCTCATACAGCCCCGAGATCTTCAGGCCACTGTTTCCCCGGTTCTGGCTGTCACCCTTCACTTCGGAGGGTGAGGCCCACTCCAGGTGGATCTGCATGTCACCAAAAGCCTCCTTACTGAAGATGTCGCCCTTGCCGGGGATCACTTCCATAACGCCCTCACCCAGCTTCCAGCCAGGTTCGCCTGCAACACCGCTCTTCATGCTGACGAATTTGGAGAGATCGTGGCCGTCAAACAAGACTTCCGCGTCCGACGGTGCTTTGCCCTTTTGCGCATTGCATGTGGAAGGTGTGATGGCGCTTGGACGGGGCCGGCTGGAATCGTGGACACGCCACTTCGAGCCAGGGTAATAGGGTGTCGTGTCGTAGCCGAGTTTATGGTCCTGTGCGAACGCACTGGCAACGCAAAACAGAGCAGTCACAGAGATTCCGAACGTGATGATCTTCATATGTCCTTTGAGAGTGCCCCCAAACCGGAACGAAATGCACTGTGATCGCAAGAGGCCCCACGAATCACTTTATCCAGTTCCAGGAATTCCTGGATGTCGGGGTCGTTTGATGAATAGAGGCCGGCGGGTGGCCCGAAGTAGGCGATCTTCCCTTTGTTGATAAATACGACGCTGTCGGCGACGCGATGGAGCAGGTCCAGATCATGGGTAACCACCACAGACGTCAGGCGCAGCTGCGTCTTCAGCCGCAGCATGAGCAGCGTCAGATGGTCGCTCATGATCGGATCGACCATGGTGGTGGGTTCGTCGTACAGAATGCACTGTGGTTCGGCCGCCAGGGCTCGGGCGATGGCGACGGCCCGGCGATACCCCGTTGCCAGATCTGCGGGATAGGCGTCGCGCGCGTCTGATATGCCCACCAAATGAAGTAGCCCGTCCACCACGTCATCGCGATTTTTTGCGTTGTAATCTTCACGCAGTTCCAGCGAGAACAGGATATTTTCTGCAACCGTCAGCGAATCAAACAGAGCCCCGTTCTGGAACACCATTGTCACTTTTCGTCGCACCCGGTTGAGCTCTGACTCACTGAAATCCGTGATGTCCTCATGGGCCACAATCACGCGCCCCTTGTCGGGCTTCAGGAAACCCATAATGTGGCCGAGACTGACGGACTTGCCAACGCCCGAGCGACCGATGACGGCTACGGTCTGGCCGGAATCGACATGAAAATTGCAGTCGACTAAAACGGGCTTATCGAACGTCTTATAAACGTGACGGAATTCGATATAGTGGGGAAACTCTTCAGCCATGGGGGCGGTTCCGTATGTCCTGGGGTGTGTTCCAGTTGGCGAAGGCCACTTCGCTGGCCATCACGACGTATCGTACCGCGAGTGCCTGGAGGGCGTCAGTGACTTTGCGAATTCCCTTGTCCAGTGCGGCCTCAAGCGTGGGGTGGCAACGCCGGCGGTACACGGCACAGAGTGGTTCCACCCTGCCATCCGGATGCTGCGGGACTGCGCAGTCGAAGCCCGCCGCTTCGGTAAAAAGCAGCTCGAAAATACTTCTTTCCAGAAAGGGCATGTCACAAGCAACGATGAGGTTCCACTCCGACTTTGAAGCCCTGAGCGCCGCCTCAATCCCGCTTAGCGGCCCAAGGCCGGGGAAGTTGTCTCCCACCACCGGCAACCCGAGTCCCGAATACCGGACCGGATCGCCCACCAGTGAGACCACGGGACAGCTTTGCGCCGCCAGAGCCGCGATCTCAGCGGCCAAGGGCCCTCTGCCAGCGTCCAGAAGAGCTTTATCGGTGCCCATCCGGCTGCTGCGCCCACCCACCAGCACCCACGCGGCACGCCCTGCAGGGCCGTTGTTTTCCGGAGACTCGGTGTCATCAGGCATGGGGCAAATTGGATGCTAGCATTGAAATGGAGTTTTTTGAACCGGCGTGGGAACATTCGCGTGAAAAAGTGTTTTACAATGACGCTAGGTATGCCCGCCCTGATGGCAGCGGCTGGACCTTCGTCCATGCCACCGAAAGTGATGACCATTGTCCGTGCGGATCATTCCGGGCGTCTGGTCCGATCCATGCGCGTGCAGGCAACTGAACCGGAGATGGCCACTGCTGAGTTGATCCGGCTTATCGATAGCATCGCGGTGGAACACGGCGTGGAAGACTCTCTGGTGCACTCGGTGATTCGGGCGGAAAGCAATTACAATGCCCGCGCGGTGAGCCCCAAAGGGGCCATGGGGATGATGCAGTTGATTCCCGCCACCGCCAGACGTTTTGGCGTCAACAATCCTTTCGACGTGCGGGAGAATGTGCACGGTGGGGTTCGCTACCTGCGCTTCCTGTTGGATTACTACAAAGATAATTACCCGCGGGCGATCGCGGCCTACAATGCGGGCGAGGGCGCGGTAGATCGCTATCACGGGATTCCGCCGTACGTGGAAACCCAGAACTACGTCTTCCGCGTGGCGAATAATTTGAAGGCTGCCCGGGCCCGGCACAAGGCGGCGCCGGAAGCCGCACTGCCCGCCCAACGCCTTGAAAACGAGGCCCATCAGGCGATTCGTGCTCTGGTGGGTGTGGACGGAAAAGTTTACTACAGGACGGAATGATGGTGAAGCGAAGCCTGGCAATTGCGTTGTTTTGCATCCTGCCGGGTTTCGCCGCCGAAAAATCCGACTTAATTCAAGTTACAGATTTACGGTTTTGGACTCATGTGGGATCGACCCGCGTTGTCCTCCAACTGACCGGACCCTTCGAGTACCACGCAGCATCCACCACCGGTCCCGACCGCCTTTTCTTTGACATTGCCGGTGCCCGTCCCTGGATCGCTCGGCACCGTTTCGCAACACGAACGGTCAATGACCGCCTCGTCCAAAAGGTTCGCCTCGCCGAACCGGTCCCGGGCAAAACCAGGATTGTCTTCGATCTGACCGCCCCTGCCACCTACACGGTGACGAAACTAAGTGCACCGGATCGAATGGTGATCGAAGTTCGCGCAAAACAGGTGCGACCCGGCGTCCGGAAGACCCGCAAGCTCTTTGTCCCGCCACTGCTCACCAGGCTTCCGATGCGAATGGCAGTCCTGGCGTCCGCCCCCCCCGCACTGGACCCGCTCCTGCCACTCAAACCGATCCAACTGTTTTTCGAGCCGGGCCCAAAGCCCCTAATCACGCGCAAGTACACGCCCCCCGGGACATCACGGGCACAGATCGCCGCCAGCACAAAAGTACTGTCTCCGCCTGCCCCCACCGTCCTCCAGGGAACGCCAAAAGCCTCCCTCGATGCCTCCTCCTCTATGACACGTGCCCTTGGACTAAAGGTAAACCGAATCATCATAGATGCCGGACATGGCGGTCATGATGAAGGCACCAGCGGCCCGAACGGGACCCTCGAAAAAGACGTTGTGCTGGATGTCTCGCTGCGTCTCGCCAAACTGGTCCAAACCCGCATGGGCGTTGAAGCCGTACTCACGCGCTCAGACGATACCTTCATTCCCTTAACCGAACGCACCAGTATCGCGAACCAAAAGAAGGCTGACCTTTTCCTGTCCATCCATGCGAACTCTTCGCCCGCACCCGCCGTCGGAGGCATCGAAACCTTCTTCCTGAATTTCACCAACTCCGCCAGCGCTTTGGATGTGGCGGCGAGGGAAAATGCCGGCGCAGACAAATCAGTTGGGGAACTGAAAGATCTCGTGAAAGAGATCACCCTCAACGACAAGATAACGGAATCCCAGACCTTTGCGCAGACCGTGCAAACGGCGCTCTACGCCCAGGCTTTGAAGGGAAATCCCACCGCCCACAACCGGGGCGTGAAACGGGCCCCCTTCGTGGTCCTGATTGGAGCGCAGATGCCGTCCATTCTGGCAGAAATCGGATTTTTGACGAATGCGAAAGACGAGTCGAATCTGAGTAAGCCGGAGTATCGGCAGAAGATCGCCGAGGCCCTGTACCGCGGACTGTCCCAGTATTCGCAATCTCTCAGCCATTTCGAAATGGCCAAACGGGTGGAGAAGCCTGAAAAAGGCGAACGCGCTATCGGTGCCGGTTTGAACTAGAACTCCTCCTGATCACAACACCCAACAACGATCAGAAATCTGTCCGTAAGTCTCGAAATTGTGCAATCCTGTATTCGTACAGGGTATGACCGAACGAACTGAAGCCATTCTGTCCGAAGTTCGCAGAGCCGGGGATATTGCTATCCCGGATCTTGCTGTGCGCACCGGCGCGTCCGAAGTGACGATCCGCCGAGCCCTGACAGCCCTGGCAGACCAGGGCCTCATCATCCGAACTCGTGGACGGGCCCAAACACCGGGTCCCGTCCTGTATGAGGCGCTCAGAGATTCCGGCTTTCAGGAACACGCCCTCCACATGGCGGCCGAAAAGCGACGCATCGGCCTCGCCGCTGCCGGGCTGTTAACCTCCGGCGAAGTCGTTGCCTTTGGGCCAGGGACAACTACCACCGCGACAGCGTGCAGTATCCCCCCCGAGTTACCCATACGGGTCATCACCAATGCGGTAAACATCGCAATGGAGCTCTACCGAAGGCCGCAGGCCCGCGTATACCTGACGGGAGGTGACCTTCGCCCCGGTTGGTTCTCGCTGGTAGGCCAGGCTGCCGCCGAGGCGATGCGCGACACAATCCCGGACAAGGCCATTATCGGCGTCACGGGTATCAACGTGGAGCAGGGCCTCACCGATGACCATCGCGATGAAGCGGCCATCACCAGAATCATGATGACGCAGGCGCGCCAGAGGATCGTCGTCGCCGACCACACCAAATTTGGCCGGACCGGTCACACCCGCGTCTGGCCCCTGGAAAAGACTGACATCATTGTTACCGACTCCGGCATTTCCAGCCGGAAGCTTGCGCCCTACGAGGCCAGAGGAGTACGAATCATTCGTGTCTGAGACAAAAGCTGCCGTTACTTACTATCAGGAGGCCCTGCGTCGCCTGGGCGAACTGGGGCGAACACAAACCGAGGTCATCCAACAAGCCGCTGACCTGTGCGCGGACCGTATTTCCAAAGGGGGCCTGGTGTTCCTGTTTGGCAATGGTCACTCGCGGATGATGTGCGAAGAAATGACACCTCGCCAGGGTTGTTTCCCCGGCTTTGTCGCGCTGGTGGAACTTGCCCTGTCAAACCACGCCAATATCGTTGGGTCGAATGGTCTGCGCGCACCGCTGTATCTGGAAGGCTACGAAGGCTACTCGGAGCAGATTCTCAAGAGTTACAAGTTTGGCCCGCATGACGTCTTCATTGTCATCTCGACCAGCGGCATCCGTCCGGTCATTGTCGAAATGGCGATGGGCGCTCAGAAGCGCGGCCTGCCTGTGATCGGCATCGTGGCGAAGGCGCATTGTGAAGTGGCAAAGGCCGCTCATTCCTCAGGGAAAAAACTGACCGATTGCGCCGACATCATCATCGACAACCAGTGCCCTCCCGGCGACTGTGTGCTGGAACTGGAAGGCCTGGAGTGGCGGACCGGCCCGGTGTCAACCGTCACCGGGGCTATGATCATCAACATGCTGCGATGTGCCGTCGCCGAAGGTCTGCTGGCTCGCGGGATGAAGCCAACCCTGCTGCCCAGCCATCAGTTCGTGGGAAATACTTCAGCGGCGGCGCAACTGGAGCTGTTCTACGAGGACTACCGTAAGAGTCTGCGGCATCTGTTCGAATAACGCCCTCTATGCGCCAGCCACTCTTAATCACAGGCTCGACGGGAATTGCAGCTGCGACAGCGCGGCTGTGGACGGACGGGCCTGTGTTTGTGCCGGGCAACATCTCAGTCGCAGGCTCAACCGCAACGGCATTTGCGACCACACAGCCACGTACGCCAGCGGCGGCGCGCCCCCTATGCCCCTGACCCTCTTCCTCACAGGCTCAACCGGAATTGCCGCTGCCACCGCGCGGCTGTGGACGGACGGGCCCGTGTTTGTGCTGGGCAACGATGAAGCAACCTGCCGGGAACTCTGCGCCGAACTTCCCGACTCCGATTTCGCAGTCGCCGACGTACGGGACGAGCGTGGCGTAGCGGCAGCCGTCGGGCGGTGTATCGGCAGGTTCGGAGCAATCGATGCGGTCTTCAACGTCGCAGGCATCAGTGCCCGCAGCTTTGGCGACGGCCCCCTGCACGAATGTACAACTGAGGGTTGGGACGCCGCGATGGACGTGAATGCCAAGGGCACGTTTCTGGTTTGCCGCGAAGTGCTGCGGGCCTGGACAGCGGCGGGAAGAGGCGGTGCCATCCTGAACACAGGCAGCGTGCTCGCCAGGCATCCGGACCCCTCCCGCTTCAGCACCATCGGTTATGCTGCCAGCAAAGGAGCCATCGAAGCCATGAGCCTTTCTGCGGCCGCATACTACGCGTCGGCGGGCATTCGTATCAACGTGCTGGCACCCGGGCTGGTCCGAACCCCGATGAGCGCACGAGCGCAGAACGACCCCGCAATTCTGGAGTACGTGGCGAATAAACAACCCCTGACACAGGGCATGCTCGACCCGGAACAAGTCGCCCGCATGGCTGTGTTCCTGTTGCGAGAGAGTGGAAATCCGGTAACCGGACAGATCATTACGGTAGATGGAGGCTGGTCAGTTATATGAGCAAACCGGTACGTATATGCATGCTTGGCTCTGGTTTCGTGGCGGACTTTTATATGCAGGGTCTGGCGAACGTGAACGGCCACGAGGTCGTCATCAATTACTCCAGAACTCTGGACCGTGCGAGGAGCTTCGCCGAACGATGGGGCATATCTGAGTACACAGATCATCAGGCGGTGATCGCGAGGGAAGATATTGATCTCTTCATCATTGCGCTCCCGAATGAGGAGCACCTCCCGGTCTCACTGGCCTTGTCGGCGGCGGGCAGGAATCAGGTCTGCACGAAGCCCCTCGCACGAACCCGCGACGAAGCCCGCCAAATGATGGAAGCGGCGCAAAAATCCGGCGCAATCCACGGCTACGCAGAGACAGAAGTCTTCGCGCCGGCAGTGGTCAAGGCCAGGGAAACCATCGACAACGGTGGCGTCGGGCGAGTTCTATGGGTCCGGTCGCGCGAGTCACACAGCGGCCCGCACAGCCCGCACTTCTGGGATGTCGAAAACACCGGTGGCGGGGCGCTGAATGACCTCGGCTGCCATTGCGTGGAAGCCGCGCGTTATTTCTTCGGCAAGCACGACAAGGTCACAGAAGTCATGGCCTGGGGTGCAAACCTCGTCCATCGGGACAAAACCCGCGGTGAAGACAATGCGCTCCTTCTGCTGCAAATGGAGTCCGGCGGCGTGGCCCACTGCGAGTTGTCCTGGACCACCAAAGGCGGCCTCGATCTTCGCAATGAAATCCACGGCTCGGAAGGTTCCATCTTCACGGATGTGACACGGAATACGCCGATCGCAACCTTCAGCACGAAGTCCAGCGGCTACGTGATCGAGAAAGCTGATATCGACTTTGGCTGGACCCGTCCACTACCGGAAGAAGCGTTCGCCTATGGTTATCAGGCCGAGATGCGTCATTTTGTGGAGTGCGTTCGGGACGGCAAACAGCCACGCGAAACCTATGAAGACGGCTACATCGTGAATTGCATTCTCGATGCCGGATACCAATCGATGAGGGAGCACAAATGGATCAACGTGACGTATTAATTGAGCGTGGACCGTTGCGCACAACGGTCATCGGCAGCTATCCCTTTCCTGGCTGGCTGGAGTTTGCTGTCGCACATGCAGACCAGTTTGGAGAAGCAGACCTGGAAGAAATGCGCCGCGATGCCGTTCTGGCAGCCGTGCATGACCAGGTGGCGGCGGGGCTCGATGTCATCACCGATGGTGAACAGACCCGGTACGACTTCAATCTGTCGTTCTATGGGCGTCTCGCAGGAATTGACGCAACACCTTATTCTCCGCGCAACTTTGGCCCTCCGGCGCATGACCAGCGAGGGAAGTACAAAGTAACCGGCGAGATTCGGGCAGAGCATGGGCTTGGTGCAGTGGCGGAACTACAGCGCCTGCGCGAGCTGGCACCGAAGGGCCCGGCGCTGAAGGCAAGTGTTCCGGGGCCATATACGCTCAGTGGCCGCATCGAACCCGGTGGGAGCTATTCAGATCGCTGGAAAGTAACTCAGGCTCTGCTACCCGTGGTGCGGCAGGAACTGGAGGCTCTGGTTGCGGCGGGCTGTGAAGAGATCACGCTCGATGAGCCTTCCATGAGTTGCTATGGGCACAAGGAGAACCCACAGAAGTTTGTGGAGATCTTCAACGAGACAGTCCGGTCAGTAGCCGGAAAATGCAGATTGTCAACGCATCTCTGCTTCGGGAACTACAAAGGCAGGGCCGTTGGTCCCCGCCAGTACGCGCCCTTGTTCCCTGCCTTCCTGCGGCTGAACGTGGATGAGATCCACCTGGAGATGGCAAGCCGGGAGTTCTCCGAGCTTGAGTGCATCCGGCAGATCGCGGAAGCCGGCATTGATGTGGCGGTGGGAATTGTGGACGTCAAGAGTTACTACATTGAGACGCCCACTGACATCGCGAAGCGGGTCCGTCAGTGCCTGGAACATGCACCAGCCGCGAGGCTGAGCTTTGCGCCGGACTGCGGCCTGAGCCAAACGGCACGGTGGGCGGCGAAGCAAAAACTCGCCAATATGGTGGCCGGGGTCCATATCGTCCGCCAGGAGTTGGGGCTCACGTGATTCAACCCGTCCAGTCACACGAAGCACTGTTGGCTGATATTCAGGCGTCCAACGTACGGAACGGTGGCTTCCGCCTCTGGTGGTTGGGACAAAGTGGATTTCTCTTGCAGTGGGAGGGCGTTCACGTCCTCCTCGATCCCTATCTGTCCGATTCCCTGACCAACAAGTATGCGACAACAGACAAGCCCCATGTCCGCATGACGGAACTGGTGGTTGACCCGGCTTCCCTGCATTTCTGCGATATTGTGACCTCGAGCCACAACCATACCGATCATCTGGATGGCGCGACCTTGCGGCCTCTGTTTGAGCGCAAGTCCCCTGCCCCGCCCCACTTTTTGGTGTCCGAAGTGAATCGCGCCTTTGCGGCGGAACGCGCCGGGGTACCCGCAGCGATGCCGGTCGGGCTGAATGACGGCCAGGCGGTGGAACTCTGTGGAATCCGCTTCACCGGAGTCATGTCGGCCCATGAAGAACTGCAGCCGCAGTTTATGGGTTATGTCTTGCAGTTCGGACCCTGGAGTTTGTACCACAGTGGCGATACGGTTTTGTATGACGGCCTGTCTACGAAACTACGGCCATTCGGAGTCGATGTGGCGTTGTTGCCGATCAATGGCAGAGGCCCGGAGCGACGGGTTGCCGGCAACTTGTGGGGGCGTGAAGCGGCCTGGCTGGCCTACTCCATCGGGGCTAAGACGGTGGTGCCCTGTCACTACGAGATGTTCACGTTCAACACAGCATCGCCGGAGGAGTTTGTTGGTGCCTGCGAAGTCCTGGGACAAAAGTTCCAGGTGATGAAGTGTGGCGAAAAGCTGGCGTTTGTTCCTGCTACAATTTGAGCCCGGTTTGAATCCAATATGAAACTTGTACTTTGGTTACTGCTCACTGCCCTGTCAGCTCGTGCTCAGGCGCTGCGTATTTATGCAATTGACACCGAAGGCGGCAAAGCCACCCTCTATGTGACGCCCACCGGCGAGTCGATGCTGATCGACACCGGCTATGACGGCAACGACAGCCGCGACGCGAACCGGATCGCTGCGGCAGCTGCGGCAGCAGGCGTGAAGCGAATCAACCACCTGGTGATCACGCATTTTCATTCCGATCATATGGGCGGCCTGCCACAGTTGCTGAAGAAACTTCCTGTGGACCATATCTACGATCATGGCGAATCCGTCGAAGGCGGCAAGAGCGCCACGGCTGCCTTTCTCGCCTACACCGACGCCAGGTCCACGCTGAAATACACGGTTCTCCGCGCCGGCGATACTGTCCCGATAAAGGGGCTGCGGGTGGAAGTGGTTTCAGCGGATAGCAAAGCCATCACGAAGGCGCTGGCCGCAGGGGGACAGCCCAATCCTCTGTGCACCAGCTATCAGGCGATGGCTGCAGACCCCGGTGAGAACGCACATTCTCTGGCCCTGATGATCACTTTCGGGAAACTCCGCATCTCAGACCTCGGCGATTTGTACTGGAACCAGGAATTCGACCTCGCTTGCCCGGCGAACAAACTGGGGACCGTGGATCTCTACATGACTACGCACCACGGCACGAAGACGTCGGGTCTGCCCCAGATCGTTCACGCCCTCCATCCCCGTGTGGTGCTGATGAATAATGGTGCCACCAAGGGCGGCTCGGTAGAGGCGATGACCACGATTCGAAAATCACCCGGCCTGGTGGACATGTGGCAACTTCACTATTCCAACGCGGGCGGGGCTACCCAGAATTCATCGGAACAGTTCCTCGCAAACCCGACCGAAGCCTGTAAAGGTGAATGGCTGGAAGTAACCGGCCTTACCGATGGCACGCTGACCCTGAAGAACTCCCGGAACGGCTTCTCGAAAACTTACACGCGATGATTTACAAGCGCTAAAAGCGATGGTCCCAGGCGTTTTGCCGAATCTGGCTTAGCTCGGCTTCGCTAAAGCCAAAGCGTGTGCGCGCCAGTTCGTATTCGCCCCGCAGGTCGCACTGAAAGATCCCGGGGTCGTCCGTGTTCAGGGTAATGATGACGCCCTGGTCGAACAACTTCCTTACAGGGTGAGCGTTAAGGGTTGGCACTGCGCCGGTGCAAACATTGCTGGTGATGCAGACTTCCAGGGGAATCTGTTCGGCGACAAGGCGGCGGATCAGTTCCTGATCATCAATCGCCCGGATGCCGTGCCCGATACGTTCCGCACCAATATCCAGCGCTTGACGAACAGAATCCGCAGGCCCGGTCTCGCCGGCGTGGGCAGTCAGCCGGAGACCTGCGTCCTTCGCATAAGCGTAGGCCTCGCCGAAGAGATGGGCGGGACCTCGTAATTCATCCCCCCCAATGCCAAAGGAAACAGCACCGTCCCCGACGAAATTTGCCGCGAGCCTCGCTATTTCCATAACATGCTCCGGCCCAAACTGCCGGATGGCGTCGAGGTTCCAGGCGATCTCCACCGGAGAGCCTTCTTGCGCCTCCCGGATCGCCACCCAGATATCTGAAAAATCGAACCCACGCCAGAGCGCCACACCGGCGGCCACTGTTACCTCGGCATAGGTAACGCCCTGGGCTGCCAGGTTGTCGAGCATCCGGCGCGTGATGAGGGCGTAGTCTTCGGGGCTATTCAGGCGTTGCGCAACGAATTTGAAGCAGTCGAGGAAGCCGGTGAAGTCGTGGAAATCCCAGAGTTGCGCAACCTGCTCCCTCGTGAGGTTCGGGTCCAGCAGAAGAATCGTTTCCTGATCGACAGTGCCTTCCAGATGCAGGTGTATTTCGGCAAGAGGCGTCACAGTTACAATCATCACACCTATAATGGAGGTGCCATGACTGCCGCCGAAATAGAAGCGATTGCGGGCGGATGCCATGGTGACGCCTTCAGCGTCCTCGGCCCGCATATCACCGACAGCGCCAAAGGCGCGAAGACCTGGGAAGTCCGGGCATTTCTCCCGCAGGCGAAAGCTGCCCGCGTTGTGCGCAGCGGTGCCGAGCCCGTCGTCATGACCCGGCAGCACACCGAAGGCTTCTTCGTCGCGTCATTCAAGCTGGAGCCGGGCGCTTACCAACTACAGCTCGAAGACTTCCAGGGCGGGTCGGCCACCCTCGAAGACCCCTATCGATTTGGCCCCATCATCAGTGAGTTTGACCTCCATCTGCATGCAGAGGGCAACCTCCATGAGACCTGGAATACCCTCGGGGCGCACGTCGCGCAGGTGGGTGATGTTTCCGGGATTCGGTTCGCAGTCTGGGCCCCAACCGCAGCTTACGTCTCAGTGGTGGGTGACTTCAACGAGTGGGACACACGTCGGCACCCGATGCGCCTGCGGAATTCCGGCATCTGGGAGATCTTCCTGCCGGATGCCAGACCGGGGCACGCTTACAAGTATCTTGTGCGGTCAAAGGTGGATGGCCACCAGCAATTGAAGTCAGATCCTTTCGGGTTTGGCAGCGAGGTGCCACCCCGCTCCGCATCAGTAATTCGGGCCGTGGATACGTACGCGTGGAGTGACGGAGCCTGGCTGGAACGGAGGGCGGCGGCAAATCCCCTAAAGTCCCCCATGTCGATTTACGAACTACACCTGGGTTCGTGGAAGCGGCATGAAGATGGCACGCCTCTGAGCTACCGGGAACTGGCAGTCGATCTGGTCAGTTATGTGAAGCGGATGGGCTACACCCACATTGAACTGCTGCCTGTCGTGGAGCATCCGTTCACCGGGTCCTGGGGCTATCAGGTAATTGGGTACTTTGCGCCCACGTCCCGCTTTGGTGATCCCGACGACTTCCGGTACTTCGTGGACGCTTGCCACCAGGCTGGGATTGGCGTGATTGTGGACTGGGTGCCAGCCCACTTCCCGCGCGACGCACATGGTCTGGCGAAGTTCGACGGCACCGCCCTGTACGAACATGCCGACCCGAGGCAGGGCGAACACACCGAGTGGGGCACGCTGATCTTTAACTTCGGTCGCAATGAGGTCCGGCAGTTCCTGATCGCGTCCGCTATTTTCTGGCTGCGTGAGTATCACATTGACGGCCTGCGTGTGGATGCCGTGGCGTCGATGCTCTACCTCGATTACGCACGCGAACCAGGCGGCTGGATTCCGAACCGTTTTGGCGGACGGGAGAATTTGGAGGCAATCGAGTTCCTGAAGAGGTTCAACGAACTGGCCCACCAGGTACCTGGCGCGTTCACGATTGCCGAGGAATCCACCTCATTCCCGGGAGTAACCCGACCTGTCTACGCCGGGGGCCTGGGCTTCACCATGAAGTGGAACATGGGCTGGATGCACGACATGTTCCGCTACTTTGCGGCCGACCCTGTCTACCGGAAACATCTGCACAACCACATCACCTTCAGCCTGCTGTACGCCTTCACCGAAAATTTCGTCCTGCCGATCTCGCATGATGAGGTGGTCTACGGCAAGCGTTCGCTCCTCAACAAAATGCCGGGCGACCAGTGGCAGCGCTTCGCCAATGTCCGGGCCTTCCTGGGCTATATGTTCACCCATCCTGGCAAGAAACTGCTGTTCATGGGCTGTGATATTGCGGACTGGAACGAGTGGAATCATGACTCGTCCGTGCCATGGAAGATCGAGGAATTTGCGGATCACGCGGGCGTCCAGAGCCTCGTTCGGGAGTTGAACAGGCTCGTCACACACGAGAAAGCGCTGCACGAGGTGGATTTTGCGCACGCCGGCTTTGAGTGGATCGATTTCCGCGATGTGGAAAGCTCGGTAATTTCGTTCCTGCGGAGAGGCGAGAAACCCGAGGACTGCATGGTGGTGGTATGCAATTTCACGCCCCGAATGCGCACGTCTTATTCGGTCGGGGTTCCCGAGGCAGGGTTCTACGAAGAGATGCTGAACACCGACGCCGTGGAGTTTGGCGGCTCGGGTAAAGGAAATCTCGGCGGGGTCGAGGCATCAACCGAGGCCCGCCATGGTCGCCCCGCCAGTATTACGATCACGCTGCCCCCTCTGGCCGTGGTCGCATTCAAGCGCAGACCCTCCGCCACTCAGTAGGGCTATTCTGGTAGTCCATGCGCTACGACGCGATTATTGTTGGCGGCGGTCACAACGGGCTCGTCTGCGCGGCCTATCTGGCAAAGGCCGGAAAACAGGTTTTGGTTCTCGAGCGCCGCGAGATGTTAGGCGGCTGCGCGGTAACCGAAGAACTTTGGCCGGGGTATAAGGTCTCCACCGGAGCCTACCTCGTCAGCCTCCTGCAGGAGCGGATTGTGCGGGAACTGGAACTGGAGAAGCACGGGTACCATGTCATCCCCAAAGACCCGGCTTTTTTCTCGGTGTATCCAGACGGGCGGCATCTGTTCTTCTGGCAGGATGAGCGAAAAACGCTGGCAGAAATCGCGAAGTTCAGCAAGCGCGACGCCGAGCAATTCCCCAAGTATGAAGCCTGGCTGGAAGGTTTGGCCCGCATTGTGGAATCGCTCTTGCTTGTTACGCCGCCCGCTCTCCCCCCGCGTAAGGCCTCCGATTTCGTGGACTATCTGAAGCTTCTGGCGAAGTTTCGGGGCCTTGGCCCCCGCGAAATCACCGGCCTGGTGAAGATTTTCACTCAGTCTGCAGCGGACCTGCTCGACGAGTGGTTCGAATCCCCTGAGATCAAAGTCACGCTGGCGACCGACGGCGTAATTGGGGCCAATGGCGGCCCCAGGTCGCAGGGCACGGCCTATATCCTGATGCACCACTGTATGGGGGGCGTGAACGGGAAACGGGGTCTGTGGGGCTTCGTGCGCGGCGGCATGGGGGCTGTGTCGGAAGCGATTGCGTCAGCCGCTCGCGCTGCCGGGGCCGAGATCCGAACCAACGCAGCCGTGCAGAAGTTTCTGGTGCGGGACGGCAGAGCCTGTGGCGTCGTAATGGAGAACGGCGACGAATTCCATGCACCCGTCATCGCATCGAATCTGGACCCCAAGCAGACTTTTCTGCAATTGGCAGATCCGCGCGATCTGGAGCCGGAGTTCCTGCAGGCGATCCGCCACTATCGCGTAGAGGGCACGTCCCTGAAGATGAATCTGGCGCTGGACGGGCTCCCGGATTTCACCGCGCTGCCTGGCACGCCGGGCCCCCAACATGGAGCGACCATGCATATTTGCCCCTCCATCGACTACGTGGAACGTGCCTGGGACGATGCCAAGTACGGGCGACCGTCGCAGAATCCTTTGCTGGAAATGACGTGTGCCAGCATGTACGACGATTCCATTGCCCCGAAAGGCAAGCACCTGATGGGCATCTTCCTGCAGTACGCGCCCTACACGCTCCGGGATGCCTCATGGGATGACCTGCGCGAGCCGTATGGGGACCGGGTTTTGGAAGTGATCTCGGAGTACGCGCCAAACATGCGGGATATAGTGCAGGAACGCCAGGTTCTGAGCCCTCTGGATCTGGAGCGGCGTTTTGGAATCTCCGGCGGGAACATCTTCCACGGGGAAATGGGTCTGGACCAGATGTTCGTCCTGCGCCCTGTAGCCGGGTGGGCGAGGTACAAAACACCGATCGACGGCCTGTGGCTCTGTGGGTCAGGAGCGCACCCCGGCGGTGGCGTGATGGGTGCGCCCGGTTACAATGCAGCTCGGGAGATTCTTCGATGAAATGGCTCGCGGGATTGTTGCTGGGGACCAGCATGTTTGCGGCATCACCGCTGGTGGTGGTTTCGATCGATGGCCTGGACAATCGGTACTTGACTGAGGCAGATAAGCTCGGCCTCAAAACGCCGAACCTTCGAAAGCTGATGCGAGAGGGGCAGACTTCCAGGGGCGTGATTGGGTCGGTGCCGACGGTCACCTGGCCCTCGCACGTGACGATTATCACCGGTGTAGACCCCGTGAAACACGGAATTCTGTCCAATTGGCGTCCGCCGGGAGAGAAATACCTCAAATACAGCCAGATCCAGGTCCCAACGCTGCTCGGGGCGGCACACGCGGCGGGGATCACAACTGCGTCGGTCAACTGGCCAACTACGCTGGACTCGCCCGATATCGACTGGAACCTGCCCGAGGTCTTTGCGAAACGCCGGGGTGGGTTTATGGACTTGAAGTCCATTGAGGCAAAGGCAAAACCCGTGGACCTGGTGAAGCGGATCGCTGCCGATTATCCCTCCTTTGCGACCGAGTGGATGGATGACCGCACACGAACCCAGGCCGTCGTCTGGCTCCTGAAGAACGCGAAACCCGGCCTGCTGCTGGTACATCTGGTGGACCTGGACAGTGAGCAGCACGACAACGGTCCGTTCTCGCGCGAGGCCATCGCACAACTGGAACATCTGGATTCGCTGTTGGGGCAGATTTTGGCGGCTGTACCGAAGGGTGGCAGGCTGGCACTGGTTTCCGACCACGGCTTCGACCGCGTAGACCGGATTACGAATCCGCAGGCCGGGGCTCCGAATGCGGTGCAAACGCCGGGCCTGGTTGTCGCACGGGACGAGGCGACCGCAGCGCTCCTCCGCAAACAGGATGGAGTGGGCCGAGAGGTGCCTCTGGCTGAATACGCGAGTTTCCCGTCCAATCTGCCCGCGAAGCCCGACGCTGTCTTCGAGCCGTCACCGGGAGTGATGTTTGGGGCGAAACCCGGCCCGGCAGAGGAGATCGGCAACCATGGCCATTGGCCGATGAGGTACCGTTCGGTTTACGTTCTGTGGGGGACAGGGCTGCGCCGAGAGAGTCTGCCCGAGTTCCCTATGAAAGAAATTGCGGGGCGGCTGGCCACGGCAATGGGTCTGAAGTTTTAGTTTTCGAATCCACATTCGGCTAATGCGGTTTCAAGCTGACAAGTTGCCTGAAACCAACAACGGAAGCTTGGCTCCCTTCGTGGACGTATCTGTGCAGCACGAGACATTGCTTGTGGGAACTTGCGACGTTACACCATCGCTTCCCGCCCGCACCGGATGTGATAATCCTTTCAGGCAGGGATTGTGAGATGCAGGCAGCCACTATCATTCGTACCCTTCGCGAACATGAGGGAAAATTGCGCTCCGTAGGTGTGGAACACCTCTCTCTATTTGGCTCTTGGGCGCGAGGCAGCGCAGACCCGGCTCTCTCCGATATCGATCTCATTGCCGATTTCGACTCCGCCCGTGAGTATTCGTTGCTGGACCGGGTGCGGCTTGAGAACCGCCTCGCAGACATACTGGGAGCCAAAGTGGACCTGGTTCCCGCGCCGGCGCTGAAGGATGGCATCCGGGAACGCGCAGTTCGCGAGGCAGTGAGCGCCTTTTAGATATTTCAGCCGAGCCTTTCGGGACATTGCGGACGCGATCAGCCTGATTCTCTGAAGATCCGAGGACCATCGCGGCGGTCGAGCGCAAGCTGCGGGTTATCAGCGAAGCGGCGATTCGACTGGGCCAGGAAGCGGAACTTCGCTGTCCGGGACCACCCTGGGGAGAGATCAGGGGTATCGGCAATTGGCTGCGCCACCAATATGACGCCGTTGAGTTGCCGGTCATATGGAAGACCGTGCGTGACGATCTTCCGCCTCTCAAGGCCGCAGTACTCCGCACTCTGGCTAAGCTGGCACCGCCTTCGTCGAGTGTGGGGGGGGAGGCAAAAAGAATATTGTTGAGCTTGGCTGATCCGCAGTTTGATCTCCTGCTGACGCTCGACAAGAATCTGTCCTACCAGCAGAATCTGGATACCAAACGAACTGCCGTGCTTATCGTTCGGGCACGGTCAAACCGAATTCAGGACCTGCTCCCGGTCATCCCCGAATGTCTTGCAGCGCTGGAGCGTATTCAATGGCAGCCGGTAGTCCGCGTCGATTCGTTTCCTCCGCAGTAGGACCCTGAATTGATGCGAACCGCCACTCCCGGTTCCAGATTGTCCGTGCTTGGGGTTGCAAGCTGAGCGCGTAAGCACTGAGACCAGGCTCTCAGACAGATTTTCCAGACTTCCCTACCAGGTAAACGGAATTCCCGGCGTCAATTCCAGGATCTTCGTTGCGACTGCCAGGTCCTGCAACGCGGAAGGCCTGCCCACCAGAGGCGGAAAGGTCCCGAAGTGCATCGGGATCACGGTTTCGGCCTGTAGCAATCGGCAAGCCAGTGCCGCTTCCCGGGGGCCCATCGTATAAAAGTCGCCAATCGGCAGGAATGCCAGACTGGGCTTGTAGAGTTCGGCAATCAGCGCCATATCGCTGAAAACATTGGTATCGCCAGCGAAGTAGAGGGTTCTGCCTTCCGGCAGGGTGATCACATACCCAGCTGCTTCGCCTCCATAGACGATGCTGCCGTCATCCTCGCTGATACCGCAACTGTGCACCGCATGGGTCATCGTCACGGTGACCGAACCAGCCTGTTGAGATCCGCCCTTGTTCATGCCGGAACAGGTTTCCACGCCTTTACGTCCCAGCCAGTGGGCCGTCTCGTAGATGGCAACCACTTTTGAACCGAACTTTTTGGCCAAAGGAATCGCATCATGTATATGGTCAAAGTGCCCGTGGGAAATCAGAATTGTGTCACAGCGGGTGATCTCGAAACCCGCCGGGTACGCCGGATTCCCCGTGAGCCACGGGTCGCAAATGATCGTCTCTCCGTCGGGGAGTACCAACTGAAAGGTGCCGTGTCCGAGCCATGTGATTTCTATCGCCATCGAGGCGATTATGCCACAGCCTTCCGAGCGTGGCTTCCCAACGTGGCTTCCAGACTGACCCCCATCACGCAAGGCAAGCTAAACTGAAGGAGCCCCCCTAATTATGGTTGACGCATTACTGGCCAAGATATTTGGTACACGGAACGAGCGCGAGGTCAAATCACTGCGACCCCGCATTGTCAGGATCAACGCCCTCGAACCCTCGCTCCAGGAACTTTCCGACATCGATCTGGCCGCTAAGACCATCGATTTCAAGGAGCGTCTCGCTCAGGGCGCGACGCTCGACGACATTCTCGAAGAAGCCTTTGCGCTGGTCCGCGAAGTGGGTCGCCGCGTGCTCAATATGCGGCATTTCGACGTCCAGCTAATCGGCGGCATGGTCCTGCACAAGGGCTGTATCGCCGAAATGAAGACCGGTGAAGGCAAGACCCTCGTCGCCACCGCTCCCGTGTACCTGAATGCGCTCGCAGGCAAGGGCGTCCACGTTGTCACCGTGAACGACTACCTGGCAAAACGCGACTCGGAGTGGATGGGCCGCATCTACAAGTTCCTCGGCATGTCCGTGGGCGTTATCGTCCATGATCTGGACGACCAGGAACGCCAGGACGCCTACAACTGCGACATTACGTACGGCACGAACAACGAGTTTGGCTTCGACTACCTGCGCGACAACATGAAGTTCGATATCGCCAGGTGTGTCCAGCGCCCGGCCAATTTCGCGATTGTTGACGAAGTCGATTCCATTCTCATCGATGAAGCGCGCACCCCGCTCATCATCTCGGGGCCAAGCGAAGAATCCACCGACAAGTACTACAAAGCGAATAAGGTAATTCCGCACCTGGTCCGCGGCGAAGTCATCGAAGGCAAGGAACCCGGCGAAAAATACACCACCGGCGACTTTACCGTTGACGAAAAGCACCGCTCCGTAGCCCTCACCGAAGAAGGCGTATTTCGGGTGGAAAAACTCCTCGGCATCGGCAACATGTATGAGCCGCAGAACGTGGAGTGGAACCACCATATCCAGTCCGCCCTGAAAGCCCACGTCATCTTCGTGGTAGATAAGGACTACGTCGTTAAGGACGGTGAAGTCATCATCGTCGATGAACACACCGGGCGCTTGATGCCGGGTCGTCGCTGGAGCGATGGTCTGCACCAGGCAGTGGAAGCCAAGGAAGGCGTGAAGATCGAGCGAGAGAACCAGACGCTCGCCACCATCACGTTCCAGAACTTCTTCCGCATGTACAAAAAGCTGGCTGGTATGACCGGTACGGCGGAAACCGAAGCTGCGGAATTCCAGAAGATCTACAAGCTCGATTGCATCGTCATCCCCACCCACCGGGCGATGCTGCGAATTGAGAACACGGACGTCGTCTACCGTACGGAAGACGAAAAGTTCCGGAATGCGGCGAAGGAAATCCAGGAGTTCCATGACCGTGGCCAGCCCGTGCTGGTGGGTACGATCTCGGTGGAAAAATCGGAACACCTCGCAGCCATGCTCAAGAAGATGGGCATCCGGCACGAAGTTCTGAACGCCAAGAACCACGAGCGCGAAGCTTCCATCGTCGCGCAGGCAGGCCGAAAAGGCGCTGTCACCGTTTCCACCAACATGGCCGGGCGCGGTACCGACATTCTGCTGGGCGGTAACCCTGAGTCACTGGCTCGCGATGCCATGCGCAAAGCGGGTAAAGACCCCGACCGCGAAGAATACCAAGCGGATTGGGAAAAGGCGCTCGAACTCTCCCGCTCGCTATGCAAGATTGAACACGACGAAGTTGTGGCCCTGGGTGGCCTGCACATCGTCGGTACCGAACGCCACGATTCCCGCCGTATCGACAACCAGCTCCGTGGGCGCGCCGGCCGTCAGGGCGACCCCGGCAGTTCCCGCTTCTTCCTCTCCCTCCAGGATGACCTGCTCCGCATTTTTGGCGGACAGCGTATGCAAAACCTCATGCTGCGTCTCGGCATGGAAGAGGATGTGCCGATTGAGTCCGGCATGATCACGAAGCGGATTGCGGCAGCCCAAAAGGCAGTCGAAGTCCAGAACTTCGAATCGCGCAAACACCTCCTCGAGTACGACGACGTGATGAACAAGCAGCGCCAGGCCGTCTACGTGATGCGTCGGCAGTTGCTGGAAGGTATGGAGCAGCGCGACCGTATCTTCGACATGACGAAGGGCGTGATCGGCGGCATGGTCGACATGCGTTGCCCGGAAGGCGTTCGCCCCACCGAATGGGATCTCGCGGGTATTCAGACGGATATGCTCACGCAGTTTGGGGCAAGGGTCAATCCCAACGACTTTGGGGGCCTGACTGCCGAGCAGATTGAACTGGACCTGCTGAACCGCGCCAAGGCCGTATACGAAGCCAAGGAAGAGCTGGTCGGTACCAGCCTGTTGCGCGATGCAGAACGCAACATCATGCTCCACGTGATCGACGATCAGTGGAAAGACCACCTGCTCTCGATGGATCACCTGAAAGAGGGCATCGGGCTCCGCAGCTACGGCCAGAAAGATCCGCTTGTCGAGTACAAGAAGGAGTCTTACCGCCTGTTCCAGGCCATGATGGACCGGATCGAAGACGAGACCGTCCGTTACCTGTATTTCCTCCGCTTCGAGCAGCAAAGCCCTTCCCTGCCCTTCGTCCTGGATGAAGAAGGCATGGTGGACGATGATGCCACTGAAGAGATGCGCTTACTGGAGCAGTCGAAAGCAGCCGAGGAAGACAAGCGCCGTCAGGCTCAGTCCGCAGTTCAGGACATGACCCGGAACATCCAGCGCCAGCATGAAAAGGAGCTCAAAGAGCTTCAGTTCATGAGCGCCACCAGTTCCACTGCCTCACAGACCGTCACCAACGCAGCCCCGAAGGTCGGCCGCAATGACCCCTGCCCCTGCGGCAGCGGCAAGAAGTACAAGAAGTGCCACGGCGTCAATTCCTGATCGAAAGCAGGCAACCAGGCTTGAATCACTCGTAGCGAAGCGCTTCGATCGGATTCAGCCTGGACGCCTTCAGCGCGGGTAACAGCCCGGCGATCAGGCCTATCAACTCCAGCACCAGCGTGGAGGTAATCACGGCAAACTGCGAGATGTGCAGGTGGATGTCACCTTGCCCTGTTTCATCCTTAAAGATTGGGCCCAGCAAAGGCAGAGTGCCGATACCGGCAGTGGCCCCCCAGGCGATCAACACGCCGAACAGACCTCCAACCGTGACGATAACCATCGCTTCAAAGAGGAACTGCAGCAGGATGGCCCCTCTGGTTGCGCCAATCGACTTGAGAACACCGATCTCGCGGGTTCGCTGTGTCACCGAAACCAGCATGATGTTGGCCAGCCCGACGCCGCCGATAGCCAGAGTCAGCGCACCGATCAACCCCAGCAGAACCTGCAGTCCGATCGACATCCCGTCGATAACCTTCATGAACTCGTTGAATACGATGACTTCCAGAGCCCTCTCATCGTTGGGGGAGAAATTATGCAACCGCCCCATCGTCGCCCGGATCTCTTTGACTGCCTGCGCGCGAAAAAGAGGATTTGCCGGAGTCCAGACGAAGTTCTCCGGATACTTGATGTTTCGAAACATCGAAGCCGTGGAGTAAGGAATAAAGAGACACTGGTTATCGGGCGTGTTGTAGTTCGAGATTTGCGTCTTCGTCCGCAGGATCCCCACCACCTGAAACTGAGTGCCCTTAATGGTGATGAACTCACCAACCGGATTGATCTCGCCAAAGAGCTTTTCCGCAGCCTTTGATCCGATTACAGCGACTCTCGCCCGACTGACGTCGTCTTCGGGCGACAGCCAGCGCCCATCGGACAGTGTCATATTCCGAACCCTGCCGTAAGGTGATTCCACCGCACGAATCGTGATGTTCTGTTGCCGGTAGCCGCGAACCACCATGGCATTGCGGACCAGAGCCTCGGGAGAAATGGCCGCAACCATAGGCACTGAGTCCCGAATCGCCGTCACATCATCGTATTCGATACGAACCCGGTGCCCGGCACGTTCCCCACCAGCCTGCTTGGAGGTTTGGCCTCCAAAAACGAGAACCAGATCCTGCCCGACGGCCTGAAACGAAGACCTGAGCGCAAAGCCAAAACCTTCACCGTACGAATAGAGGATGACGAAACAAGACACGCCCCAGCCCAGGCTCAGCATGGTGAGAATGCTGCGCTGACGGTTGAAGCGCAACGCGGCCATGGCCTCAGATAAAATCGCACGCAGCGTCATCGTTCGTCCCTCAGGGCTTCCACCGGTGTGAGGGATGCCGCTTTCCAGGCCGGAATCAACGACGAGATGACGGCGATCAGAGCCAGAAAGCCGAAGGCGATTGCAGAAGTCTCCATCCGCACCGGCAAACCGGGGAACATCTCCGGCATTTCCACAAGTTTCAGAGAACTCGACAAGCCAAAAGCAATGCCCCACCCGACAATGCCGCTGGCAAAGGCCAGAACGCAACCTTCCACCAGAAAGTCCATTAAAATCCGCCCCCGGGTGGCACCAAGGGCCTTTCTCAAGCCGATCTCCCGGGTGCGCTCTGACACCGTGACCAGCATGATGTTCATGACCCCGACCCCGCCGAGCGACAGCGTTACCAGCCCAATAAAAGCGAGGAAGACCGTCATAGAGTCAAAGATGCCATCCACTTCCTTCTGGTCCTCAACCGTGTCCCACATTCCCAGCGCGGATTTGTCAGCGGGACTGAACTGGTGGGCTCTCGCGATCACGGCCTTCACCTGTCGCTGCGCAGCTTCATACTCATCCAGAGACTTTGGCTGATAGAGAATCTCGTCCAGCATGCCGGGCGAGTAGTATTTTGCGGGAGGGGGCACATCCCGAGTCATGGTCACGTAGGGAAGGAAGATCTTCTTTTCATCCAGACCGGAATAGCTGCTGTTCTGCTGTTTGTCGGCCATGATGCCTACAATGCGGTAGGGAAAACCATTGAGCGAGAGCTTCTGGCCATTCACGTTGGGGCGGGTTCCAAACAATTGCTTCTTCACGGCTGCCCCGATGATGCAGACCCGTTCCCCGCCCTGCTCTTCGTTCTCGGTGAAAAAGCGTCCCTCGCCGATGGGAATATTGCGGATCTGCGGAAAGTGGGCTTCCACCCCGCTGGTCTCAAAAGACCCGCTGTTGAACGGACTGGTCGCCTTCACGTTGCCCTCAATCTCGGCCGCGACCAACCGCACCAGATAGCACTCACGCCGGATGTTCTCAACATCCGAGTACATCAACCGAATCCGACGCCCGGCACGCTCTCCCCCGGCCTGCAGCTCTGTCCTGCCGCTAAACACGATGACGAGGTTTTCCCCCAGACCCTTCATATTGTTGTGCTGCCCTGCCTTAAAGCCATCTCCCATTGCCGCTATCAGCACGATTGAGGTGATACCCCAGGCGATGCCCGCCATGGTGAGAAAACTGCGCAGCTTGTTCCGAAGCAAACTGCCAGCGACCTGCCGGAAGAGTTCGGCCAGATAGGTCATGGTTACTGCAGGACGACCTGCTGACCTTCCTTCAGGCCCTTCAGGATCTCCGTCTTTGCCCCGTTCGAAATGCCTGCGGTGACCGAAACCTTCTTCACGCCTTTTTCGCCCGTCGGGTCCGGTAACTGCACCGAGGTGGACTTGTCCTTGTTGTAGAGGATGGCCCCCTCGGGGATGGCCAGAACTTGTTTTCGCTCCTCAAGGATGATCTCCGCATTGGCCGTCATCTGGGCCTTCAGCAGACGTTTTTCATTGGAAATCGAAACCCGTACCTCGAAGGTCGTCACATTGTCCTTCTCCACGCCGAGCGGAGAGATCTTGGTCACATGCCCGTCGAACTTCTGGTCCTTGAAGGATTCCACGGTGATCCGCGCCGGTTGTCCCAGGTAGATCTTGCCCACGTCACTCTCGTCGGCCTTGCCCTTCACATAAACCTCATTCAGGTCCCCGATGGTCATGATCAGGGTCGCGCTGGTGCCAACCACCAGGATGGAACTCACGGCCGAACCAACTTCGCTGTCCCGCGACAAGACGACACCATCAATGGGGGCGATGATGGTGGCGTTTCGAAGATTCTCTTCCGACTGCGCCAGCACCGCCTGCTGTTGCTCCAGGGCCGCCTTCGCACGACTGATAGACGCGGTGGCCGAGTGCAACATCGCTTTGGAAGATTCCTGCTTCTGAGCGGCTAAGCGGAAAGCCTTGTCGGCATCATCCCGGGCATTCTGGGCGATCAGGCCACCCTGAAACATCTTCTGGGCACGCTCAAAATCACTCTTCAGGAACGGAATCTCCGCGCCTGCAGCATCCACCTTGTAGCGTTCGTAGTCGGCCTCGGCGGTCCGGAGGTTGGCTTCCGACACGTGCAAAGCGGCCTGCTGTTGCCGAACCTGAGGCAGCAGGTCATTCTGATCCAGTTCGCAGATCACCTGCCCCTTGCGTACGATATCGCCCACGTTCACGGGCAGCTTCAGAATAATGCCGCTGGCCTTACTCTTGATCTCCACCTGGGTGACCGGCTGGATACGACCGGTCGCGACAACAGACCTCGCCAGATCGATTCGCTCCACCTTTGCCAGTTTCTCGGCATCAATTTTGATCGGCTTGTTGTTGAGCGCTTTTACAGAGAAAAATGCGGCGCCGGACAGTACAAGCAGAGTGAGAGTGACCCAGATAAGTGTCCTGCGTTTTTTGGCAGCCATAAAGCTAGTTCTCCTGGTAGTAAATGTGAAGGCGATCCGGGCCGGGCTGACGGCGGTCCGGCGAGGAAGGCGACGCTCCCTCGCCCAGGCGACTGGCGAGCAGAATGCCGCCCAAAAAAACAGCGGCAACAAGGGTACTTTCAGCGAGACTCCACATGTTTCTCAAGTTGATTGATACATGCGAGAAACAAAAAAGTTCGCATCAAAGCGGCAATAAAGACCTGGGGATGGTATCCCTATTCAAAGGCGGGATGGTATCCCTATACAAGGAAGGTATTGACCATGAAGAAGACCGTTATCACCCTCGCAGCGTTTGCGTTGGCGGGGACAATGTCTGCCCAGCAGAACCAGGACCATCGTTTGGGGTACGACGACACCCCATCATATGCCGGCTCAAAATGGAAGGTCCACGATTCCAAACGCCCGCGCCCAGCCATGGTCGCCGGGACCTGTAACGCAGCCACAGTGAAAGCGGCTTCGGATGCAGAAGTCCTGTTTGACGGCAGAGATACCAGCAAGTGGATGACGCCCGAGAAGGACGGCAAAGCGGGTCCCGTTTCCTGGAAGGTGGAGAACGGGTACATGGAAGTCATTCCGGGCAAGGGTGGGCTGAAAACCAAATCGTCTTTCGGCGACTTCCAGTTGCACGTGGAATGGGCCTCACCCGCCGAAGTAAAGGGCGACAGCCAGAACCGCGGAAACAGCGGCATCATGATCATGGGCCAATATGAGGTCCAGGTTCTCGATTCCTGGGATAACCCGACCTACGCCGATGGCCAGGCAACCGCGATCTACGGGCAGTATCCCCCGTATGTCAACGCGTCCTGCAAGCCGGGTGAGTGGCAGGCCTACGACATCATTTTCGAGTCGCCCAAATTCGACGGCGAGAAGCTGCTGAAGCCGGCTTACGTGACCGTCTTCCACAACGGTGTCATGACTCAGAACCATGAACAGGTGCTGGGCCCGACCCTGCACCGCGCGGTGGGTGTCTACAAGGCGCACGGCGACCTTCCGTTGGAACTCCAGAACCACAATACGCCGGTTCGCTATCGGTCGCTGTGGCTTCGCCGCCTGAAGGCCCGGGTGGAGTAGCCATGTCGCGGCCCTGGTTTCTCTGCGTGGCTCTGGTGCTCTCGCTTGTGCCGATTTCGGCCCAGACCAGCGCCACGCTGGAGGCACACGGTGTCGAGGTCACGGACACGGTGTATCAGGGCCGCAAAGCAGTCCGGTTGCTGGCACCTCCGGCAGCCCCAAACGGCGAGTCCTGGGCCGTTGTGAAGGGCAGCGCTTTTCACAACGGCGTGCTTTCGGTGGATGTCGCTGGCAAACCGGCCGCTGGCGCCGGGGAAGGGGCGCGGGGCTTCATCGGCCTCGCTTTTCGCCTGCAGGACGGCCACTATGAATACATCTATCTGCGGCCGACCAACGGGCGCGCCGAGGATCAGGTCCGGCGGAACCACTCGACCCAATACGGCTCGCACCCCGGCTTCGATTTTGATACCTTTCGGAAGATCGCTCCGGAGAAATACGAAGCCTATGTGGATCTGGAGCCCGGAAAGTGGACCAGCGTCCGGATTACGGTGGTTGGAACCCGGGCGCGACTTTTCGTGCATGGTGCCGAACAACCCACCTTGATCGTGAATGACCTGAAAATGGGCGACACGCAGGGTGCGGTAGCCCTTTGGGTCGGCCCGGGTACCGATGGCTACTTCGCCAACCTGACAATTACCCCCAACAAGCCCTGACGTGGGCTATCATGGCCGGGGCACCACAATAAAGCCAGTCTCATTGGCACCGTACACAGTATTCCGTTCCCTGCCCCAGTACCAGAAATGGGCCGCGATATAGGCGCAGATCACTGCGTCGATCTGGTCCTCCACCGGTTTCGTCGGGCCTGTCTCCGGAATCGGCGGCAGTTCCAAACACAACTGCGGTTCCAATATTGCAAACCTGTCGAGACAGAGCTGCCTCAGGCGACCCAGTTCCGCAGCCTTTTCCGCACGACGTCCCTTCTTGTATTTGACGATCCGCCCAAGCCCGAACAGGCTGACGGTGGCCGCATGAGGGTAAACTTCCAGTTGATATCGTCCGCTGGCTTGAGCCAACATCCCGGCACCATGCTGAAACCCGAGATCGCTTATCTCTTTCGAGAACCGGAGAACGTACGGCGCGAAGGGGCGGCTCAGATTCGCCGGATGGCATCCGGCATGAAAACGGCGAAAATCGGCATTGAGACTTCGCTCACAGGGGCGGATCCCAAGGTCATTGGCAATCACGGTGGGAGCATCAATTGCCACCACTGCGTCGCCGTCCGAGGCCTGACCCCGAACCCAGGCAAGAATATCCCCGGTCGCCTGAATTCGGGTGACGTGCTTCAGCCGTAAACGGTCGCCCTCAAACACCAGAGACGCAAGGCCCGTCGGCTTCCCGTACCAACCAAGGTCAATACCCAGAAAAGTCCGCAACTAAAATGTTAGCCGGAAGCCCAGCTGAATCCTCCGGGGCTCGGCTGCGGACGTGAATCCCAATGCCTCTGTGGGGCGACGATCTGCACGGCCCGTCACGTTGAACGGCCCCACGAACCCCACGCCAACCGTATTGTTCACACTCTGGTAATTGAGCTTGTTGAAGAGATTAAACGTCTCAAACATCAGGTCCAGACGAACTTTTTCACGAAGCGGAATGCCGCGCTGGAAACGAGCGTTAAACGTCCACAGGCTCGGGCCAAGACCAGTATTGCGCCCGGCGTAGGCAGGACGATCCGTGGTGTTGTGGCGGTCGTTGTTGATATCTGCCCCTCCCACCAGAAGATTGAACGGCCGCCCGCTCTGATACTGATAAATCGGCGACACAACCCAGTTGCGCAGTAAAGCGTTCTGCGTGGTCGGGGTCTGGATCATCGCATAAGCAACAACCTTGTGCCGCTGATCAAATGATGAAGATGCCCGGTCACAGCGGCGGCAGAACTGATTGTTCGGCTGGAAATCGCTGTTGTAGTCGGTACTCTCATCGGTAGCGTGACTCCAGGTGTAGTTGGCATGGAGTTGAACACTCTTGCCGACCCTTTTACTGCCTTCGAGGATCATGGCCCCGTAGAAGGAATTCGCGGTCGACTCGTACAAATTGCTCTGGAAGATGAGCGGATTCACGAAATAGCCACCGGGGCGCGTGGCATCGGCAGCATAGTTCTGCGTACCAATATTCTTATCGAAAGGTGCGCTCGCCAGCAGGTTATCATCATAGGAATTCGTCAGGTGTGCGCCCCGGACAAAGATGCCATTGATCGCCCCGTTGAAACCGCTCCCGAAATCGCGCTGGATGCCCAGGCTGGCCTGCTGCGTCTGAGGGCTCCGGTAGTCGGGCGAGGCCTTGAAGATCACCGAAAGGGGAGGGAGAGGACCAGTCTGGCTGATGTTGATGCCGAACTGCGTCAAATCGGACGGCGTGATGGAGCGAGACGGGGTGGGAACACCAATCACTCCGCGGGCCCGCAGCGTAGTAAAAATATTGGCGGCGCTCTGCGCACCAGGGGTCTGGATGGTTGTTAAAACCTGAGCAATCGGGCGGAACCCGGAGGGTGTGACGCCCAGCGCATAAACGCTGTAGTCGATCTGGAAATCAATGGAGGCGTAATAAATTCCGTAACCGCCCCGGATCACCGTCTTGCTGTCCGGGCTGTAAGCAAACCCGAATCGGGGTGCCAGCTTGTTGTGGTCGGTGCGGAGCGGGAGCCGACGGTTATCCACCTCATAGCGCAGCCCCATGTTGAGAGTGAGCTTGCTGAAGGGGCGCCACTCGTCATGAACGTAACCGGCGTAAAGCGGATACGTGGCAGCAACAACGCCGTTGCCGAAGCCCTGCTGGTAGCTTTGCGCCAGCCCCAGGTTGAAGGCCTGCAGCGAGTTAATCGTCGTCGAGGCCAGCGCAGCATTGACCAAACCCCCAGGCAACGCACCAAACGTGAAGCGACCGCTCATGAAGGTCGCGGAGTCGGTGTGCTGGTTGCGGATCAACGCATAGGCACCCGTCTTGAGAGTATGTTTGCCGCGTGTCCACGTCAGGTTGTCATATAACTCCGAACGACGAGCGATGCTGTCGCTGGGCAGGAATCTGTCGCGGTTGAAGTTCCCGAAGCCGGCGATTTCGAGTGCCGGGCCGAATTTTTCATTGGAGTCGGTCAGCAGATCGTAGTAGTCAAACTGCGCGTGCGCCTCGTTGATCAGCCGGGGACTGAAGACGTGAAACCAGTTGAGCGTTCCGACAGTATCGAAGACATCCGACACGAACCCACGGGAAATGCCGGTCAGGGCGCTAACGTTGGGGTTCGTTTCGAAGCCTCGGGTGGTATTAAAGCGCGCCGTGAACTGGTTGTTCTGGTTCATCTGGTGGTCCAGGCGCAGAAGCCCCTGGTGCTGATCCGCCTGGAAAGGAAAGATTCCGCTGTTCTGCTGGAACAACTGCTGAACCGAAGCCGGCGTGCTCAGCACAGCTGTCAGTTGCGCCGAAGCCGCCGCCGGAAGCTGCGCCAGAATGGCTCTCTGGGCTGCTGTAGGTCCGAAAACAGACAGGTCGGTAAGAATCGGCACTGCCGCTGATTCACGTTTCCGAAGCTGTTCATAGTCGAGGAAAAAGAAGGTCTTATCCTTTACGATGGCCCCCCCGATCGTCGCCCCGAACTGTTGGCGCTGCGACTGAGGCTTTACCCGTTTCAGGACATTGGAAGAGTCCAAAACCAGATTGAAGGGGTTCCTGGCGTCCAGACCCTGGTGCCGAAAGAAACCAAACGCGCTCCCGTGAACATCGTTCGAGCCACCCTTGGTCACAATGTTCACAACACCACCCCGCGACCCGCCATACTCGGCGGTGTAGTTAGACCGGTTCACCTGAAATTCGCGGACCGCTTCCTGTCCAACCGTGGTGCGAACCCCTCCGCCGCCGTCGTTTGATTCCCCGCCGTCCACATTGATGGTGTTTCCCCGACCATTGCTGCCGTAGAAAGAAAGGCCGGAGTCCGGAGTCTGCTTCACACGGTAACTGTTCGAATCGGCGTTGGCCCTGGAGTCGGAGACGCCCGGTGCAAGCAGGGAGAAACTCAGATAATCCCGCCGGTCAATCGGAAGTTCGGAAATCGCACGCTGATCGATGGTATTCGACTGCTGGGTCCTCTCGGTTTCAATGGCCGGAACTTCTGATATCACCTCCAGGACGGAACTGCCGCTGGCAACCTGTAGCTTCAGGTCCAGGGAAATGGCACTGCCTACCGTCAGGCCGAGCCCCTTCTGGACTGACGGGCTGAACCCCACTTTTTCCGCCCGAAGATCATATGCCCCCGGGGGGAGCAGGTCCAGCCGAAAGGCCCCGTCCGGCCCCGTGGTTACTTTGCGCGTGAACTGTGTCTCCGGATTCACCGCTGTAATGACGACATCCGCCACAACCGCCTCGGTGGCATCAACCACAATTCCGCTCAGGGTAGCAGTACTGTTGGACTGCCCCCACAGCAGAGGCGCGGCAACGCACGCAAGCAACGTGGCATGGCGAAATAATTTCGAAGTCATTACGAACAAGAGTTTGGCGCTATCCGGACCTGTTTGTCAAAGGAAATTCGGTCCGAAGCGGACGCCACTACAGATTCAGCATCTCCCGAAGTCGCCGACTCTGCAGGCGGCTCACCGGAACTTCACTACCCTTCTTGTCCTCCATCTTGAGCTGGTAGGTGGATTTGAACCAGGGCATCACTTCGCGGATCCTGTTGATGTTGACAACAAATGACCGGTGAGCACGCCAGAAGATCTCGGAATCCAATGCCGCCTGCAGTTCTTCGAGCGTACGATAGCTGGATTGCCCTTCAAGTTGCGTGGTAACCAGGGTAATCACCCCGCCATCAATGGTCGCGAAAATCAGTTCATGTGGGTCCACAATCAGATTGCGTGCACCGCATCGGACCAGCAGGCGGTTCGAAACCGGACCCTTCTGTGGAGGCGGAGAGCCAGAAGCTTCGGAGATGCGGTCCGTAATCAGGCGGCGGACGCGGTCCACGGTTTCTTCCAGGCGCTCCCGCTCCACGGGCTTCAGCAGGTAATCCGTCGCCTCCAGCCGGAAGGCCTCCACCGCAAACTGATCGTAGGCGGTCGAGAAGACAATATGCGGCGGGTCAATACCCGTTTCCTGCAGACGCCGGACCACGCTGAGACCATCAAGGCCCGGCATCTGAATATCCAGGAAGGCGAGAGCCGGGTCCAGTTTACGGATCAGTTCTACCGCTTCCAGTCCATTGGAAGCCTCGCCAACCACCTCAATGTCCCCAATCTCTTCGAGCAGGTACTTCAATTCGGCGCGGGCGAGGTCTTCATCGTCGGCAATGATCGCACTGATAGGGGAAGTGGCGCGGCGGTGCATCCCTGATATTATAGCGGCGACTTTACCCCAATGCTTTCATAGGATTGCAGGATGCTCCCGAAAGTGCCTGGAGGGACGCAGGCCTCATCACACACCCAGGTCTGGAATACTACGACTAAGAACAGCTGCCGGACGAACGGCGGCGGAAAAACACTTTCCGGGTATACCGGGGACTGAGGGCGAGAGAAGATGCGCGTTCTCGTTATTGGTGGGACGCTTTTCATAGGCAAACTGCTGGTGAAACGGCTGCTTGGAGAAGGCCACGAGGTGACCCTGCTCCATCGCCGTGCCGAGCAGCCCTTTGGACGTAAAGTTCGAAGTGTCATGGCAGACCGAAACGATTCGGGCAGCATTCGCGCCGCCCTGTCCGGCCTGCGGTTTGATGCGGTATTTGATATCGCCTATGACTGGGAACGCGGCACCACGTCGCAGCAGGTAGAGGCTACAGCCAAAGCAATTCCCGGCGACCTGACCCGCTACGTCTTCATGTCCAGCGTAGCGGCTTACGGAGATGGCCTGAACCATGCCGAGGATGACCCGCTGGCCAGCGACATCAATAAGGACCCCTACGTCCGCAACAAGGCTACCAGCGAACGGGCGCTCTTCCGCATGTACCATGAGTCAAAATTTCCGGTTGTCACCATTCGCCCACCCTTCGTGTATGGCCCGGATAATCCGTTCTACCGCGAAGCCTACTTCTGGGACCGACTCCGGGCAGACCGCCCGATCATCATCCCCGGCGACGGGAACCGCCTGATGCAGTTCGCCTACGTCAACGACCTGGTGGAAGCCTGCTACCGGGCCATGGAGAAACATACGGCACCGGGTCGGGCTTTTAATGTGGCAGACGACAAACCCCTGACGCAGCTGGAAGTGGTAAATGAATTCGCCCGGATTGTTGGCAAGACTCCCGTGCTGGTGAAGGTCCCGCGCGAACTCATCGCCCGCCAGGGCGGCAATGCGTTTCAGGACCCTCTGTATTTCGGCCAGTACTACGACATGCCGCCGATCACCCAGACCATAGGCCGGGTACGCAGGGTCCTGGGTATTACGCCAACGCCCTTCACCGCGGGCCTGAAGGAAACGTACAAATGGTACCTGAAACACCATACGCCCCGTCCGCTGAATATTGCGTTTGAAGACAATCTGATCCGCCTGGCGAAGGAACTGCACCGCCACGCCGGGGCAGGAGCATAAA
Organism: Terriglobia bacterium; assembly: GCA_010084195.1. GTDB lineage: Bacteria > Acidobacteriota > Terriglobia > Bryobacterales > Bryobacteraceae > BOG-234. Next base: position 63,098 of record RGPS01000002.1, read on the forward strand.
GGACATTCGATGCTTCGGGTTGGGAAATACGCCGCTCTGGCGGGCCTGCTTTGTGTTGCGCCCGCTGCGGCACAAACGGTGGATACAACAGCCTTACAGGGTAATGCGGACAAACTGATCCAGGCAGCCCTCCGGGACCAGGCAGGCCTCGACCGCCTCGAATACCTCTGCTACCGCATTGGCAACCGCCTGAGCGGCTCGAAAACCCTGGAGACGGCAGTTTCCTGGGCCGAAGCGGAGATGCGTCGCATCGGCCTCGACAACGTCCGCCGGGTACCCACGAAGGTCCCGCACTGGGTTCGGGGGAAAGAATCGGCCAGCCTGGTTCTCCCCGCCGAAAGACCACTTCACATGCTGGGCCTGGGCGGCAGTGTCGCAACACCGAAAGGTGGCATAACGGCTGATGTTGTGGTGGTTTCGAACTTCGACGAACTGGACAAGATGGGCAAGACAGCCGTGTCCGGCAAGATTGTGGTTTATGATGTCCCGTTCGTTAGTTACGGCCAGACCGTTCCGTATCGTGGCAGCGGAGCGTCTCGCGCCGCGAAACTGGGTGCCGTGGCAGCCCTGGTCCGCTCGGTAACGCCCCGCAGCCTCAGAGATCCCCATACGGGGGCCATGCGCTACGCAGACGACGCCCCAAAGATCCCGACTGCGGCCATTTCCGTGGAAGATGCCATGTGGCTGCACGGTCTCGCCCGGATGGGTGAAAAGCTCCGGGTCCATCTGGAAATGGAAGCACACACGGAGCCGGACGCGGACTCTGCGAACGTGATGGGCGAGCTTCGCGGCCGCGAGCTTCCAGACGAAGTAGTTGTCATCGGCGGACACCTCGATTCCTGGGACGTAGGCCAGGGCGCGCATGATGACGGCAGTGGCGTGATTGCCGCGCTGCAGGCCCTCGCCCTGATGAAGCAACTGGGGATCCAGCCACGTCGTACGATTCGCGTGGTGTTTTGGGTGAATGAAGAAAATGGCGGTCGGGGTGGACAAGCTTACCGGCAATGGGTGGGCGAGGAAATCGGTCACCAATATGCTGCCATTGAAATGGATGGCGGGGCCGAACGCCCGGTTGGCTTTGATCTTGCGAGTGCGCTCTCCCAACGCCGCAGTCCCGCCTCCGGCGCTCAGCCTCCGCGGATGCCTCCCCTGTTCGAGGCCAGGGTACGGGCCATTGGCCGCATGCTGAAGGGAATCGGGGCCGACCGGGTGGAGCGCGGCGAGGCAGAAGCAGATATCCAGCCTCTGGTTGCCGCAGGCGTTCCAGGCCTCGGCCTCCGAACCGTCGGGGAACATTACTTCGATTACCACCACACAGAAGCGGACACGCTCGACAAAATCGTCCCCGATGATTTCCGCAAGTGCCTTGCCGCTATGGCGGTAATGAGTTACGGCCTGGCCGAACTGAATTAACCCGCCGTTAGTTCCGCGTAAACTTTGGCCCGGAGATTCGCCACACCTGCTGTGTAGCGATCATCGGCGACTGCAAAGGCAACCGCATCCTCCAGCCAGTCGTGCCAAAGGCCGTCGGGATCGTGCGAGGCCACGGTAATCGTGTAGTCACCAGGGCAGAGTTCGCAAACGAACCGGTACGAGACACTCAAAACGGAGCCCCCGCTTACTGGCCCCGGATGTAATTGTTCAAGCTCCGTATTGGTGCCGTAAACGTTCAGCCCGGAGCGGGTGCGGATCAGGATCCCGACCACAGGGTTCTCCACCGCGGCAAGATACCGGAAGGTCACCCGGACCGACACAGCCTCACCACTTCGCCAGACCGTGGACGCCGCACCAGTACTCCCCGCCAACTCAATGGATACGAGTTCTGCCCGACCATCCCCCTGACGCCTGACCGGGGCAACCTCGGGGACGCCCGCTTCACCCGACTGCCGAAGCTCCCGTGCCGCATGGTGGCGGTAAGCGGGAAGAATCTCGGCAGGATGTCCCTGACCAACCAGCTTTCCGTCGCGCAGCCACCAGATCTCATCCGCACATTGCGCCAGAAGCCCTTCGTCATGGCTGAGAAGTATCACGCTGGAACCGGCCCTGCGGAGAGACTCCACCTGAGAGATGCCGCGAGCAACCGCAACTCTGGACATGGTGGAGAAGTAGTGGTTCAGCAAAAAGTCCCCGGTTACGGCGGGCAGAGGCTGATCGGAGGTCAGCACCGCGCAGCGAACCAGCTCCGCGAGGCCTGGAAGACCCTCTTCGATCACCCCAATCACACTCCCCGGGGGGGCTGTCAGGTTTAGTTCCGGAATTACAATCATTCGGTCCGAGGCTCCGCCAGTTCAAAGGACGCCAAATCGTCCCACCGGCCAATTGCGACATTTTGGACGAACGAAAGCAGCCGCACGCTGAAGGCTCGGGAGCCAGTCCAGGTTGCCCAGATCCTGCGCGCTGTTTCCGCCAGATGCTGCACGGTCTCAGCGTCAAAATCCTGCGCCAGCGTGACGTGAGGATGGAATGGATACGGGCAGATATGTTGCAGCAACCCGGAATTCATGCCGCCATGTAACGCACGGACCTGCGATCCCCCCCTCTGAAGCCCCAGATAAATGACATTAGAGACAGGAAACACTTCAATCTCACCCAGCACCACGTCGAATGTCTGCAGAGCCGAACTCATGCTTCGCAGATCCCGGACCGCATCCTCGACAACACCTGAAAAAGGTCGGGGAGGCAAAACGGTCAGGTGAGCGTGTGGGTTGCAACCAGGAGTCAACTGGAGGCGGAGATCATCGAGAAATGATGCAAGGGGTTCGGGAATGTAACTGACAAGCGCGTACTGGTTGAGAGTGCGCCCGGTCCCCTGGTGACAGTCCATCGCTGTCTTTAATTGTAAACTGCATCACTACGGCAGGGCAGAAACGCCAGGCCCTGAGGCCCCGCCGGTCGGCGCGGGGGCAGGCGGACGCGCGGAATTCCGAAGATTGACGGTGCGGTTCAGGATGTCGAACCAGAAGGGGGCCCCCAGCGAAACGGCTACGGTAGTCAGTGCCCAACCCACCACGCGGCTGGCCCAGCCAAGCGGCCCTACATGAAACGACTCCGGACTCCAGCCAAGCACCGGCCCAAGGTCAAGCAGCGTCCCGGGTCGCATGGCACGAAGGTTCGGCTCATTCCAGAAACGCTGCAGAAGGTGAAGGGTGTCGGCGTTGGTTGCAATTGTCACCAGCGAAGCCAGTACCAGATTCCACACCTGCGCCCGGCGTCGATACCACCCGGACGCCCGCTCCATGGTGTCGTTGAACCAGTTTTCGATGTTGGCCTGCGCCCGCGCCAGATCCCCCTCCGTGTTCTGTATCAGAGCCAGCAGCACCCGTCGCACGGGCCCGCCCGGCAGCCTGGCAATTCCGGCTTCCAGATCGTGAAATCCGACCGAACCCTCAACATGCGACGTCGCCAGATCAATCAGCGCCGCTGAAAAGGCCCGCGACGGCAGATACGAGAAGTGTTCGCCGGTTCGCTTTTGACCGCTGACAACCGGATGGTGGTAGAAGGCACTGAGCAACTCCGTACCCTCCTCAAGCACCTGGCCGCGAAAAATCGAAGCCATCGCCCTTTTGAAATTTTCAGCCCGCGCATCCAGAGCGTGGGCGATCCACTCATTTACTGCACTGCAAAAGAGCGCGAGGATCAGATACACCGATGCCGCGCCCACCATCGCTTCCAGAACCGTGGAACCGAATAATCCAACCATGAAAGTTCTCCTGCCCCAGACGTATCACGCAACGCCCAAAATACAGCCCGGAAACGCCGCAACCCAAGCCACGTAACCCGATGATTTATAATCCAGATAGCGAAATTTTCAGCGCGCGTGACTGGCCCTGCCGGCTCCTTGTGCTAATCTGTAAGTTTCCCGGAAACATCGCCATGCCAAAACTAAAGACCCATAAAGGTGCGTCCAAACGGTTCAAAAAAACCGGGACGGGAAAGGTTGTGCGCCAGCATGCATTTGCTCGTCACATCCTTACCTCCAAGTCGCGCAAACGCAAGAATAAGCTGCACACCTCAGTCGTCGCCGATCCTTCTGATCAACGGAAGCTGAAGCGCATGATTCCCTACTAGAGCTCAGGCTTTAGCAGGGAGTGCAGTTCAGGTGAGTGAACGGTGCCACCGCACGTGCCCGCTTCGCCGCCGAGGGTTCTGAACCTCTTCAAAGGCCAGACCCATAGATGATGTTCACTATCGAACGTCAATTTCATACAGGAGACAAACGTGCCTAGAGTAAAAAGAGGAACAAAGCGCCGCGCGAATCGAAAGAAAACTCTCGAACTCGCCTCCGGCTTTTTTTTAACCAAGAGCAAGCTCTACCGCTCCGCACAGGAAGCCGTTGAGCGAGCACTGAAGTTCGCCTACACCGGACGCAAACAGAAGAAGCGCACCTACCGCTCCCTTTGGATCGTCCGCATCGGCGCAGCTTCGCGTGCGGCTGGCCTGTCTTACAGCCAGTTCATGCATGGCCTGAAGGTTGCTGGGATTACCCTCGACCGCAAGGTTTTGGCCGCCACCGCGACAGCAGATGCCGCCCAGTTCGAACAGTTGGCCGGACTTGCCAAGGCAGCTCTCGCCGGCGCTAACTAAACGCTTATGTTTCCAGAAGAAACCCCAGAACAAAGCACAGAGCCGCAGGAAGAACAACCCGGAGTTGATTCCACTGCTGTAGCCGAATTGGCGGAACCGGATACCCTCACCCAAATTGAGGAGCGCATTCTTCGGGCTGTCGAATTGGTTACCTCACTGCGACAGGAACGGGATGCTGCGGTTCGCGAACTCAATGAACTTCGCGAAGAGCAGCGGAACTCTGAAGCTGCGGGCCGTTCAATGGGCGAAGAGATTGTCTCGCTCAAAGCGGAACGCAAGCAGGTCCGAGGCCGTCTCGAACGGTTGCTGGGCCACATAGATCAGTTGAACTAGTTCGTTTTTCAATTTCCGCCGCCCGGCTTCATCGTAGAATGAGGACAGCCGTGCGGCGGTTTTTTTTGTACGGCAATATGAAGACTTCCCCATGGCCAAACAGCCTGTCCGCGTCCATATCTTCAATCAGGCATACACGCTTCTTACCGATGGCGAAGCCGCCGAAGTGCATCGCGCCGCAGAAGAGATCGATCAACTCATGACGTCGCTCGCCGGTCGCGGCAACGCCCCGGACCCAACGCGCATCGCAGTGCTCGCCTGTCTGCATTTGGCGGACCGCCTGCACTCGGCGGAACGAAAGCTGGAAGGCTTTGAAGATCGCTCCGCCAGGCTGGCCGGGTTGTTGCGCCAGACAATCACCGATTAGCCTGCCCGACCTACCTGAGTGCTATGCTCAGGCTAGCTCCGGGCACGTGATCCCGGCCTGACTTTCATGCGATACGACACTCGGTACCAAAGCCGTTCGTCCTTTGGACTCCCCGGGTTTCCAACAGGCGTGAAGTTCCTCATCATCGCCAATGTGGCGATTTATCTCCTCGATTTTTTCCTCTCCCTCATCGTCAAAGAACCTGTTTTTCAGTTTTTGTACCTCCACCCGCGAGAAGTGGTGACTCATTTTGCCGTCTGGCAACTCGTGACCTACATGTTCCTGCACAGCCTCGGCAGCCCCATGCATATCGTGTTCAACATGCTGGCGCTGTGGATGTTTGGAGCCCCGGTTGAACAAACCTGGGGCAGCGCACGCTTCATACGCTTCTACCTCATTTGCGGCGCGGGTGGCGGCATCACCCAGGTGGTGGCGAACATGCTGTTCGGCAACCCTGGTCAATTGGTGCTGGGCGCTTCAGGGGCCGTTTATGGTCTGCTGCTCGCCTTCGGCATGCTGTTCCCCAACCAGGAAGTCCTGTTCTCGATGATCTTCCCGATCAAGGCCAAGTACCTGGTGCTGATCTTTGGGGCGATTGCCTTCCTCGGCTCATTCCAGGGGGATTCCGCCATCAGCAACCTCGCTCATCTGGGAGGCATGATTTTCGGCTTCCTGTACATCCGAACGGTATTTGCAGCGCGAAGATCCCGTTCCGCCTCAGCGCCTTTCCAACTGTCCGCATGGTGGCGAAACTACAAGCTGCAGCGAAACAGGAAGAAGTTTGAGGTCTACATGCGGAAGCGCGGGTCAGGCCCCCCGAATTGACGAAACCACGCCACGAAACGCAGACGGGCTGCGATACGTCTGGGCTGTTTGGCCCGATTCAGACAAATCGCGCTCCCGGAAAGCGTATGATCAAAGGCGGAATGATGAAGAAGACTCTCCTCGCGTGCGCTGCTGCTTTCGGTCTTGTAGCCGGTTTATCCGGCCCCGACCTTCTGGCACAGGAAGGCCCGATCCAGCCCGGCAGTTCCACGGTCGCCCGCCCCCGTAAGAAAGCGGACTCCCCCACACAGCCCGTCGAGACCCGGCCGGTTGAAGTCCAGGCTCCGGTCGAGCAGCCCAAAATCCCGTCCCGTCTCAACAAGAAGAAAGAAGACACAGTTCCGGCCGATGTCACGTTCAAGGCAGAGTCCGAAGTGGTCACCGTGGATGTCTCCGTCCTGGACAATCAGGGCAATCCTATTCCCAACATCCCCAAAGGGAATTTCCGCATCCTCGAAGACAACGTTCCGCAGACCTTAACGCAGTTCTCCATGACAGAAGCGCCCATGACGGTGGCGCTCATCGTTGAATTCAGCAACCGATATCAGTCTTACTGGAGCTACGGTTGGTACGAGACGCTGCAGGCCGCCTATGGTTTCACGCAAACCCTGCGCCCGGATGACTACATGGCGGTGATCGCCTACGATCTGCGCACCGAGATTCTTGCCGACTTTACCAATGACCGCAACAAGATCGGAGAAGCCTTGCAGCGCCTCCGGATTCCGGGCTTCTCGGAGAGCAACATGTTCGATGCCATGACCGACACGGCGGACCGCATGTCAAAGATCGAAGGGCGTCGCGCCATTGTCATCATCACGTCCGGAATCGACACCTTCAGCAAGCTGACATACGACAAGACGCGGAAACTGCTCCAGGAGTCGGGTGTCCCGGTCTACTCGGTGGGCATCCTGCAGCTGGTTCGGACCATGGCCGAATCCCGGGGTGCCAGCATGATTGACTTTCTGCAGGGCGACAACATGCTGCGAACGTTCGCCAAAGAGACTGGCGGGCAGGCCTTCTTCCCCCGTTTCATGGGTGAGATGCCGGGAGCCTTTGCCCAGATCAACAACGCTCTGCGCAACCAGTATTCAATGGGCTACTCCCCTACCAATCAGGCGCGCGATGGTAAGTTCCGAAAGATCGCTGTTCAGCTGGTAAATCCGGCTACCAACGAACCCCTCCGGGTCACGGACCAGAAGGGCAAACCGATCAAGTACACCATCGTTGCCAAGGCTGGCTACAAGGCACCGCTGCCGATCCAGTAGCGCCCGCTTCAGCAGCTCGATAGTCCTCAGCTCCATCGAAGTCAAGAACTCAATTTTCTGTTGTTTCAAGCGGATACAGATGCGTTGACAACGACGTTGCAGGTCTGATAGATTTTGACCAACCCTCAGATGAAAAACTCCCCTGTGCTTCCCGTACGTATCCTGCTCTCCGACGACAACCAACACGGCCTTTTGGCCCGTAAGATGATACTCCAGGACCAGGGCCACGAAGTAGAAACGGCGCGCGGCGGTGAAAACGGCTGGCAGATCTTCGAACAGGGTTCGTTCGACATTGTCGTCACCGATTACCGCATGAAGCACATGGATGGGCTGGAGTTTATTCGGATGATTCGGGAGTCGGGTTCCATGGCGAGGGTAATCATGCTGTCCGGTTTTGCCAGCGCGCTCGGCATGACGCCACAGAGCACCGGGGCAGACGAAGTTATCGCCAAGAGCAACAAGGAAGTGCCGGAACTGCTGCGGGCCGTCAGGAAGCTGTCACATCTGCCGGCAAAGCGTGGCCCAGGCTCAGCCGCCTCCACGGCCGTCCGTAAGAGTCGCAAAGCGGGCTAATGGCCTCAGCGGCCCACCTTTCGGTGCTTTTCCTGACAGGGATCTCCCTGCTGGCGGCGGTTCCTGTAAAACGCAACGTGCGCCCTGCCCCCAGGAAAACCAGCGCGACAAAGCAGAAGCAGGCTGTTGCCCGGCCCAGCCCGGCAAAGCCAATCCCACCCACCCCCGAGCAGGTGGCGGCCAAATGGATGGCTGATCTTTCCCCACGCGAACGCGCTGCGCAACTCATCGTTGTCCCTTTTAACGGCTTCACCTCAAAGACCCGACCGAAGGAGTACCGAACCCTGGTCCGGCTGGTGCAAAAAGAGCACATCGGCGGCCTGATCCTGATCAACGTCGTGAACGGGCGCGTCGCCGTAAAGCCGTCCCCCCGCGACGTGGCGAATTTCGCCAACCGCATGCAGGGTATGGCCAAAGTGCCCCTCCTCATCTCCGGGGATCTGGAACGGGGTGCCTCCATGCGCGTGGAAGCCACCACCGTCTTTCCCCACGCCATGGCTCTGACGGCTTCCCGCGACCCGGACACCGCCAGACGAGAAGGCGAAATTACTGCCCGCGAAGCCCGCGCCCTGGGTATCCAGTGGATATTTTTTCCCGATGCCGACGTAAACAACAACCCCGACAACCCGATCATCAATATTCGTTCGTTCGGTGAAAACCCGGACGACGTCTCCGCCATGGTCTCGGCCTTCATTGAAGGTGCCCACGCGGCTGCCCCGATCATGGTTACGGCGAAGCACTTCCCCGGCCATGGCGATACCGCTACCGACACGCACATGAACATGGCGACGCTAAGCGGTGACCGGGCGCGTCTCGAAAAGGTTGAGTGGGCACCCTTCCGGGCCGCCATTCGAAGCGGCGTGGATTCGCTGATGTCCGCCCATATCTCAGTACCCTCCATCGACCCCTCAGGCAGCCCGGCAACCCTGTCCGCCAAACTGATGTCGGGGGTTCTCCGGGACGAAATGGGCTTCAAGGGCTTGCTGGTCACCGACGCCCTGGAAATGAAGGGCATCGCCAACGGCTTCTCCACGGGGGAGGCTGCAGTTCGTGCCGTCGAAGCAGGGGTGGACGTTCTCCTGATGCCGCCGGACGCCGATGTCGCCCTCGATGCCCTGATGGCAGCAGTCAGAGACGGACGCCTGAAACAGGAGCGCCTCGACGACAGCGCCAGGCGAATTCTCGAAGCCAAGGCCCGCATTGGACTCGATGCCAACAAAATTGTCGATGTCCGGCGAATCCCCGCTTCGGTGAACACCAAAGAAAACAACCTGGCCGCGCAGGAAATCAGCGACCGAAGCGTAACCCTGGTTCGCAATACGGGCAATCTGCTGCCGCTGGCTGACCCAAGGGGCACCACGTTTTTTATCCTGACGGAGAGTTCCCGCAGTCACGAGGGAAATGCCATGAAGGGCGAGATCAAGCGGCGCGCACCTGGCGCTCAGATCGAACTGTTGCATGCAGGAATGTCCGACACACAGCTCACGGCAGCCTGGGAACGCGCCCGTAACGCTCGCCAGTTCGTTGTCGCGGCGTTCTCTTCGGTCTCGGCCTACCGGGGGAATGTCGCCCTCAGCGGCAGCTACCCGCAACTAGTTCAGAACCTGGTGGCCACAAAAAAGCCGGTGGTACTGGTCGCCCTGGGAAACCCCTACCTGTTGCGCAGCTTCCCGGAGGTAGCAGCGTACCTGACCACCTACAGTACGGTCCCTCCGGCCGAAATCTCGGCTGCCCGCGCCCTGTTTGGGGATATCGCGGTGAACGGCAAGCTACCCATAACCATTCCAGGCCAGGCTGCCTACATGGAAGGTATTTCCCTGCCCGGCCCGGCCCTCCGCACCGTAGTCGGCAGCAAGCCCTGACAGAACAGTTCGCAAGCGGTATCTTGTTAAGGACCACCATGTCCCGCAGATCCCTTTTCTTTTTCGCCCTTTTGACGGCTCCCGCCGCCTTCGCACAAGCTCACGACGCCAATGCCGCCGCGCTGGCTGAGGGGCAGCAAGTCTTCGCCGCCAACTGCGCAGCGTGCCACGGCTGGGACGCCAAAGGTGCACGCGGCCCGGACCTGACCAGCGGGACCTGGCGGCACGGCAGCACCGCCGCCCAAATCGCAAAGAATATCCACGACGGCATCCCTGGAACAGGTATGCCCGCTTTCCCGCTGAAAGACAATCAACCCCGGCTCATCGCCGATTGGCTCATCTCTCAGGTGCGGGGGGTGGACGAAAAAGCCACCGGCGATCCGGTCGCCGGAAAATCGCTCTTCTACGGTTCTGGTGGCTGCTCGGGCTGCCACGCCATCCAGGGTTCCGGCTCTGGTTTTGCTCCCGATCTCACCGGCATTGGCGACCAGCGTTCCGTGCGCGACCTGACCGGACAAATCACCGTGCCCGGGGAGCGACCGCGCGGGGGCAATCGCGGAGCCGAAGTGACCACCCATGATGGCCGGAAAATCAGAGGCCTCATCGTAGTCGACAACACCTACTCCCTCTTCCTGCGGGATCGCGCCGAGAAACTGCACCTGCTGGCCAAGGCCGACATCAAGTCACGGCAGGACCTGAAAACGCTGATGCCTCGCGCCGCCCTGACCGGGGCTCAGATCAACGACCTGGTGGCCTTCCTGAAGGCCCCGGGCGAGATCACCCCGGACCTCTCCAAATGGACCCCGTCTGCGGACTTCAACGTCACCTGGGAGCGCCTGAAGAACTCGAAGGCCGAACCCCAAAACTGGCTCCACTATTGGGGCGATCTGCAGGGAACCCACGCCACCACCCTGAAGAGCATCACGCCCGCCAATGTCAGCAAACTGGCCGCCCAGTGGACCTTCCAGTTCGGCGGCCCCGGCGTGGAGAATACGCCCATCGTGGCGGATGGCCTCATGTTTGTAACCGGCCCTCGCGACAACGCGGCGGCGCTGGACGCCCGCACCGGCACCCCTGTCTGGCGCTATCGTCGTCCCCTGCCCGAATACCACGCCAACTGCACGGTATCCACCAACAGAGGCTTCGCCCTGCTGGGCGACCGTCTGTATCTGGGTACCCTCGACGCTCATCTCGTGGCCCTGGACGCGAAGACCGGCCGCGTTATCTATGACATCGCGGTCGATGACTACAAGAAGGGTTTCTCCATCACCCATGCGCCTCTGGTGGTGGGTGACAAGATCATTGTCGGGGTCACCGCCGGCGAATGCGCGCTCTACGGTTTTCTGGACGCCTATGATGCAAAAACCGGGAAACGCCTGTGGCGGACACATGCCGTAGCGCAACCTGGCGATCCCAACCGCGCCACCTGGTCCGGCAAGTCCGCCGAAACCGGCGGGGGCCCGACGTGGATGACAGGAACCTACGATCCCGATACCGACACCATCTACTGGGGCACCGGTAACCCCTCCCCCGACTACGAGGGCGGCACCCGCCTCGGCGACAATCTCTACACCGATTCCATGCTGGCGCTCGACCCCGCCACCGGCAAGATGAAATGGTACTTCCAGTTCACGCCCCATGACACGCATGACTGGGATTCCAGCGAAACCCCGGTTCTGGTGGATGCCACCTTCCGCGGCAAGCCCCGAAAACTCATGCTTCATGCCGACCGCAACGGTTTCTACTACGTTCTCGATCGGGTTACCGGCGAGTTTTTGCTGGGTAAGGCCTTCGCGCGCCAGACATGGGCAAAGGGACTGGACGACAAAGGTCGTCCCCAGGTAATCCCCAACACCGATCCGACCCCGGAAGGTAATTATGTCTGCCCCGACGCGACCGGTGCCACCAACTGGAACGCGCCCTCATATGACCCGCTCACGAAACTCTTCTTCGTGGGAGCCCGCGACTCCTGTGCCACCTACAAGAGCGTGGTGAGGACGCCGGACCCGGGACGACCCTACACGGGGACCGGCGACCAGCAGGATGAGTCGGTGGGGGGCAAGGGCATTATCACCGCAATTGATCCGCTGACCGGCGACATCCGCTGGAAGTACACTCTCGAGGCTGGCTCCGCGTCAGCCGGCGTGCTGTCCACTGCCAGTGGCGTGCTCTTCTCAGCCTCCAAAGAGGGCTTCCTGCTGGCCCTCGATTCCCGCACCGGAAAGCTGCTTTGGAAGTACCAGACCGGCGCTGAAATCCGCAGTTCGCCCATGTCCTTTGCGATCAACGGCAAGCAATATGTGGCCATCGCCAACGACTCAGCTCTAACGGTCTTCGCCCTGCCCTAACCCGGCACAGCCGCAACCAAACCAGGCGGAAACGAGCAGGCTCCGGAATCGGTAGCGGGAGAACGGCGAAGACAAAACTGCCCTTTTTAGAACATTTTCACAGTGGGGCAGGTTGGCAACCCGCCTCTTGCTCTCACAGTAGTAGATTCTTCTGTAGCTTGCCCATCGCGTTCCGGGGGAGTTTCTCCACCACCACAAACTCCCGCGGAACCTTAAACGAAGCCAGTTTCTCACGACAGAGAGCCGCCAGTTCCGCAACTTCGACCGGAGCCAAAAGCGCCACATAAGCCACAGGCACCTCGCCACGCATCTTATCCGGACGTGCCACAACGGCAGCTTCAGCCACAGCACTGTGTTCCTGCAAAAACTCCTCAATCTCCCGAGGGTAAATATTGAAGCCCCCTGAGATGATCAGGTCACTTTTCCTGCCACACAGCGTAAAGTAGCCATCTGCTGAAATCGTGCCCAGGTCGCCGGTACGGAACCATCCCTCCACAAAGGCGTCTTTGGTAGCTTCCGGTCTTCCCCAGTATCCGGCGAAGATGTTCGGCCCCTTCAGATAGACCTCGCCCGTCTCGCCCTGTGCCACAGGCTCCAGCGCCGGACCCATCAGCTTGGCCGAGATACCAGGCAAGGGGAAACCAATCGTCCCTGCCCGCCGCTCCCCCCAATAGGGATTGCTGATGTTCATGATCGTCTCACTCATCCCGTAGCGTTCCAGGATGCGGTGCCCAAACAACGCTTCGAACTCCTCAAAGACCTGCGCCGGCAAAGGGGCCGAACCCGATACGAATAACCGCATGAACCCACCGATTTCCTGGGCGACATCCTTAGTAAATCCGAGGAGACGAACGTAAACCGTCGGCACCCCAAAGAACAACGTGGGCCGAAATTCGACGAAGACATCGGCAGCCGTCTGGTGCTCAAACCTCTCCAGCAGGCGCATCCGGCAGCCACTCGCCAGCCAGCAGTGCAGGCCATTGCCCAGACCATGAACATGGAACAGCGGGAGCGCCAGCAGGAAGCGATCCGACTCCCGAATCTCCCAGCAGGCCAGCAGATTCACCGCGTTGGCGGAAAAATTGTTGTGCGTCAGGACTGCTCCCTTGGCAGTCCCCGTGGTCCCTGACGTATAGATGATGCCCGCCGGCGCGTCGCCATCCAGAACGACACCGGGTCGCAATTCCGATAGCCCCGCAGCTTCAGCTACAAGGTCGGCAGGTCGCCAAATCTCGGCACTGACCACCAGGTCCGCATCCGTAACCAGCGCCCGAGGCGCCGCGTCGGCCAGGATATGAGCCATTTCCCGTTCCCGGTAGAGGATATTGATGGGAACGAAAATGACGCCGAGCTTGACGCAGGCCAGATACAGGTCGATCATCTCGACCGAATTGACCAGGTAAACGCAGAGGCGGTCTCCGGTTCCCATGCCTCGGGCCACCAGAGCGTGCGCCAGGCGATTACTGCGCGACTCGATCTCTCCAAACGTGAATTCCCTGCCCTGGAACTCAAGCGCCACCTTGTCCCGGCGGCCGATCAACGATGAATCAAACAGATTGCTGAGGTTCAAAGCACCACTATAGTACCGGACAGGTCAGACAAGGCCCAGAATGCGGTCCAGTTGTTCCGCAACCTTCACGAGGTGCTCAGGCTCCCGCGCCGCTTCATAACCGATCTCAGGGGACAGGAAGCCCCTGTACCCGGTCTCCACCAGCGCCTTCATCACGGCAGCGAAGTTGACATCCCCCTCCAGCAGCGGAACAAAGCGGCCCTGCTCTGAACGCGCAGACAGCTTGTAGTCCTTTACGTGGACACGACGAATCCGGGGCCCCAGAGTCCGGACCCAATCCTCCGGGAACCCATACTGCATCACATTGCCCATATCGAAATGAGCAGCCAGCCAGGGATTGGCAAACTGATCCACGAACGTCCGCATCTCCAGAGGACTGACCAGGAACTTGTTCCAGACATTCTCCACCGTCAGCACGACCTTGTTCGCAGCCGCCGAGGGAAGACACTTCGTCAGTTCCTCCACAAACCGCTTCCAGGTCTCCTCGTACCCCACGAACTGCCCACCCACCGGACCAACCCGCCCCGGAACCAGCAGCAGCGCCCCACAGTCCAGTCTCGCCGCAATCTCGGTCGCCCGGCGAACGTCGTCTACACCCTGCCCCCGAACGGTTCCATCGGGGCTGTTCAGCGGATGCTGCCCCAGCGGTTGCGAAACCCAGAGGCTGGTCAGTGCAATTCCCGCACTGTTCGCCGTGCTTTTGATGTCAGCGAGCGCAGCAGCCGATGCCTCCATAGGAATATCCACCCCCAGGCGCAGTTCCATGGCGTCAAACCGCGCGGCTTTTGCCTTGCGGAACATGGCAGGCAGGTCCGTGCCTGGAGGAAAGATCACGGAACAGATACTGCGCGTAAACCGTCCGGGGGCCTGTTGGGAAAATGCCGGAGCAGCCGTGGCAGCGCCCATCGCACAAAGGAGATGTCTTCGGGAAATCATCACGCAGTTCAGCATAGCTGGCCGGAGCCCTCGTGCGATACTGCGATTTCCAGTGCTCAGAAATCTCCTTGTCATCATTGCCGCAGTGGCTCTTGCCGGTTGTCAGGAATCGCAGTATCAGGAATCGAAAATCCGGGTCCTGATCGGCGCGACGCTGATCACCTCCCCCGGTGCCCCACCCAGGGAAGACACCATCCTTGTCATCGTCGGCAACACGATCCGCGGCATAGGCTCCCGCAGTGACATGCCCGTCCCCCAAAACTCAGAACGTGTCGACCTGCAGGGGAAGTGGGTCGTGTCGGCAGGAGAAACAGCGGTTGCAGAAGGCCAGCCAGCCAGCCTCAACGTTCTGGACCACCCTCCCTCCGGCGGCGACGAAAAACCAGTGCGCCGAATGGTGGCCGGCAACTGGCTGCAATAGCCAACTATTCGCTGAACCTGTGGCACGGTCCCTGCGTAATACCCTTGCAAGGAACCTATGCGCCTCACCTCGTTACTTGCCGCCCCGCTCTTTGCCACCTCTCTGTTTCTGACCGGCTGTATCGGAATCGACTTCGACCACGGCTCGTCTGACAAGTACCAGGAAGACTTCCACTTCAGCTACGATCTGCAGCCGAACGGCCAGCTTGTCGCCGAGACCTTCAATGGCAAGGTGGAGATCATTGGTTGGGATGAGAATAAAGTCGACATTAGCGGGACGAAATACGGCTCCACCGAACGGCTCCGGGACGCCATCAAAATAGAGACCCACAACTCCCCCTCTTCAGTGGAAGTCCGCGCCGTCCACCCCTCCGGTTCCACAGGCAACTCGGGTGCGAGGATGACCATCAAGGTCCCCAAACAGGCGGTAGTGGAACGCGTCACCTCCAGCAACGGAGCGATTCGGATTGAACATGTGGGCGCTATCTCACACGTGAAGACTTCCAATGGCACCATTCGGGTTACCGACGCCTCCGGCGATCTCGATGCGCGCACTTCTAATGCCCAAATTGAGGTGGAGCGCTTCAACGGCAGCCTGTCAGCCAGAAGCTCCAACGGCAGGATTCGCGCCGAAGGAGTCACCGGCAAATGCGACGTGGAAACCTCCAACGCCTCCATTGACGTCCGCATGGACCGCGCTACCGCAGCTCCCATTCGCCTCACCACCGCCAACGGTGCCATCGAACTCGCCCTCGACAAAGCCCCGAAAAGTGACATCCACGCCCAATCCAGCAACGGCGCTATTACGCTGAAAATGCCTGGCGACACTGCTGCCCACATAACAGCGGATACCTCCAATTCATCCATTTCGAGCGAGTTCGACATCCTCACCACCACCAACGGCAATCGGGTCAAGAACGACCACCTGAACGGCACCCTCGGCAATGGTGGACCGGCCATTGACCTCGAAACCCGCAACGGCAGCATCCGAATCCTGAAGACCACCGGCACCAGTAACTAAACCGTTTTCACAAGCTGCATATCCGCTTAACTCAGGTTTCACAATTACTGTGGTCCCGGATATGGGGCCAGGCTGGCACCCTGTGGGTCCGGGAGCGTGGTCAGCGCAGCGGAAAGATGGCCTGACGGACTTCCCCTGGTGCCCGAAAGCAGCGCCACCACGCCCGCCCCTCCCTGCCCACACTGGCCTCGAGCCCTTCCCTTGCGGTATGGTATCCGTGAATGGTCCGGTTCTCCAGTTGGATACAAAATTGCTCAGTGAAGCCCAATGCAAAGAGCTTCCGGGCACAAGATTGCCGTACAGGCTGCCATGGGTGAGCAACGCTTCAGGGAAATTCTCGACGCTGCCCCGGACGCGATCCTGCAAGTGGATCAGGGGGGGCTGATTATTCTCCTGAATCGCGCCACCGAGAACATGTTTGGTTACAACCGTGCCGACCTGCTGGGTAAGCCGGTGGAGGTTCTGATTCCGCAGGACGTCCGTGAGCGCCACCACGGGCACCGGGTGGGTTACCACAACAAGGCCTCCGTTCGGCCCATGGGTGTTGGTCTCACCCTCCAGGGCCTCCGTCAGGACGGTACCCGGTTTCCCGTGGAAATAAGCCTCAGCCCCTCGGAATCCCCCGAGGTTGGGTTCACCACCACCGCCATCATCCGGGATATCACGGACCGAAAAGCGGATGAAGTCCGTTTTCGGAGCGCACAGGAGAAGTACACAGGAGACCTGGTTGAAGCCAACCAGCAACTGGAACTGCAGAACCGGGAAATCGAGCGCGCCAATCGGCTAAAGAGCGAGTTTCTGGCCAGTATGAGCCATGAACTCCGAACCCCGCTCCACACCATCATCGGTTTTTCCGAACTGCTCGGCGAGGGCCTCCATGGCCCCCTGACAGAGAAACAGAGGCGCTTTGTCAACCACATCCATACCGACTCATTACACCTCCTGGACCTGATCAACGACATCCTGGACCTGAGCAGGATTGAGGCTGGACGTCTGGAACTTCGCCCCGAACCTTTTGACTTTTCAGCCCTCGTCGAAGAGAGTATGGCCTCCGTTCGGACCGTAACCAGAGCCAAGTCTCTGGCCACGGAGACAAGGCTGCTTTTCGACGGGGCGGTAGTGGCAGATCGGGTACGAATCAAGCAAATTCTCGTCAACCTCCTGAGCAACGCCGCGAAGTTCACCCCCCAGGGTGGGCAGATTCGCGTGAACGCCCACACAGAACATGGCATGCTGATCACCTCGATTACGGACACAGGGGTCGGTATTCCCCCCGAGGAACATGAAGCTATTTTCGACGAGTTCTATCAGACCGGAGTCACCACAAGGGGGGTCCGGGAAGGCACGGGCCTCGGTCTGGCTATCACCAGACGCCTCGTAGAGGGTCACGGCGGCACCATTACGGTGGAGAGTACCCCCGGCAAGGGTAGTTGCTTCACTTTCTCTATCCCGTTGAAACCCCTCGTGGAGGGAGCATGAAGAAAGTTCTGGTCGCTGATGACAGAGCGATCAGCCGGGAGCTTGTAAGGGACGTCCTCGAAAGCTGCGGCTACGAGGTTTTCGAGGCCGCCGATGGCGTGGAAGCCTTGGAGCAGGCCCGCCTCGTACAACCGGATGTCATCATCCTCGATTTGCAGATGCCGCGCCTCGATGGCTTCGGCGTCGTAGCCGCACTCAGAACGGACCCGGCGTTCGACAATGTGCCGGTTATGGCCCTGACCGCCAGCGCCATGGCCGGCGACCGCGAACGTGCTCTTGCCTCAGGCTTCACCGGCTACGTCGCCAAGCCGATCCGGGTGGCCGCGCTGCGGGATGAAGTAGATCGAATGCTCGAATGGATCAGACCCCACCCCGTTTCCGACAAGCCCGAAGACCCACTGGTACCATAAGCAGCGAATGGTCGCCCTGAACGCGCTCTCGATCCTGATCATCGACGATAATCCCGGCAGCCTGGAACTGCTCTCCACAGCGCTGGAACGCCCTGGCCTGGAAATCCTGACTGCTTCCGACCCCGAGGTGGGCCTGGACCTTGTCTTTTCCCGCCACCCGCAGATTGTCCTCACAGATCTGGTGATGCCGAAACTGACCGGAATTGAAGTGCTGGAACGCGTCATGGAGTTTGATCCCTCCATTGATGTCATCCTTATGACGGCGCATTACTCCACAGAGTCCGCTGTCGAGGCTATCCGCAAAGGCGCGTCCGATTACCTGAACAAGCCGGTTTCCATCAGCGCCTTACGAGAACGCATCGGTGGCTTTGTGGAAACAGCGCGCAAACGGGGCCGCAATGCGCAACTGGAAGATGAACTCGCCGCCAATGCTGAATTCGAGGGCATCATCGGCAACAGTTCCGTCATGTGGGAGATGTTCTCCCGGATCCGCCGGATTGCACCCCACTACCGAACGACTCTGCTCACCGGCCAGACCGGTACCGGCAAAGATTTGGTGGCGCGGGCCCTCCATCGCCTGAGTCCCGTTTCGCAGGGCAGATACGTCGTGCTGAATTGCTCGGCAGTGGTGGAAACGCTTTTTGAAAGTGAATTGTTCGGCCATGTCCGCGGCTCCTTCACGGGAGCCAACGTCGACAAAGCCGGGCTCTTCGAATACGCCCACGGCGGCACCCTGTTTCTGGATGAAATTGGGGATATGCCGCTCTCCACCCAGGCCAAATTACTGCGCGTCCTCCAAAACCAGGAAGTCCAGAGGGTGGGGTCGCTGGTAGCGAAAAAGGTGGATGTGCGGGTCATCGCCGCCACCAATCACGACCTTCGGCTCGCAGTTGCCGAGAAACGCTTCCGCGAAGATCTTTTCTATCGGTTATCCATGGTGGAAATAACTCTGCCACCCCTCGCCGACCGAAAAGAGGATCTGCCCTTACTGGAACGACACTTCGTCACAAAGTTCGCCAGCCAGTTCCACAAGGAAATCCGCGGCCTGACTCACCGCGCCCGGGGCGTGCTGGCGAGCCATACCTGGCCAGGTAACGTCCGGGAACTGGAGAACGTGATCGGCCATGCCTGCATGATGGTAATGGGCGATACCGTCGACGTCGGAGACCTGCCGCCTTATCTTCATGGAAGCCATGGGAATGGAACTCATGGGAGCGTCGAGCTTCTGCACGCCATGCCTTCAATGTCGTCACACAATTACGCGCCATTGGACGCAGCTCACCCCGCCTCATTGAGTGACGCCCCTGCCGAGTTCCACAACGCCCTCGACGAGCAGGAGAGGACCATTATTCAGAAGGCAATGCAGACAGCCGGTGGCAATCAGTCGCAGGCCGCGCGGTTATTGCGTATCGGCAGGGATGCCCTGCGGTACAAGTTGAAAAAACATGGCATTGCAGGCTAACCCGCGCAAATGGCACACCACGTGCTCCTCCTCTTCCCGGAGGTTCAATAACATGCCGAAAGTAAGAGCTGAGCAGGTTCAAGCTGAGGAAGTCCCGATCCCGGAAGTACCCCTGGGCCGAAACGCCATGGAGAACATGACCGAAGAAATTCGTCTTCGCGCCTATGCCATTTTCGAGGAACGCGGCGGAACCCCTGGCCAAGAACTGGAAGATTGGACTCGTGCCGAGAACGAAGTCCTCAATCGTGTCTTTGAGGCGAATGACACAATTCTAATTCCCGGGCCGGCACCCGGGCCCGGTGTTCCGGCAACCCTGGAAATGGCCGGAATCGCTTCCGGACAGGGAACGCCCCCGTAATAAAAAACCCGCGGCACTTTGCCGCGGGTTTTCTTTTTACACCCGTTCGTCGCAGGCTGCTTACTTTTTCATCGTGCGGACATGAGCCACAACATCGTCAGCGGCTGCGCCTGTAACCCCGGCGGAAGCCTTCATCTTGCCCTTGCCATCCGTAATCACTTTTTTCAGATCTGCGTTACTCAGCGCCTGCACTTCCGCCGAGCCCAAAGCCCGCATTTCCACCTTCATCATTTTTCCGATAACAGCATTCGGTGTCCCATTCGCGCCATGACAGGACTTGCAGGACTTGTCGTAAGCAGCCTGTCCAGCCTTGGCATCTGCCGCGAGGGAAATCCCCGCACCGGCAAGAAGCACCACCATTACTGTTCCAATTAGTCTTTTCATACCTTCTCCTCTCGTTATCACGCTACTTCATAGCTGTTCCAATACCAAGATCCTTCAGGACCGCCGGATCCTTCTCATCAACAGCCAAAGTTCGATGGCAGGTTTCACAATCCTGCGAAGCTGTCTTGCCGTCCGGAGTGGCGTGGTCCCCGTCGTGGCACCGGAAACAGCCCGGGGATGTCATATGACCCAGGTTGGTGGGGTAAGTGCCCCACCTCACTTTCAATTCAGGGAAAACGTTCTGACGGTAGATAGCCAGCAACGCAGCTCCGGCACGCGTGATTTCTGGTTGCCGGGCGGCGAGCACCTGCGGATACTTCTGCCGGTAAAAGGCCTCAAACACCACCGGGATCTTACGCCCCGCATCGTCAGCATCGGCATACTTTGCCTGAAGAATCTCCACGGCTATCTTCTTTGCAAAGGGCAGGGACGGTGCAATTTCGCCAGACGCAAGCACACGATCTACCGCCCGGTCCGGCAGCTCAAACGAGTGCGCCACCCGGTTGTGGCAATCGGCGCACTGCATCACGAATGTGGGCAGGCCCTTCGTAGAGGCATCAGTCGAACCCGCTGCCAGAAAGGTCCGCGAAATCCCGGCCTTCGCATTGGTGTACTCCACCCGGGGCAGCGTTTGCCGCTTATTGTCTGTAGCCGAGTATCGGACCGTGATCCCAGGCGCGAGGTGAGCACCATGGATCCCACCCGTGGCTCCGCCGCCAACCCTCATCATCAGAGCGGTTTCCGTGCGGGTATTCGTCTCGTCGTCAGCGAACTTTGTCAGGACCCGAAATCTGGGTCCAAGTATCGTCTCCCGGGCATGACACACCTCGCAGGTTTCTGCGGAGGAAGCCGAGCCCTCCTGCCCCGGAATATAGTCAATCGGACGCTCAAACTTGTCAAAAATCGCCCCCATCAGACGCCGCGTCCCGGCCGTCTTGGCCTTCAGGTACCCTGCCGCGCCCGGAGAGACGTGGCAACTGACGCAGGCAACCCGCAAATGTGGCGGACGGGCATGAGAAACGAATTGCGGAGTCATGGCATGGCACGTCTGTCCGCAAAACTGCTGCGTGTCCATGTGTTCCACGGCCCGATACGAGAGTTGCCCGCCAACCAGAACATTTATCGCGGTCATGACGCCAAAAAACAGGACCGCCTTTCGCCACGCCGCCTTTCGGTCAACAACGCCGGCCATCACTGCCACGCCCGAACGACGGGCGACGATGAGTCCCACCGGAATAATCAGCAGCCCCAGCAGCAACAGGGCCGGAATGATCAGGAAGGCCAGCAGCCCGCTATATGGGTTGGTCACGTGGCCCGACATGTGCACGGGGATAAGGAAAAGCAGCACCACACCGGCGAATACTACCAGCGCGGAACCCGTCATGGTGAGCCAGTTTGCCGTCAACAGAATCAGAATGGGGCGGTACGGTTTGTCGCTCATAATCGCACGGGGTTACGTGCACGCAAGGGGCCAAACTATAGTCGGGTTCTGGCTCAACCTGCACGAGCGAAAAGACGCATGGCCCAACCACCCTGCGTTTTATAACCCAAACCGGACTGCTGTGCTTTGGCAGAAGGATTGCACCATGTTTCACCGAAACGAGGTTAACAATGTTCGCCATCCGCCACATACTCTTCCCCGTCGACTTTTCGGAACGCAGCCACTCGACGGTTCCTTTTGTCGCCACCAAGGCACGCGATTTTGGGGCAAAGGTCACCATGCTCGCCGTGGTCCGCTCTGTAATCATCACAGGCATGGAAGGCGCCAGTGGTGTCTTCGCAGAGCCTGAAGAACTCCGTTTCGCCGTCCAGTCGCGCCTCGATGAGTTCGCCCCCAATGAATTTGAGGGCGTCACGGTCGAACGCATTGCGGTCGTCGGAGACCCCGCCGATGCAATTGTCGAGTTCGTTCGCCTCCATCAGGTCGATCTGGTAATGATGCCCACCCACGGGTACGGCCCCTTCCGCCGTCTGCTGCTGGGCTCGGTAACGGCCAAGGTTCTCCATGACGTTGCATGCCCGGTGTGGACGGACGCTCACATCGAGACCACTGCAAAGCACTACCAATCGCGCCCCTTGGCGATTCTTTGTGCGGTGGATGACTCTCCTCGTGCCCTCGACGTGATGAGGTGGGCCGGTGCTCTGGCGCAGCAAGTCGGGGCCAAATTGCATCTTGTCCACACGGTTCCCGGAACCGGAACCTTCCTCGAAGCCGAACTGGGTGTCGAAGTGGAACTCGCCATGCGCGAGCGTCTGGAACAGAAAGTGGAAGATCTCCGCAAGGAGGCAGGCATCCAGGCCACTATCCACGTCGCCGCCGGTGATGTAGCCGACAGGGTTCGGGCAGAGGCGGAACGCTTCAATGCTGACCTCCTCGTCATCGGGCGTGGCGTGCTGCATGAGACGCTGGGCCGGCTGCGGACGCATGCCCATTCCATCATTCGGCACTCGCCCTGTCCAGTCATCAGTATCTGACCGGCCTGGCCGTCATCCGACGATATATTTTTTCTTGACAACTTTTATAAACCGGTTGCAAAATGTTCTTTGCCCCTGCCGGTTGCCATTCTCCAGACTTCGGAACAAGCCGCAGTCCTGCTGGACCCGCAGCGTCTCCGGCTCCTCAACATGCTCCACGAGCCGGACTCCGCTGCGGGCCTCGCCAGACGTCTCCAACTCCCTCGTCAGCAGGTGAACTATCACCTCCGTGCCCTCGAAGCTGCCCACCTGGTCCATTTGGCCGGAGAGACCCGCAAGGGAAATTGCGTCGAGCGCCTGCTGCAGGCCACCGCAACCTCATACCTGATCAACCCCGAAGTCCTGGGCGACCTCACCCCCACTGTTGACCAGGACAAATTCAGTGCCGGATACCTCGCCGCCACCGCCGCGCGGGCCATCGCTGATCTGGGAAACCTGCAGGCCGCCGCAACCAAATCGGGCAAGAAGCTTGCCACCCTCACAATCTCCACAGAAGTCCGCTTTGCATCGCCGCAGATGAGGGCAGAATTCGCGGCCGAGATATCCGCCGCCCTCGCAGCGGCAGCAGCCCGGTACCACGCCCCCAACGCCCCCGGCGGACGAACGTTCAGGATCATGCTCGGTGCCTACCCCGCCTCAACTGCCCCGAAGAAGGAACATCAAATTGAACACACGCACGCATGAACTTCAGATTTCCCTCCCGGCCTCCGCAAACGAAGTGTGGGAGGCTGTCTCGACGCCCTCAGAGATTGTGAAGTGGTTCACCTCAGGAGCCCGAATCGAACCAGGCCCCGACGGCACACCCAGCCAGGGGAAACTCTGGCTTGCCTGGGGCGACAGTCCCGAGGGCGCGCACCATATTCTCGTCTGGGAACCGGGCAAGCGCCTGGTCCTCGGCTACGGAGGCCAGACGGTCGAGTTCAGTATCGAAGCTGCGGGTGGCACCACAACCCTCCATCTGGTTCATTCCGGTTTCAGCGCGGATGCAAAATTCGACGACGAATACGAGGCAACATTCGGCGGCTGGTCCACCTATCTGGCAGTCCTCAACTACGTCCTCAAAAACAAGCGCGGACAGGATGTGGTCAACGTTACGGTTACCTCCACTGTGGAGCGGCCAGGGCATGAGGTCAAGCCTCTCATGGCTGACGGCAGCCAGGCCCTCGGTATGCCGGTGAACGTGGTCTCCAGACCGAAAGATGGTTATCTGGTGGTCTCGGTTCCGGCGTTGGATGACTCACCGGTAGCGCTGTTTTGCGAAGCCTTTGGCGGGAAGTCGTGCGTCACCGTCTCGGCTTATCTGTTTGGTGACGGTCGGAATCACGCAGAAACAATTCGGGAACGAGCGAGGGTCCTTTTCGCTGAGATAAAGTAGACCCTGTCACCTATGCGCACTCTTACCTTGCCTACGCTGTTGATTTCCGCAGCAGTCCTGCTGTCGGCTGCCGACCCAACTGTGGTCTACCTCTGGCCAGCTGGAGCCCCGGGCTCAGAGAGCAAAGTCGCAGACGAAACCGTCCGCGTTACCCCGCAGGGTGAGCATGTGGTCGCTACCGTTCACAAACCGTCAATCACCGTATTCTTACCTTCCAAAGAAACAGCCACCGGGGCCAGCGTCGTGATTGCGCCGGGCGGCGGCCACAGTGCGCTTTGGATGGACCACGAAGGCTACAATCTGGCCAAATGGCTCAGCGAGCATGGAGTAGCCGGTTTTGTCCTCAAGTACCGGCTCGCCCGCCAGAAGGAATCCACCTACACCATCGAGGGCACTTCGCTCGCCGACACCCAACGCGCCATCAAGGTCGTCAAAAGCCGCGCTGCTGAGTTCGGTATCGACCCGGACCGTATCGGCGTCATGGGCTTCTCCGCAGGCGGCGAACTGGCCGCCCTCGCCGGCACCCACGTCAGCGAGGCGAAGCCTGACGCTTCCGACCCGCTTGAAAAACTAAGTTCGAAAGTCGCCTTCTTCGCCCTGGTGTATCCGGCCATCCCGAAAGACATGCCCCTCAGCAAAGAAATGCCGCCGGCGTTCCTCGCGTGCGGCGAGAACGACCGGCTGAATATCTCCCAGGGCCTCCCGGAACTCTACCTTGCCATGAAGAAGGCAGGGGCCCAGGCGGAGTTGCATGTCTACACCAAAGTCGGCCACGGCTTTGGCGTCCGCCCCGACACAAAGGGGCCGGTTGGGCAATGGCCCCAACGTTTCCTGGAGTGGCTCGACGCCCGCGCGCTCTTAAAAAAGTAACTTACTTCACGGGGCCGATTCGCTTCGTATCCACCGCAATATCGTCGAAGTAGACGTCGAACGCCTCCGTGGCAGCCCCCCAGAGCCGCACCCCCACCGCCAGCTGTTTGAATTCACCCACCAGGTGATACTTGCCCAGTTCGCGGAAAGTAAACGACTTCTCGCTTACCTTCTCGCCATCCACCCAAAGCGTAATGCTGTTGGGGTTGTCGTTGAACTCCCACTCGAGACAAAACCACTTGCCTGCCGGTACTGCAGGACCGTGATCCACAACTTCGCCCCGCCCGGACGTAAAGCGGTTCTGCTGGTAGGATGGCTGCCACGTGCCGCGATACATACCCACTTCTTCAAATTCCGAAAGGGGATAGTCCCCGTCACCAATGGGCAACAACACCATGTGCCCGCTCGGTGCCTTCGGTTCCACAAAAATATAGGCTCGCCCAAACAGGTGCTCTTTCAGCGAGCCAGGCAGGCCATCGTGAGTCAGAAAGGCAAGACTGCTCTTACCCGCCGGATAGTGCACCTGCAGGGCGAACTTTCCGTGGGCCGCCTTATCGGCCTGGATCTTCAGCGTGGCATCACCCTGAACAAGCTCCTTCCAGACCGTCTTATCAACAGCGCCGGACTCAAAGTCGTCGTGGAAGACAGGGGGCTGTGCCGAAATGCCGGTAGCGACAGCAAAGGTGAGGGCGAGCAAGGAAAAGGATCGGGACATATCACTCGACAATATATACCCCGGCCCGCGACGAGCCGACTAATCCCCCAGAAATCGACCGTACTTCCGAAGGCTCAGAACATGGTCGCAAACTGCCTTGATGCCGGCCGTGATCGGAATCGCCAGCACCAGCCCGGCCGCATCCCACAGGAAGCCCCAAAACATCAGCGAAAAGGTTACCACCAAAGGGTTCAGATGCACCCGGGCCCCCACGATCGTCGGGTAGAGGACATTCATCGCGATGAGATGCAACAGGACCGCTATCAGCACCGCCAGCAACAGCACGGAACTGGGCGCCCCGGTCGCCAGCCCCGCCAGCAGCGGTGGGACGATGGCCAGCAAAAGCCCCGCATAAGGAACCAGACTGAGAATTCCGCTCAACGTACCAATCAGGAAGGGATACGGCAGACGAATGGCCGCAAACAGGGCGGAGGTCAATAGCGCCAGCAGAACCCCAATCATAAAATTCCCCACCACAAAGGCTCGGGCAACACCCGCTATTCCCTGCAAACTCTGCGAGACCGTAGTTCGGGACGGGCCATCGAAAAAGCGCAGGAAGCTCTTGTGTATGTGATCTCGCCAGCTGAGCATGAAGTACACCAGCAGCGGAACAAAAGACCCCATCAGCACCACCTGATAAAGGGCGTCCAGCCGCGAGAAGATGTAATCCTCAATTGGATTTCGGTCATCGTGGATGCGAACTTCCGGAATCAAATCCGGGGACTGTTGCAGGAGCGGGCTCACGACCGCTTTCTTCGCATTCTTTCGGTTGTTTTGGACGGCACCCGGCGGCGGAACCGGCTTATCTGACTTCCGCGACGGAGTGAGCACACGGGCAGCCGAGTCTTCAATCTTCTGAATACGGCTCGACACCGCGTCTACAGCACTGGTGATGTTCTCCTTGAGCGCCGGAGCATCCTCAGCAATTCCCGACAGCTGATTCCACGCCGCGAAGGCCGCAAAATACAGAAATGTCACAGCGACCAGACACACCACCAGACTGGCAACCGCGCGTGGAAACCGAATTCGCGTCAACAGGCCCACAAATGGCTCCAGAATCAGCGCAATCACAACCGCACTGATCGTCGTAATGAATACCATGCGGGCCCAGTACAGAATGGCGATCACTACTCCCGCAGCAATTATGCCGAGAGAATAGTTTCGCGCGTCACCCAGCGGCCCGCCAAGGTCTCGATCCATACGACTTGAGGAGAGCTTCAACACGTATTTCGAGCCTAGCATGTCTGTCCGGAGGCATCTCTGCCGCGTTCCCCCGCAGATCAAACCTCGGCGCCATACAATGAAAATGGTGACTGAAACGGGCCGCATTCTGGCGTTAGACCTCGGGAAGAAGCGCATCGGGCTGGCTGTCAGCGATGAATTGCGCATTGCAGCACGCGGGCTGGAGACGCTGGACCGCAAAGGCCGTCGCCACGATATCGAAATGTTGCGTCGCCTCACTGTGCAACTCGGCGTCAAACAAATTCTGATGGGCAACCCCCTCCACATGAGCGGCGAGAGCAGCGAGCAGAGTGAATACACCCGCGAGTTCGCCAGTGAACTGGAACGCAAGACCGGCCTGCCCCTCTTCTTTCGCGATGAGAGGCTCACCAGCTGGGAGGCCGAGGGGAAACTGCGCGGCCGAAACGTTGCACCCGGTGACCGCAGGGCCGCAATTGACCAGTTCTCCGCTCTCATTCTTCTGCAGGATCATCTGAATTCGGCAGTCCCCGCCTTGCTCCCGGAAGATTTCGCGCAGGATTCTAACGCGGACCAGGTGTGGCAAGGCCGGAGAAACCGCCAGTGAGAATCTTGTTCAGGGGTGCACTGGCCCTGGGAGTCCTGTTGGTGCTGGCCGGAGCCTACGCCGCCAGTCATCTCCAGTCCCCTTATCGTGGCTTTTCCGAACCCGTTTTCCTGGAAGTGAAGCGAGGCACCAGCACCGCAGAAATGGCCGGCGAACTCGCACGAACCGGCGTTATTGAGGCCCCCTGGGTGTTCATGCTGTCTCGCGCTTTGAACCGGTCGGTGCGGTTGCAGGCCGGCGAATACCGCTTCGCCACCCCGGCCTCACCTCTCGAAATCCTCCACCGCATCCAAAAGGGAGACATCTATTTCACCGAAATCCTCATCCCGGAGGGCCTGAATATTTTTGACATGGCTGCAGCCGTGGAAAAACAATCCACCATCAGCGCGTCGGACTTTCTTGCCGCTGCCAGGAACCCCACCCCCATCCGCGACCTGGCCCCGGAGGCAACGTCCCTGGAAGGATATCTGTTCCCCAGTAAATACCGCATCTACCGGCACACCACTGCACCACAATTGGCGAAGCAAATGGTGGGAGAGTTTCGCACGCAATGGGCGAAGGCAGGCCAGGGCGGCGATCCACACAGGACCCTTACACTCGCCTCGCTCGTCGAGCGGGAAGCCAGATTGCACGAAGAACAACCCCGCGTTGCCTCGGTGTTCCGCAACCGCCTTCGCCTGGGCATGAAGCTCGATTGCGACCCCACCACGGTCTACGCCGCCCTGCTGGAGAACCGCTATCGGGGCACCATTCACCAGTCCGACCTGGCCAGTGACAACCCGTACAACACCTACCGGCACGTCGGCCTGCCCCCCGGCCCCATCGCCAACCCGGGCTTCGGAGCCATTCGGGCAGCCATCTCACCTGCCGAAACCCCGTACCTGTATTTTGTTGCCAGAGCGGATGGAAGCGGCGGACATTACTTCTCTGAGTCCCTCAAAAAACACCTGGAAGCAGTGAGCCAGTACCGCCGCGCCTCCGCCCAACACTAGAGTATTTTCACAATCAATATCTGTGCGGCAGGTTGGCAACCCGCCTCTTGCGTCACATCCACGTCGCTGAGCCGGAATCGCGGGAGTTGCAGGCGGCAATCCCGAATCTCCCGGCGCAGAACCGCAGAAACACCGGCCTGAAGTTCATCCACCCAGGGGCAAAGTCGCGCAACACACCCTCCCGGACCTGGAAGTCCCGGCTTCGACAACGCCACACAGTTTCACCCCATATATTTTCTTTATTCAATTCAACAAACCAAAGTAGGCTTTTCGTCCCGATACCGATATACTTGAGGCTGCAGATACCTCACCTGGATCCAGGGCCACGGAACTTGTGGACGCTGATCCGAAAGGTCCGGCAACTTGTCACGTTGCAGGGACCAAGTGGTCCCCGTCGCGGGACTGCGATGCGCGATATTCAGGTAGTAAATGATGCGGCGTTGCTCGTTCACGACGGCGTGGTCCGCGATTCCGGAACCGCGCGCCGAATAGAGAACCTGGCCGAGGCCCGGCAGGCTTTTGAGGTCGATGCGGGCGGTCGAGTTGCATTGCCTGCCTTCGTTGAGGCTGATACCGTCCTGGTTGGGCCTGGAACCGAGAGCCAACCGAATCGGCCGGGTGAAGCCCCCCTGGCCACCATCTCAAAAAAAGTGCTGGAGGGCCAGACCCTTCTTGCTGTGGAGGATTGGGTCCGTCACGGGGTCCTTTCATTGGGGGCCGCAACTCACGGTGCCAAAGAACTTCGCGATGCCCGAAAACTCCTCGCCGTTCAAAAACTCTTCCAGACCAGACCCATTCGAATTCGCTCCGTATTCTCCCCATCTGCCCTCGAAATGGAGGCGGCTAAATCCGATATCGTGGTCAAACAATGGGTTAGCAGCATTCTGGAAAAACGCCTTGCGGGCCTGTTGGAGCTGGAAATTCCCTCAGGCGATTCACCCGAGAGTATGGAGCAACTGGAAAGCGTCATCCAGAAGGCAGTCCCTTACGGCTTTATCCTCCGACTGCGCTCTGAAATTCCCTTATCTGAAAGGGCGCAGCGTCTGATTCACGAAACGGGCGCCATCTCCGTCATTGCCCCCGGGATCCTGAGCCACCCCAGCCCCGAATTTTCCCGCGCATCCTGCGCCCTGGTCGTGCGAGGCACCGACATCCTGGGGTCCTCACACCCGAGAGATTGCGTGCGTCGCCTGATTGACGAGGGCTCGGCAATCGCTCTGGGATCAGGCTCCGGCGGAGTCGGATCCGGGGTATTTAGCCCCCAATCCCTCCTGCATCTCGCCTGCGAGGAACTCGGGATGACAATTGAAGAAGCCATCACCGCAACCACCTGGAATTCGGCCTGCTCGCTCCGGATGTCAACCGTAGCGGGCTCAGTGGAACCCGGAAAACAGGCAGATTTGGCCATCATGGATGTCAGCGACTACCGCGACCTGGCCAAACGGCAGGGGCATAACGATGTCTACAAGACCCTGCGAGGCGGTCGCACGCTCTACCGCCGCGCCGGACTCTTACTCTTCTGACGACAGCTTTAGCGCCTTTGCACAATTACTGTAGGCCGGACTGGTCCTGAGGTGGGGCGCAGGATGGAGGTGGGGCGCAGGATGGCATCCTGCGCGCCTGTCGCCGACAGGCGCTGCTAGTGATGATGGTGGTGCGCGTGATCATCTCCATGAGCGTGCAACTCGTGGCAGTTATCTGGTATCACGCAGCCGGTATCCGCGATCGCGCAGCCCACGTGCTCGAACTGCATCGTGTTGTGGTGCAGGTGAAAGCGTTCCCCCAACAAACAGTTCAGTTGGTTCAAAATCCCCTGGCTCTGTGAAGGCGGCATGTCGTCAATCAAAACATGACAGCTCAGCGCCCGCGAGGACGAGCCAAGACTCCACACGTGGACATCATGAACATCCAGAACGCCCTCCACGCCGCGCATCGCCGAACAAACTTCGTTCAGATCCACCCCGCGGGGCAGGCCCTCCAGCAAAATGTTCAGAGATTCCCGGATCACATCCCACGCAGTCCAGACCACCAGAACCGCAATCGCCAGCGAGAGAAGCGGATCAATCCTCGTCCACCCCGTAAAGCGAATCGCGAGGGCACCCGCCACAATCGCCACAGCGCCCAACAGATCACCCAACATGTGGACGTAGGCGCCTCTCGTATTCAGGTCATGGTCACCATGCAGCCCCAGCATAATGCTCCCATTCAGGATGATGGCCGCCCCGGCTACCCACAACATAGCCCCTTCATTTACCGGCTGCGGGTCGAGCATGCGCAACCAGCACTCATAAACGACCCAGTCCGTCAGGTTGTGCGCCGAGTCAGAGATCAGAGCCAGACTATGCGAGCGCACGCCCGCCACAAACTCAAAGACCACAAACGCGGCAGTCGCCACGAACGACCAGATCAGCGTCCGGCCACTCTTTCCTGAGTGGTGCCCGTGATGGTGAGAATGCAAACTGTCTCCTCCCCTTATCTTACCTGTCGGAGCCACTCCCCGGACCCAAATGCCCTGCCCGCACTTGTTCTGGAGGATAATTTGAAGTATGCGCAGATCGGCGTTGCTTGCCCTCGCTTTAGCACCAGTCCTCCTGTTGACCGAAGACCTTCAGGCCCAAAAACAGCCTTTCAATACGGATGCGCTGCTGAAGCTCCGGCGACTCTCCGATCCCCAGCTATCCCCGGATGGCAAGACCGTTGCGTTCTCCGTCAGTACGCCGGATGTTGCCGCAAACAGGGCTGTCCGCAGCATCTGGACAGTGCCCCTCGAAGGCGGCAATCCCGTCCGCCTCGCAGAACCGGCCGAACGCCCCCGGTGGTCTCCCGATGGCAAGAGCCTCTACTACACCGGCACTGAAGGTGGTGCCTCGCAGGTTTGGCGGATGAACCCCGATGGCTCCGGTGCCACGCAGATCACCCGCCTCGCAACCGAAGCTTCGGGCCAAACTGTTTCCGGAGATGGCAAGTTCCTCGTTTTCACCAGCGATGTGTACCCCGAATGCAGCGCCGCCGGGACCTTTGAGGAAACCTGTAACGCCCGCCGTTCCGCCGAGGAACGCAACAACAAAGTGAAAGCGCATCTGGCGACAAGTCTCTTGTACCGCCACTGGAACGCCTGGCTGGGCAAGACACGGACCCACATTCTGTCGTTCTCGCTGGCCGATGGCAAGGTTGTCGATCTTACCCCCGGCGACCGCATCGTCCCGCCCTTCTCACTGGGTGGCCCCGATGACTATGCCATCTCGCCCGACGGGCGGGAAGTCGCGTTCACCATGAATGTGGACCCCAACCCCGCCCTTTCCACCAACAGCGATATCTATGGCATCCCCGTCACCGGAGGAACAGCCCAGAAAATCACCTCAGGTGCCGGTGCAGATGCGTCTCCCGCGTACTCTCCTGACGGTAAGTATCTGGCATTCCGGTCTCAGGCCCGCGCCGGATATGAGAGCGACAAATGGCGCCTCACCGTGGTAGACCGGGCAACCGGCAAAACCACCATCCCCACCGACGCCATCGACCGGGCCATCAACAGCTTTACCTGGTCTCCCGATTCCTCCCGGCTCTTTTTTATGGCGGTCGATCGCGGCAGGCAAGCCATCCAGTTCGTTTCGCCGGAGGGCGGCGGAGCCCGAATGGCCCTCGGCGGCAGCAACATGGTGGATGATGTCCAGTTCACGCCCGACGGCAAGACCATGGTCTTCACCCGCCAGAGTGGGGACAGCCCCGTAGAGATCTGCAAGGTCTCTTCCAACAGCAGCAAAGAGGTCCCGCTCACCCACCTCAATGACGCCCTGCTCAGCCAGTACCAGTTGACCGCTTTCGAAGATTTCACCGTCACGGGTGCGGAGAACACCCCCATCCACAGCTTCATTGTGAAACCAGCGGGCTTCACCCCGACCAGAAAATATCCTGTCCTGATGTTGATCCACGGAGGCCCGCAGGGGGAGTGGGGCGAAAGCTGGACCTACCGCTGGAATGCCCAGATTTTTGCCGGAGCGGGCTACGTGGTCGTCATGCCAAACCCACGGGGCTCTATTGGTTACGGACAAAAGTTCACTGATGACATCAATAAAGACTGGGGCGGCAAACCCTACGAAGACCTGATGGCAGTTACCGACTATGTGGCAAAACTGCCCTATGTGGACGCCGACCGCATGGCCGCGGCCGGAGGCTCCTACGGGGGCTACATGGTCAACTGGATTCTCGGCCACACCGACCGCTTCAAAGCCCTCGTCTCCCATGCCGGAGTGTTTGATCTCCGCGCCAAATCCGAATCCACGGAAGAACTCTGGTTTCCCGTCTGGGAGTTCGGTGGCATGCCCTGGGAGAACCCCGAGATCTACGAAAAATGGTCCCCCAGCAAGTTCACTGCACAGTTCAAAACGCCCACCCTGGTGATTCACGGCGAACTGGACTACCGCATCGCCTATAGCCAGGGCCTGCAATTATTCACAGCGCTCCAGATGCACAAGGTCCCCTCGCAACTGCTGGTCTACCCCGACGAAGGGCACTGGATCCTCAAGCCCCAGAACAGTCAGCTCTGGTACAAGACCTTCATCGAGTGGATCGATACCTACACAAAGAGATAAATCATTGAAAACCCTGCTGGTCGTAGTCTTCGTCCTTCTGTTGTTGTGCGCGGCACCCCTCATCTATCTGGTTTCTTCTAATGAAACCGTTTTGAAGCTGGAGAACCCACCTAAGGTGATCGCCTTCCAGACCCCGGTAACAGTCCGTGCCGAGAATTCCCACGGCGTCCGCTGGGTCACCCTGGCAATCACACAGGACGGGAAGACCACGGAAACCCGTATTGCTCAGGCCAAAGAGCAGTCCATCTTCCCGAAGCGGAACGAGGCACCCGTGATCATTCGGGCCAATGTAGGGAAGCAATCCACGCCCTCTCTGCATGACGGCAAAGCCAAAATCACCATCACAGCCGTTTCCAACGATTTCCGGGGCAAAAGTACCTCCGTCTCGCTCGACGTGGACGTTATGACCGAACCGCCCCGTGTCTCCGCCGATGGCGCACAGCACTATATCAATCAGGGCGGGTCCGAAATGGTCACCTTCACCCCCGGCGGAGCGTGGACCGAGGCCGGTGTCCAGGTTGGTGACTACAAATTCCGTAGTTTCCCGCTGCCGAATCACCCAGGCCAGTACTTCTCTCTGTTCGCGTATTCGTGGCAGAATGGCCCGGAGACACCGGCCTTTGTCTATGCCTCCAATCCCGCAGGAACCCTGGCCCGGGCCGACTTTACCCACAAAGTTTTCCCGAAGAAATTCCGCGCCAGCACCATCCCCCTCGAAGTCATGAATCTCGACCGGATCGTGGGCCAGATTGACCCCAACAACCAGATTAAGGGCGATCTGGTGGAGCGTTTCATCTACATCAATAACGAGATGCGCAAGCAGAACAACAAGGTCCTGGCTGATCTGCGGCTCCAGTCCGAGCAGAAGTTTCTTTGGTTCGGAGCCTTCCTCCCCATGGTCGACTCCACCGTGGAATCGCGCTTTGCCGATGATCGGACCTACACCTGGCAGGGCAAGAAAGTGGACCAGCAGACCCATCTTGGGTTCGATCTTGCCAAGCTGGCCCACTCCCCCGTCCCGGCTTCCAATGACGGCAGGGTGATCTTTGCCGAAAACCTGGGTATCTACGGCAACTGCATCGTGGTAGACCACGGCTTCGGGTTACAGACCGTCTATGCCCACCTGAGCGAATTCCTCGTGAAGCAGGGCGACATGGTCACCAAGGGCCAGACATTGGGGAAGACCGGTGCAACCGGCCTGGCCGGGGGCGATCACCTGCACTTCACCATGTTGATTGATGGCGTCCAGGTGAACCCGGTGGAGTGGTGGGACGCGCACTGGCTGAAAGACCGCATCCTGAGTCGCATGGACGTGACGCTCGACGAAAAAACGCCCAGCGGCGGCTATCCCGCCCCGAAATCCCGAGCCACCAAAACTAAGAAGTCAAAGCGCCGGTAATCCAGCCCTGAAACCAGGTGGAATACTCAGCAAGCTTTGCCGTAGTTTCCGGGGCTAACGGGCAGGCCAGTTCCCCGCCCTTCTGGCCACGCAGGACCAAGGCCTGCTTTATACCCACCGGGACCGGAAAACTGTCAATTCGGGCAATAAACTCATCCAGCGTCGCTTGAGCTTTTGCAGCTCCAACCGTATCGCCCGCCTTCGCCGTCTTATACAGGCGCACCAAAACCTCCGGGATGGCCGAAGCACAACCGGAGAGCACGCCGTCCGCCCCGGCTTCAAGAGCTCTGAGCGCAATCCGGTCATTGCCCGCAAACAAGGCAAACGCCCGCTGCTCACGAAACGCCAGGAGCTGGGCAAAGTACTCCCAGTTGCCGCTGGAATCCTTTATCCCCGCAAATCGCCCGGTGTCCAGCAGGCGCTTCGCCGTGTCGATCTCGAGCGGTGAGGTGAACTGCGGAATGCTGTACAGCAGGATCGGCAACGCATCCCCCACTTCCTTCGCGAAGGCCAGGCAATACGCCTCCACCTCGCCCTGCTGGTACGGGAAAAAATACGGAGGCATCAGCAACAAACCGCTGGCCCCGCCCCCGATAGCGTCCTCAGCAAGTTCGATGGACCCTCGAAGCGTGGTGTGACCCACCCCAACCACCAGCGGCACACGGGAACGCTTCGCAGCCAGATAAAGGGCCCTCTGCCGGTCCGGGTTCGAGTAGTTCACAAACTCGCCCGTTGACCCCATCAGGCAGATACTGTTTACGCCACCTGCTGCCACAAAATCCAGCAGTTCCAGCAGCCCGGTAAAGTCCGGCTCCAGCGTGCCGACACGATTCGGCGTCACTACCGCCGCCAGCACACCTTCCAGTTTTAGCCCTTCCCGACCCTTCTTCATTGCGCAGTGGGCCGGAACAGGGGAGTCAGCACGATACTGCGAAATTCGACGGCACCATGGTCACCCTGCAGTTCAATCACCCCAGGCAGCCCCTCATAAGGGTCAATCGCAATGGCTGTCAGGCCTTCAATCTTCTGCTTAGCAATCAGCGACTTCCCGTTCAGCGTCACCGAAACATCACGCCCCACCAGCCGCACGTCCATAGTTTGCCATTCACCAGCCTTCTTGCTGGCATTCACCACGGGCGTGAGACGACTGTAAAGCGCGCCATTGCCGTGCGATTGCGCCGGATTGCCGAAGTCATCCAGAATCTGTACTTCGTAGCGTCCCCGCAGGCCGATACCGCTGTTACTGTGTTCCGCAACCTTGTATTCCACATGAAGCTCGAAGTTCCAGAAACGCTTGGTGCTGACAAGGTTCCGCGCCTTCCCGGCACTCTTCAGGACACCGTCAGCCACCGTCCAACCCAAATCGTTTGCGTTGCCGAAACCCGTCCAGCCTGCCAGATCTTTCCCGTTGAAGAGCTGAATCGCCTCGGACTTCAGCCAGGCAGCGTCGTCCCGATCCCGAATCACCGGAGCCCGATACCCCACAAAAGGAACTGGCCCACCCGGCCCCGTCATTTGACCCTGGAGTTGACCGTTCACCCACTTCGCCCGATACTCGCGCCGGCCAGCGGTATTTTCAAACGAGAACTGCAGTTCGTCGCTGACGATCTTCAATTCGTTGATGGCATTCAGATCGCCGCCCGGAAAGCCGATAAAACGGCCCTTCAATTCGGAAGTCCCCGCGCCGGACACTTCAAGCCACCAGGCTTTGTCAGCATTCGGGTTGGTCAGCAGAAGATCCCACCGACCATTAAAATTCACATCTGCGGCAGCCAAAACACCCGCACACATTGCAAATAAAAACGTGAACTTGCAGCGAATCAAAGTCACAAATCCCCTCCTCGTCAGACTATCAGAGAGCCGCTTCCCGCCAGAGCAACTCAGCGTCGGATCTCCGCACATAATTTGCTTCCACCGAAGCTGGTTCGCCCGTGTCGCCGCCCCTCATTCGAGCCACCGCGATCTGCCCAATCACGGCAGCCAAAGCCCGGGAGGCCACTGTCACCGGCAGACTGGCCAACCGCGTCCCAACCAGAGCAGGCAGAAAAGGTTCAAAGTGCGGCGAGACCCACTCGAAATCCCGCTCCCCCAGCAATTCCATCAAGTGGGGAAACCGGATAACCTGCTCCTCAATCACCAGCTTGCCGTCGTCCGCATACAGGGCTGCAAAGACCTCCCCCCGGCGCGCATCCAGAACAGTAGCGCGAAGAGGGGCCGTCCCAAACCGGCTGAGGGCCTCCAGATTAGAAATCGGAATCACGGCTTTCCCCAACACCTCCGCCAAACCCTTGGCAGCCGCCAGCCCGATTCTGACTCCTGTAAACGAGCCCGGACCTGACGCTGCCGCGAACACGTCAATGTCATCAGGCACCAGGCCCTCCCGGGTCAGCAGAGCGTCGAGGCGTTCAAAAAGCATGCCGCTAAACCCGTCCGGGGCATGCAGCAAAGTTTCCGTCACCACCACTTCATCACGAAGCAGCGCCATACTGCCGAACTCCGCAGTTGTGTCGAGTGCAAGTGTCAGCATTTATTTGGTGAGTTGGTAGTTCCGGTCCACAATATAGGCCTTGCCCAGGCCATTCACCGCAGTCAAACGAATGTGCAGCGCCGCAGGGTAATCTATCGCGATGTTGGCTGGAATCGTCAACGTTCCCGAAGCTCCCGTCCCGATCACCCGATACCCTCGCTCGGACACATTCACTTCGCCGGTCCATTCATACAGCATCGCCTGAAGAGCTTTCGACTGCCGTTTCAGCTTAATCTCAAACTTCACCGGCTGCGAGAGCGAGATGGTGTCTCCGTCGGGAGCCACAATTTCGAACGGCACTTTCTCCGGATTCCCTTCCAGATCCTGCAACGCCAGGGCGGGCTCGCGGGAGTCGAACTTGTAACTCTTCAGCATGCCAGTCTTCTTGCCCTCACGCGAAACGTGCAGAATCCAGTCATGGCTGTTGTCGGGAGGACTAAAAGTCAACGCTTCCGTCTTCGTCTTCTCTTTTACTTTGGTCCGTTCGCCGTTCAGCGGGTTCACCCACTCCACGTCGTAGGAAGCCTTGTCCACCGTCAGCGTCACTGGCCCTGGCTTCTCCACATACACCACGTACTCCACTTCGTCCAGCGAAAGCGCCCGACCGTTCTCCACATCGAAATGCGGTGCCAGTTCCCAATGGCGCGTGGTGGACATAAAGTCGTACCAGACCTTCATCTGCGCCGCAGCCTGCTCATTCGGCACTTCGGTCGCCGGATAGTGGCCGTTCATCGTCATGTTCCAAAGGCGCTTCCGGAAGACCTCGGTATCCTTCAGGCCCACCGCGAAATTATTCACTGCCGGATACTGAAACGCCTGCTGCTCCACCATCGCGATATTGTCATCACTGGTCTGAAACGACCGGTACCGCAGCCAGCCATCCTCCGACATCGGAGTCGAGGTCACCGACGCCCGGCTCGACCTTGTGTGTTTGTACGGGTCCAGTTCCGTCAGGTACCCGGCAATCTCCTTCAGCAGCGGCCGCCCGTTATCGTACGATTCCCAACCTTCCAGGCCCTGCCAGGTCACGTCGAAAGGCGCCAGTCGCGGCAGTGCATAGTCAAACCACTTCCGCCGATCCGCCCGCGACGGCAACAGTCGGTCCATCAGCCCGTTCGGGCCAAAAAACGCAATATCGACGATCAGGCCACGCTCATTGGCATAGCGGATCTTTTCCTCGGCCGCCCGAAACACATCCGGAGAGCGAAACTTCGAAGCCACCGCCTCATCAATCAGCGTGATCCCAACATGGTTGAAGTGTTGCAACGAACGCGCGTCAATCAGCGCCTTCCACCTCGCCAGATCCATCCCGTTGAAGTCCGGCACCACCGTCCCCATCCACAAATGCGGCGTCAGATTATTCCCCTCCACCCACGCAAAATGGTGCAGATTCGCCGCTCGCAGCCACCCTGGCTTGGCATTGTCCGTCGCCAGCAACTGTCCTTCCTTGCCACTAATCGGTCCCGGACCAGTCAGCCGGAACGTATGGGGCCCGGCTTCGTCAGGCGTGAAGCGAATCACCCATCGCGTGCCCCCGTCCCAGAAACCATTGGCACGAACCGTGTCGTGATGCGGTGAACGAATCTCTGCATGCAGATCAACCGCGTCGGTTGGCGTAACGCCCGGCAGGTCAAAGACGAGGTCGCAGGGCGAGTATTTCGACGTCGGGGGACATACCGTCTGCGCCCACGCCGTAGCGACGAACAAGAAGCCAGTAACTATCCGAGACATCATCCCTACAAGGATAACGGGAAAGCAGTGGTAGCTTGATCGAATGGCAACCAGACGGACGTTTCTCGCGATGGCCGGGGCCTGCTGCGCGCCGGCCATCGCCGCAGCAGATCCAAGGGTCACGCGCGAAGTCTTTCTGAAGTCTCCGAAAGAGGGCACCGCCGTCATGGCCGCCGCCTGGTACACAAGCGCCAAGGGGACTTCCCTGCTCTCCGTGGAAACCCGCTACAGCCGGTCCGATACCGTGGACATCGCTTACTACCGGACCTCCAGGGACAACGGCAGAACCTGGAGCCGCCCAACCCGGCACAAGACCGCCGAACGACGCCCTGAAGGGATGCTCCGTCGCCATCCCCGGACTGGAATAAACGAGCCCACTACGGGCAAATTCATCGAGTTCTTCGTGCAGGGCGTCTTGCCGACCGATGACCCGCTGGAAGGTATGCGGCGCTGGAACATCTTCTACCGGGTGGACGGCAAAGAGTATCAGGCTATTCAACACGGCCAGGAATTCGGCCCGGACCACCCATTCCCCGGTGTCCACGCCGGTCGCAGCATGGTGATGTTAGGCGACGTGTCTTCCGTGCCGTTGATCCTCAAAAACGGCACCATCCTGCTGCCGGCCATCACCACGCCTTTGACGCCGGAAGGCAAACCTTACAATCCCACCGGAGGCTACACCTACACGGACGCCATAATTCTTCACGCCCGCTGGCAAAATGGCAGGCTGGCGTGGACGTCTTCGGGACCAGTGAAAGGCGATCCGGCACGGTCCACCCGCGGCATGGACGAACCCACTCTGGCGCAACTTCACGATGGTCGCCTGATGATGATCCTCCGCGGTTCCAATGACCGGAATCCAGCTCTGCCTGCGTACAAATGGGTTTGTTTTTCCACGGACGGCGGTTTCCACTGGTCCGAACCAAAACCCTGGACCTACACCTCCGGAGAAGCCTTCTTTTCACCCTCCGCCAGTTCGCAGCTGGTACCGCACTCCAACGGCAAGCTCTACTGGCTCGGCCACATCTCCGCCACGAACGCCCGGGGCAATCGCCCCCGCTACCCGGTGTACGTGGGAGAGGTAGACCAGACTTCCGGCCTCCTGCTTCGCGACAGCCTGATCCAAATCGACGACCGTCAGCCCGATGACGACGAGATCCTGATGCTCTACAGCCTTTGCGCGCGCGAAGATCGCGAGGACCACCGGATCAATCTCCACATGTCCCGCCTGTTCGCCTTCCCGAATGCCTGGCGCGGCGACGCTCTGCTCTATCGAATCAGAGTGTAAATCACTACGGAAATACGGTATCTGGCCCGGATTACCCCACTGTCCCCGGCACACGCCCTCATGCCCGCAAGCCCCCGTTTACCTTGACATCTTCACCGACTTGTGATGAAGTCAACATAATGGTGGGGTGGCGTCTGTTTGCCTTCCTTTTACCTCGAATTGAAAAGTAAAGTCGAGAATTCATGCAATTTCCACGTTTGAAAGTCATCCTCTCCGCAGCCATTCTGGCTTCGTTGGCAGCATCCTCACTCTGGGCCCAGGCGGCCGGCACCGGCACCCTCGTCGGTAATGTCACCGACGCTTCCGGAGCCACCATCGTCGGGGCCAAAGTCGCCGTCGTCAACACCGGCACCGCCTTTACTTCCGAATCCGTCACCAATTCCGAAGGGGCCTACTACGCCCCCTACCTCGCCCCCGGAACCTACCGCGTCAATGTCGAAAACCCCGGCTTCAAGCGCCTCGTCCGCGAAGGTATCATCATTCGCACCGGTGAAACCCTCCGCGTTGACGTCCAGCTCGAACTCGGTGCCATTACCGAATCCGTCAGCGTCTCCGGCTCAGCCCCCCTCCTCGAAACCGAAACCTCCACCTCCGGCCAGGTCCTCGATGGCGACCTCCTCGTCAAGATCCCCGTCAGCCAAAAGCGCGCCATCCGCATCCTCTTCTATATGCCCGGTGCCAACGCCATCGGCGGCTTCACCGTCCTCGGCCAGCGCGCCCGCGCCATGGGCTACACCGTCGATGGCATCAACGGCAAAGAGCCTGGCATCGGTGCCACCAACGGTACCGATGCCCAAATTTCCACCACACAGGACGCCTTCGAAGAAGTGAAGCTCTACACCACCGGCGCCCCCGCCGAACTCGGCCACTCCGCCGGCGGCCTCATGTCCATCGTTTTTAAGTCCGGCACCAATGAACTCCACGGCTCCGTCGAAGACCGCCTGATCGGCAAGTCCATGATCCACCGTTCTTACCTCGAACAACTCGCCCGCGCCAACCCCTTTACCTACCACGAAACAACGCTCCTCT
This sequence comes from Terriglobia bacterium, assembly GCA_010084195.1. GTDB lineage: Bacteria > Acidobacteriota > Terriglobia > Bryobacterales > Bryobacteraceae > BOG-234. Next base: position 104,092 of record RGPS01000002.1, read on the forward strand.
TCACCGGTCCAGTCGTCATCCCCA
>RGPS01000011.1 GCA_010084195.1 Terriglobia bacterium
TTGGTTTGCAAGCCGTCTCACGTCACTTGAAATCCGTCTATCCGCGCGCTGGCTGAGGCAGGGCTCTGGGCTTAATGAAGTCTGGGTTCGTCTGGTAAGTCGGCGCCTCGGCCTTACCAGATGTCCCGCTACCGTCAGGGGAAAACAAGAAGCCCCGGTCTCCGCAGGTGGAGGCCGGGGCTTTTTGCTGTTTTTGGGAGAGAGCTTAGCGGCCAGAGAGGTCGCGGACGTAGATGTCTTTGAACGTCATGTCTCCATCGCCGCCGGCATGCAGCTGGAGGGAGATGGTGCCGTCAAAGGACTTCGGGTTCGGGTCTGTGAAATCGACCACGACGACGCCGTTGAGCCGTGCCACATAGTGGTTACCTTCTACTTTGAGGAGGTATTCGTTCCAGTCCTGTTGTTTCAGAACATATTCGAATTCCGGGGCAGGCCAGACAATCCACTGGCGACCGTCGCCGTACAGGCCGCCGGTGTGATGGTTGGGGGTGGGGTCGATTTCAAACTGGAGACCCTGGGAAACATCGGCGGTGCCGGGCTTAAAGCGGGTGTGGAAGAAGACGCCGCTGTTGCCTTCGCCCACGCACTTAAAGCGCATGGAAAGGTGGAAGTCCTTGTAGTCTTTATTGGTCTGCAGGTAGCCGTACTCTTTGGTGACGGCGCGGCCATGAATAATGCCGCCCTCGACGGTCCACTTCTCTTTTCCCACCTCGTTCCAGCCCGAGAGGTCTTTACCGTTAAAAAGCTGCACCCATTGCTCATTGGGAAGGGGAGCACGGCCTTTCGGGGTCTGGGCCGGGGCCACCATGACGACGAGGGCGACCGTAGAGGCCGCCATTAGAAACATAAAGGTCTTGCGCATATTGTGTCTATCCTAACTCAGCCCGAATGGCTGCAACGATGTTATCTGCGACGGTTTCAATCTGTTGCTGTTCCGCGCCTTCCACCATAACGCGGAGCAGGGGTTCGGTGCCGGAGTATCGCACCAGAACACGACCGCTGCCGGCCATATCCCGGTCGCCTGCTGCGATGGCAGCGGAGACGCCCGGGAGTTCCGCCAAAGGAACGCGCCGGGGGACCCGAATATTTCGGAGAAGCTGGGGGTAGACGGTCAGGCCTGCCGCGAGTTCATCCAGCGACTTACCTTCGCTGACGCAGGCTGCGAGCACCGAAAGTCCGGTCAACATGCCATCGCCAGTGGTGGCATGTTCACTGAAAATGATGTGGCCCGACTGCTCACCGCCGAGAGGCGCGTTGCGGCGGATCATTTCTTCGAGGACGTATTTGTCGCCCACGGCAGTTCGGAGCATGGTAATGCCAAGTTCCCCCAGGGCCTTTTCGAGGCCCAGGTTCGACATGACAGTGGATACCACGATGTTGCCGGGCAAATGGCCGTTCTTCTGCAACAGGCGCCCGGCGATGAGAAGAATAGTATCCCCGTCAACGAGTTTGCCCGAGCCCGCCACCATCATGCAGCGGTCCGCGTCGCCATCAAAAGCGACCCCCGCATCGGCTCCCGTTTCGAGAACCTTTGCACGCACGGCTTCCAGATGCAGCGCACCACAATTCAGGTTGATGTTGCGACCGTCCGGCGAGTTGGAAATCGCGATGACTTCCGCTCCGGCTGCCTCAAAAAGTGCCGGGGCCAGGCTGGAGGCCGAGCCATTACCGCAATCCAGCACCACCTTGATCCCGGTCAGTTTTGCCGGCAGCGCGCGGAGGAGGGAGAAGAGGTAGCCGTCCGGAGTGACTGTTTGCTCCAGAATGGCCAGCTGGGTGATGGTTTCCAGTTCCGGGAGAATACGAAAGATCTCTTCCTCGATCTCATGCTCTTCGTCGTCGGGGAGTTTGTAGCCGGTTTGCGCGAAAACCTTGATGCCGTTGTCCTGAAAAGGATTGTGCGAGGCCGAGATCATCACTCCGGCCGCGTAGCCTTCGGTACGGGTAATGTAAGCGACACCAGGTGTCGTAATCACGCCGGCGAATTCTGTTCGAACCCCGGTACGGGCCAGGCCGGCCGCCAGTTGCGCCGCGATCGCCGGGCCGGATTCCCGGGTGTCCATGCCCACCAGGACCGGCTTGTCCCCCAGGTTCCTCCTTTGCAGATCGTCACCGAGCGCGATGCCCAGCGCCGTAACAGTTGCCGGATCCAGAGGCGAAGTCCCCGCAACGCCCCGAATCCCATCAGTTCCAAATAATTGTTTTGCCATCAGTAGTGGTGCATTTGTTCTCTTCCATTCACTATCGGGGAGGAGAAGCATGCACTTTCACTTTAACCGAAGGCACGGCAACAAAACGAACTTCGGGTTCGGCTATGTAAACTGCGAGACGGTGTTCGGAGCCGTCCTCCACGGCACGGAGGTCGAGAGGGTCTGACATGGGATTGCGGGCTGCGTTCACCTTACTCTCGGGACCAATGATCTCGAGGAGAGGGGGCTCGACATCAAGGCGGTCGATGGTAACGCCCGGTTTGAGTTGCCCGGAGAAGGGGATTTCCACCTTCAGGAACCTGCTGGCTCTTTTTTCGAAGGTCAGCCGAACCTGGGCCGGCACGGTTCTTACCAGGGTGATGCCTGACGGGAGGTTGAGGTCTCGCGCATGAATCGTGAAAGTTCTTTCGCCGGGAGCGGTGACAGAAGCGAGGTCAATCACGGCGCTGACTTTTCCCGTGAGGTCGCGCAATTGGCCGGCGGAGCCACGCACTTCAGCCTGAATCGACTCGGTTACGGTGGAGCTGATCTCGAGATCGCCGGGGTAGTGGCGAAACTGGAGGGGTGCGGCCAACATGCCCGCCAGGTCCGTCTGCGCTGCGAAGTTTAGCCAGAGCGCAAGGGCCGCACCGATGGCGAGTGCCTTTTCGGGCAGGTTGCGGAAAATATTCCTCATCGGGAACCTGTCTCCGGACTGCCTGCTACGGTGGTGGCCGGACGGGAGGTGGTGGTGGCAGTGAAGCCGCGCAGCCAGCCTCCGAAATGTTGGGACAGGCGTTCGTCTACTCGCTCAATGGTTACAGACCGCTCCAGGGTACCGGTGTCACCGATGGCTATAGCACCAGTTTCTTCGCTCACGATGAGGCTCAGGCAGTCCGTTTCCTCAGTGATCCCTGCGCCAGCCCGGTGCCGGGTTCCCATTTTGCCGGATAGCTGCGGATTTACGCTGAGAGGCAGGAAGCAGCCTGCTGCAGCGATTCGGTTCTTCTGGATGATAACGGCACCGTCATGCAGGGCTGTACCGGGCTGAAAAATGGTCAGGAGGAGATCGCGGGATACTTCGCAATCCATGCGGACGCCGCTCTCGACGAAAGTCCTGAGGCCTATATCCCGCTCCATGACGATCAGAGCGCCTACTTTGTTCCTGGAGAGACCGGCGAGGGCGAGGAGGATTTCGTCAATGGCGGCGGGGCGCTGGTTGGCCCCAAGGAACCTTTTGCGCCCCAATTTCGCCAGAGCTCTCCGGATTTCAGACTGAAAAAGCACCACGATCGCGATCACTGAATAGGGAGCCAACAAGGCGAGCAGGGAACGGAGGGCCTCCAGGTGGAGGTAGCTGGCCGCGACATAGGACCCAGCGACGGCCAGGATGCCGATTGAAATGTGTGCCGCACGGGTGCCGCGCACCACCAACAGCAACCGATAGAGGAGAAACGCCACCGCAGCGATATCCACCATGCCCCGGAGGCCGGGGTTGGGGAAGCTCTGGATGAGTTCGGTCAGGCGCATTGTATCGGCAACCTCTGCAAACGGGGCAAACAAAAAAGGATCAACGCCGGGAGGAGTAAATCAGGCCGCTGCCGTTATTGTAGACGGCCAGCTATGGCTCACAATCCGAGGCGGTGACGGGAGGCAGGGAAACTAACGGGTTGGGGGCGTGGCCGATTGGACGCCGGCAGCTTTTTCGGCCTGTACTTTTTCAGCCAGCGCCTTCTGTTCTCGCTTCGCTTTGACCTCGGCACGCCACGCCAGGTAGTTTTTCTGTTGTTCCGGGGTCAGAACCGCCAGAATGCCTTCTACCCGTTCCTCGTCAATTTTGTCGCGGAGCGGTTTGGCTTCCAGCTCGAGCCGGCTGTATTTCTGTTTGGCCTCGTCGAGGATGGTGTTTACCTGGGTAACCTGATCCGGAGAAGCTGTCAGGCGGACCTTTAGTTTTTCGAGGAAGTCTTTTCGCGCCTGCGCCGGCGTTTTCGGGACAACTGTGCTCGCCGTAACCGAACTGGTGACGTAAAGCCGATGCGCAACAGCGCCAACCATGGTGCCGCTGCCAAACACGAGGACCAGGTATGCGAGAGTTGCCAGACGGCTTTTCGGCATGTCGTTACTGTTGCTCCATCTCGGTCATATTTTCGGGATTCAGAAGATCAAGAGCCGCTTCACCGTCGGACACCAGGGCTTCCATGTAAACGCCGGGAGTGACGTTTCCGGTTGGCTTTTCCATGCCGAGCAGGATCCCGAACATGACGGTAACGGCTACAGCCGTTGTCACCAGGAATCGGACGGTCTGGCTGAAAATATTAGCCGACTGGCTGCGTTCGAGCCGGGTGGCTTCAATCCTGGCCCAGAGATCCGGCATGAAGTTCGTGTCGACTTCAGGTACAGGACAGGCTTCCCGGTAGGCATAGAACAGCGCATCCAGGCGCGCATCCGCTTCAGGAGATGTGTGAGACTCACTGCCGCTACGTCGATACTTGAACATGTGATTCTGCCATATCATATTACCCTGTCAGGTGCCCTTAGTTGTCTTGGCGAAAGGAAGGGCACCTTCGGTTACCTTGTTCATGTTTTTTAATACTCGCTGTCTGGCGCGGAACAGGCGCACCTTGAGTGCGTTTTCGTTTACGCCGTAGACTGCCTCCAGTTCGCGAAGTGAAAGGCCTTCCACTTCCTTCAGTGTCAGCAGAATGCGGTCCTCTTCGGAGACTGCTGAAAACATATCCGTTACCAGGTCCCGCACTCGTTCCTGTTCATCCTCTTCGCGCTGAACCCGGGAACCGGCGGCGGCGTCGGCCATCACAACTTGCTGTTCGGAAAGGTCCGACATACGGGTCTCGGGCCGGCGCCGACTGCGGCGAAGATAGTCGTAGCAGGCATTGACGCTCAACCGATACAGCCACGGTTCGAACGCTTCCGGGACACGGAGCCGGTCCAGCGAGAAGTAGAGGCGAAGGAAGACCTCCTGCGCCACGTCTTCAACATCTTCGGGGCGACCGATGAGCCGTGAGATCGTCCCCAGAATGCGGCGCCGATAGGCCGTGACCACCTGGTTGAATGCGGCCCCGTCACCCTGCCGTGCCTTTTCGATAAGTTCGAATTCAACCAGCATATTTGTGGCGTTCGGGAACGCGGAACGTCACTCCCAGCATGTCATGGTTTCTCAGCGGCGCAGAGGGTAATCATAATTCTTTACTCAAACGCCACCCATGAGCTTCCAGAACCAATTCGGTCCCGTGATGGCGCTGATGAGGGCTGCGGCTCCAAGGTAGGCCCCGAAGGGATGGTAGGTGTCTGAATCCTTGCCACTGAGTTTGAGCCACGCCAGGCCGATGACAGTGGCTGCCATGGAAGCCAGGATCAGCGTTTGCAACATGCCGAGGACGCCGAGAAAGGCACCGATCATCACCATCATCTTCACGTCGCCGAACCCGAGGCCCTCTTTATGTCGGATTTTCTCGAAGAGGTAGCCGACCAGCCACATGATGCCGGCTGGCGCTGTAGCCCCGAACAGGGCTTCGCCGCAGGACGCCCAACGGGCAGACGGATGGAAGCCGGCAAGGTTTGCTGCGAGCAGGAACGAGGAGTCGTTGACGGGAACCACGAGTGAAAACACCATGCCGACCACCGCGCCTCCCAGCGTCAGTTCGTCGGGAAGCAGCAGGGTTTCCAGGTCAGAGAAAACAAGGCCGATCAGGAGGAACGCGAAAACGCAGTTGGCCGCGGTGACGAGGGTCAGGCCGTGAACTGCGGTGAACCAGGCGAAACAGAGGGCGGTGAGGAGTTCCACCACCGGGTATCGCCACGAGATGGGGGCCCGGCAATGTCTGCATTTGCCCGCCAGAAGAAGGAAGCTGAGGACCGGAATGTTGTCCCGCGCCGCAATCTGGCGTTCACAGCCGGGGCAACAGGAGCGGGGCGTTACCACCGAGAGGTCGTTCGGCCAGCGGTAAATACACACGTTGAGGAAGCTGCCAAGAAGCAGGCCGAGGACGATGGCGGGGAGCTGTTCGGCGAAGACGAAGTCAGGCATGTTGTATCGCTCGCCGGTAGCTCTGCCGGGTGGCGGCCACCATATGGGCAACGGTAAATCGATCCATTACCTTAAGACGCGCAGCAGCCCCGAAACGCCGATCTGCTTTTGCGATGGCGGCGGCGATATCAACGATAGTGTTTGCGGTCAGGAGGCCGGTGGCTCCGTCCTCCAGAAGTTCGGGAATACCGCCGGTATCGCTGCCAATGACCGTGACGCCGTGAGCCATCGCGAGAAGGATGCCCGAGCCCAGGCCTTCCGACCGGGAGAGGTAGATCAGGGTTCGCGCTGACGGGAGATCCTGCTCCAGGTTGTGGCTCACTTCCAGCGGGACGCCGGCAACGGTGGCGGCTTCACGGGCCAGTTCCATACATTTACCGGGATCTACGGAGTATGGTGTCAGGATTCGGTCACCAGACGCGGGCAGGGGGGGCACGGGGACACCGTCGTAAACGACGTCAATACGCTCCGCCGGGACGCCTCCTCGCTCCAGTTCCGCGGCGACGAACCGGGATACGGCGAGGTAGCGGGTGGCCCGCCGGTACTTCCAGCGTGAAAGCGTTCCCTGGTTGATGGGGAACGCCACGCGGCGGGATACGACGAGCGGCGCAACGGAGCAAATGGCAGCCACCGCGTGCGAGCGAGCGTCGTGCGCGTGGACGACATGGCAATCCCGGGATATGCGGGCGATTCGGAGCGGGGAGATGTCCTCACAGGGCAGGGAAGCGGCGCGGGCGGCGGCCGCGAGGGGCGAGTCGGAGCGGGCCAGCAGAAGTGAGTCCAGCCCGGCTTCGGTCAGGCCCTGGTGCAGGCGCAGAACCTGCCACTGCCCGCCGCGCATCTCACGACCGCTATCCAGATGAAGAATCCGCACTTAACCGGCCCGCTTCGCCCCGAAACGGGCTTTCGTATACTTCAGGAAAGTGTAGAGTGCCGCCATCCAGGCGATGACGAAGCCGTGCATGCCGTCCAGAAAGCCGCGCCGAACAATGAACGTTCTGAAGAATGTCCAGGGCGGGTCGAGGAGGATGCGGGCCATGCCCGGACGTTTACCCCGGCTGGCCAGTTCGTCGGCGGCCAGGGTGGTGTATCGGTCGAGTGTTTTGAGATGGGCCGAGAGGGAATTGCAGGTGAAGTGGAGGAGCTTCCCGTGCAGTTCGCCAGAGATACCTTCGCCAGTGAGACGAACACTTTCGTGGACAAACGAGCCGTACCATTCGGCCCGGGTGCGCAGATAGAGGCGTATTTTTCGATCAGGATACCAGCCGCTGTGGTGAATCCAGCGACCGAGGTATTGAGCGAGGCGGGGCATCGTGTAGGCGTGGCACCGGGGGCCATCCTTCTTCAGCAGCAGGATTTCGGCTTCCAGTTCTTCGGCGACAGCTTCATCGGCGTCGATAGAGAGAATCCAATCGTGGGAGGCGAGTGTCGCCGCGAAGTTCTTCTGGGCTGCGTAACCGCGCCAGGGCTCCTTGGTCACGCGGGCTCCGAGGCGAGCCGCCACCTCCCGGGTGCGGTCTGTGGAGCCGCTGTCCACCACCACAATTTCGTCCACACAGCGAAGACTCTCGATGGCGCGGGCAATGTTGTGCTCCTCGTTCAGCGTGACGATGGTGGCGGTGATCTTCATCGGGGGATTTTGATTAATCGGAGATCGGGGCTTAATCAGAAATAGGTACCACGGTAAAGCAAAGCAGGAACAGGAGCAAGGCCGTGAGACCGAGGCGGATGCGCCCTGCTCCCGGGCGGGTCTCGTCGTAGATCGGCGGGTGCTTTCTGGCCAGGAAAAACAGCATCACGGCCCAGAGCCACCAGCCGTTCCAGAACTTACCAAGCACCACCAGAATTCCCAGAAAGCCCCAGGTTGCCCAGCGGTGGTGGCGTCCGGCTAAGGCGTACACGATGTGGCCACCATCGAGCTGGCCGATGGGCAGCAGATTCAGGGCGGTAGCGAACATGCCGACCCATGCGGCGCGGGCTACCGGATGGAGGTAGATATCAGAGCCTGCAACCCCGGGGAAGATCATTTGTTCGGCCAGCCATTGGAGCGCGGGCGCTCCCAGGTGCAGGCTGCCCTGCTGCTGGATACCTGGAATGATCTTTGAAAAAGCCAGGCCTACCCCCAGCGCCGGTACCAGAAAGATGAAGCCTGCCAGGGGGCCGGCGACACCGATATCGAACAGAACTCTTTTGCTGGTGATGGCGGAGTGAATGCGGATGAAAGCTCCGAACGTCCCGGTGACCGGCATGGGAGAAGGCAGGAAATACGGCAGCGTGGCATCTACTCCGTAGTACATACAGGCCAGGTAATGACCCATCTCGTGGGCCATCAGAATAGTCAGGAGGGTCACGGAGAAGGGAAACCCGGAAAGGAAGGCCTCCGGGCTGGAAAGCCCCGCCAGATAAACACGGCTCCAATGGTCGCCATCAAAAAACGGCAGGTTGTGTGAAAAGTTGTACTGCATCCCTGCACCCACCAGAGTGGTGGTGAAGAGCGTGGTCAGGAAGAGCACAACATGCAGCCAAAGACGGCGCACGCCGGCAAACAGATGGCTTCCGCGGGATTCGGGCGACAGGTCGCCGCGGCTAAGAGACTCGAAGGGCACTACTGCAGGGTCTGCAGTTCCTTACCGGGCTTAAAGCGAACCGCCTTGCCCGGCGGGATAGAGACTTCCGCGCCCGTTCTCGGATTCCGGCCGATTCCTGTCTTGCGTGGCTTGACGGTGAAAACGCCAAAACCGCGGAGTTCGATGCGGTCACCCTGTTCGAGGGCTCGCTTCATCTTGTCGAACACGGTCTCGACCGCCATCTCGGCCTTCGTTTTTGTGATGCCCGTTTTGGCCACTACTTCGTTGATGATGTCGAGCTTGATCAAACCATCTCCCCAGCGGAGTCTCGAAACTCCGACAAACCGATGATAGAATTAGGTTTATCTCAATGTCAAGCCAGAATGACGATGCAGCCTTCGGGCCGGTTGACAGGGGCCTTTTTCGAAGGGTCTGCGGTCGCTTCGCAACGGGCGTTACGGTGGTCACGACGACCAGGCCTGACGGCCTGCCTCATGGCCTGACGGTCAATTCGTTTAGTTCCGTTTCCCTGGAGCCGCCCCTCGTGCTGGTCAGCATCGATTCCAGGAATTCAGTACTACAGGACCTGTTGAATGGAAGCCCTTTTGCAATCAATATCTTAGCGTCGTCCGGGCGGGAGGTTTCGCAGCGCTTTTCGGCACCCCTTGACGACCGCTTTGAGGGCATCTCGTGGGTGCGCGGAGTGACGGGAGCTCCCATCCTGCCGGATACTCTCGGCCATTTCGAATGTATTCTTCAAAAGGCTGTGGTCGCCGGAGACCACACGGTCCTGATCGCTGAGGTAAAACAGTTACGGCTCACCGAGGCTGTTTCCAGCCAGGGTGAGCCGCTTGTGTATTTCGATAGGGCGTACCGTCTTTTGGGCTAAGCGGCATTTTGGGCTAAGCGGCCTGTTGAGCTAAACGGACAGGGGAAAGCGCTTAGCCCTCAAACGCATAGAGCGCTACGCCAGGGGCCGGAGCGACCGCTTCCGGTTCCAGTTCCTCACCACCACCGGCACCGACTGCTACCGGGACTTCCACTGCCGCGTTGATCAGGCGATAGTAAAGCCCACCCTCGCCCAGGTAGATATCGAGGTCAGCAGGTTTCGGAAGAATGCCCTGAATCAGGGCTTCCGACAGCGGATCCTCAATATACTTCTGGAGCGCGCGACGCAGGGGTCTGGCACCGTAGCTGCGATCCGTACAGGTTTTATCGACGATATACTTCGCAGCGTCCTTATCGAGCCGAATAGTTACGTGTTTCGTGACCAGGTTCTTGTTGATGCCCTCGACCAGGAGGACTAGAATCCGCAACAGATCGTCGTCCGTCAACGACTGGAAAAGGATGATATCGTCCAGGCGGTTCAGGAACTCCGGATTAAAGGCGCGACGCACTTCCGTGCGAACCTGTTCTTCAACCTTGGCCATCTGGCCTTCGCCGACGGGGGCCTGGAAGCCGAGATTGCCCTTCTTTTCGAGTAAGCGGGCTCCCAGATTCGAGGTCATGATGATGATGGTGTTCTTGAAGTCGATCTGGTTGCCCAGGCCATCTGTCAGTTGACCATCTTCAAAGACCTGCAACAGGATGTTGAAGATATCCGGGTGCGCTTTTTCGATTTCGTCCAGCAGAATAATGGAGTACGGGGCGCGCTTCACACGTTCTGTGAGCTGGCCGCCTTCCTCGTAACCCACGTAGCCGGGAGGTGAGCCAATCAGCTTCGACACCGAATGCTTCTCCATGAATTCGGACATGTCAAAGCGGATCAGCGACTTTTCGCTGGAGAACAGGAAGGTGGCCAGCGCACGCGCGACTTCGGTCTTACCAACGCCGGTGGGCCCCAGGAACAGGAACGAACCGGCGGGTCTGGCCGATGACTTGAGGCCTGCACGCGAACGGCGGATGGCACGAGCGAGAGCGGAAATCGCACGATCCTGACTGATAATCCGTTTGTGCAGCTCTTCTTCCACCCGGAGGAGACGGGCAATTTCTTCTTCCTTGATCGCCGTCATGGGGACGCCGGTCCAGCGCGCCACCACGTCCTCAATATCTTCTTTGGTCACGATGCCGGTTGAGGTATCGTCCAGATTGTATTTTTCGCGGAGGATACGCTGGTTTTCGCGTTCCTTGCGCTCTTCGTCCGAGTAGAAGCGGGCCTTTTCGAATTCGTGATTGGCGATCGCATTCTCCATCCGGTGAACGATGAATTTGATGCGCTTCTGGATATCGGCGAGTTCAGCGGGAAGCGTCGTCTGGCGAAGCTTCACCCGTGCCCCGGCTTCATCAATCAGATCGATGGCCTTGTCGGGCAGAAAACGATCCGGGATATAACGATTGGACGCGTAAACCGAGGTCTCGATGGCTTCGTCGGTGTAGCCCACCGCGTGGAATTTCTCGTAACGGTCTTTGATGCCGAACATGATGCGAATCGCATCCGCTTCGTTCGGAGGCGGAACCTTTACAGCCTGGAAGCGCCGTTCGAGCGATCGGTCCTTTTCGATGGACTTGCGGAACTCTGCCGGTGTGGTGGCCCCGATGCACTGGATTTCACCTCGCGACAGGGCGGGTTTCAGGATATTGGCAGCATCGAGCGAACCTTCTGCCGAACCGGCACCCACCAGAGTGTGCAACTCGTCAATGAAGATGATGGCGTTCTGGTTATCCATCAATTCCTTCATGATGGTCTTCAGCCGTTCTTCAAACTGGCCGCGATATTTTGTGCCGGCCACGATCAAAGAGAGGTCAAGCGCCAGGATCCGTTTGTCGGCGAGGAACGACGGCACGTCACCCTCAGCGATTTTCTGAGCCAGACCTTCGACAATCGCCGTCTTCCCGACACCGGGCTCGCCAATCAGCACGGGATTGTTCTTGGTGCGGCGGCACAGAATCTGGATGACACGCTCGACTTCTCCATCGCGGCCCACCAGGGGGTCGAGGGAGTTATCCATCGCAGCCTGGGTCAAATCACGCGAGAATTCGTTGAGCAGGGAGCTTTCTTTCGGGCGGTTCGCCGCTACCTTTTCCGACTGCGAGCGCTGTAGCTCCTCACGAATTGTGGAGAGGCGAAGGCCCCGCTCGTGCAGGATTTCAGCCGCAAAGCACTTTTCTTCGCGCAGCAGACCCAGCAAAAGGTGTTCGGTCCCGATGTGTTTGTGGCTCAGCCGTTCCGCTTCTTCAGCCCCGTAGGCCAGAACGCGCTTGCATTCGTGGCTGAGGGGCAGGTCTACAGATGTAGACACTTTCTCCCGGACAGTCGTGTGGCCTTCTATCTGTTTGCGGATAGAATCTACCGCCGCATGCGACCGGAGGAAACGGTTAGCCAGTTGTTTGTCTTCACGAAGAAGGCCCAGCAGTAAATGCTCCGTCTCAATGTAGGGGCTTCCGAACTGACTGGCTTCGTATCGCGCGAAAAAGATGACGCGCCGCGCTTTTTCTGTATATCGCTCAAACATGAATGTGACTCCCTATCGCCCTAATCCGGAACGACGCCAGCTCTATCTCTAAAGATACTCTTCAGACTGCCTCCGATGCAAAAACCTGCGGGCTCACTCCATTGGGCGTAACGCACCCTTCTCAAGTTTCAGGACTCTTTGACAACTTCGTGCGAACCCGGTGTTGTGCGTCACCAGAATCGTAGTCAGGCTTCTTTTTTGCCTCAACCGTGTGAGCAGGCTGAAAACAGCTTCGCCTGTACCTTCGTCCAGGTTGCCGGTTGGCTCATCAGCCAGCAACACGGACGGTTCTCCCGCAAGAGCTCGGGCAATCGCCACCCTTTGTTGCTCGCCCCCGGAAAGTTCCCCGGCTCTGTGGTGCAGACGGTCTCTCAGGCCCACCTCTTCGAGGCATGTTTGTGCCTGGTGTCGGGCGGCTTCCCGGTCCCCGCCCCGGATCATCAAAGGCATCATAGTGTTCTCCAGCGCTGAAAAATCCTGCATCAGGTGGTGCTGCTGCCACACATACCCGATCTCGCGGTTGCGGAATTGCGACATCTCCGCTTCGGCGAGGGATGTAATATCCTGATTCCGATAGAAGATCGCCCCGGAAGTGGGCCGATCCAGACCCGCCATCAAATGCAGCAGGGTACTCTTCCCGGCACCACTGGCCCCCATAATCGCCACCTGTTCGCCCTCACGCACAACCAGATCCAGCTCCCGGAACACAACGACTGCAACATCTCCGGAGCGGTAGACTTTGCTGAGATTTTCGACACGTATCATGTGCAGAGAGCGGTCCAAAAAGCTGTCCAAAGAGAATTGTCGCAGTCCGGGTGTCACTCATCACTTCCTTATCGGCGGTTTGCACGATTTTGATCACGATGTGTCCCCCTTTTTCCTGCTGCGGCTATAATCAGTTCGAATGGACGTTTTTGATGAACTGGTAAGACTCCGGGCTCTGGGCCAAAAGTCTGCCCTCGCCACTATCGTGGAAGTGAATGGCTCGATCCCCAGTTTTCAGACTGCCAAGCTGCTGGTTCGCGAAGACGGCTCCATGGCAGGCACCATTGGGGGTGGCTGTGTGGAAGCCGAAGTCTGGAATGCAGCGAGGGAAGTAATTGCCACGGGCAAGCCACGCAATATGCAGTTCAGCCTGGGGCAGGATGCCGCTTATGACAACGGCCTGATTTGTGGAGGCCAACTGCAGGTGTTTGTGGAGTGTATTACGCCGCAGCCTTCCGCCATCGTTTTTGGCGGCGGGCATATTTCGAAGAGTCTCTGCAAGGTTCTCGACCTGGCTGGCTTCCGCACCTCGGTTGTGGATAACCGGGAAACCTATGCGAACCGCGAGCGCTTCCCGGAGGCTGCCGATATCCACGCCGAGGAATACGAAGATGTCTTCCCGAAGCTGTTTGTCAACGACTCTACCTACGTGGTGATCGTTACGCGGGGACATCGCGACGACATGCGGGTTCTGCGGTGGGCGGTATCTACCAGCGCCCGGTACATTGCCATGATCGGCAGCAGGCGAAAAACCATCGCGGTGATCAAGGAACTGGAAAAAGAAGGCATCCCGAACTCGGAATTCGAACGGATCTACGCGCCGATGGGGTTCGAAATTGGTGCCGTATCTCCGGAAGAGATCGCGATTTCCGTGGCGGCAGAGATGATCGCGATGCGACGGGACCCGGACGGCAAGTGGCGTTCGCTGTCCAAGACGGTTTTCGCCGATGAAAAGCTCCGCGCCGTTCTCCTGTGAAGCCTGCCGCCATTATTCTGGCAGCCGGGGAGTCACGCCGGATGGGCCGTTCCAAAGCGTATTTGCCGTTTCGCGGTGGTACCTTCCTTTCCGTCCTCGCTGACACTTTTTCCACTTTCTGCCATCCTGTAGTTGCGGTGTTTGGGTTTGATAGCGACCGGATGGTGCAACAGGCCCCCGCGAACGTCCAAACGACCATCAATTCTGCATACCAGCTCGGTATGCTCTCCTCTCTGCAAACCGGCTTACGGACGCTGCGCACCACGGGGGAGTATGACCGTATTCTGTTCACCCTGGTGGATCATCCTTCCCTCCAGGCTTCCACTCTCGCGCGGCTGCTTGCTTCCGCCGCGCCTGTCGTCATCCCGCGGTGGAACGGTAAGAGAGGCCACCCCGTTCTGATCAACGCAGAAATCGCCCGCCAGTTCCTGGCCGAACTGCCCTCGGCAATGGTACGGGATACCATTGACCGCAATGCATCCCTGATTGAATACGTGGATGTGGACGATTCCGGGATCAGAGATGACATTGACGATCCGGAGCTCTATCAGGCGCTGTTGGCTCGCGAAACCGGAGTTGTCAGATGTTGAGCAAGCAGATGTTGAGCAAGCAGATGTTGAGCAAGCCGATGTTGAGTAAGCAGATGAAGAAGTGGCTTCGTCCTGGCTGGCTGGTGATATATTTCGTGGCCCTTCTGGGCTGGGCTGCGTGGTACGTGCCCCAGTTGAACGCCGAGCGCTACAGGGAAAAGATCCACACGGGGCTGGAAAGCGCGCTGGGGCGCAAAGTCAGCTTCGGGACGCTCCAGTTTCAATTACTCCCTGTCCCCGGTTTCACCATCAAGGATTTGATCATCGGCGAAGATCCCGCCATCGGGCCCGAACCGGCGGCTTACGTGACCACCTTGCGGGGCCGTCCGCGCTTGTCTGCCCTTCTTGGCGGACCTCTGGAGTTCGCCTCGGTCGACCTCGAAGAGACCAGCGTCAACCTGACACGTACCGAAGGCAACGCGAATTCGGTCCACTGGAACTTCTCCGCCCTCACCCGAACCCAGCTGAAGGGTTCCTTCCCCGTGATACACATGCTCGGCGGACGTGTAAATTTCAAGTTCGGCGATACCAAGACGGTCTTTTACCTTCTCAATACCGATGCTGATTTGTGGCCCCCGTCTGACGAAGGCGGCCCCTGGACCGTCAAGGTTCGAGCGGAGCCGGCCCGCACAGACCGGCCTTCGCATGGCTTCGGAACTGTGGTGGCGCGGGGTGAATGGCGTCCGCGGGACGGAGCGATCACGATTGATCTGAAGCTGGAAAAGAGCGAATTGAGCGATATCGGTACTTTGTTCCAGGGTGCTGAGTCAGAACTGCACGGTCGGATTTGGGGCGAAGCTCACCTGGCGGGACCGGCTGATCGCGTCGGCATAGCGGGACGTCTCAATGTGGATGACATCCATGGCTGGAATCAGCCGCCGAATCAGGCCAGTAAACCGTTCGCCCTGGTCCTGAGCGGCGCGCTTGATGCCCGCAACCAAACGCTGGATATGCGGGCTTACAGCGTCGCGACCGGGTTTCCTTTTGACCTCCGCTACCGCGTGCAGGCATTCCTGGGAAGACCGAGTTGGGCTGTGACGGCTCTGCTGGACGGGACCCCCCTGGGACCTTTTGCGGACACCGCGCGGCATCTGGGCTGGGGGATTCCGGCCGATCTGGCCATTGAGGGGTCAGCCAGGGGCGTACTCGGCTATTCGATCGGCCTCGATTCGGGGGCTGGCGAAGGGGTTGGGCGGTTCGAGGGCGGCCTTCGCTTCACCGGGGTCAAAGCCGCTTTTCGTGGCGGAGAGACCCTCACCCTGGCGGACACTGGTCTCACGGTCACCGGGTCACGGGCCGCGCTCGCACCTGCCGAGCTGACCTCTTCGAACGGCGAGAAGGCGATTTTTGACGCTGCAATAGACTCCTCCGCTGCCTCAGTTGAGGTGGGGCTCCAGACCGAAGGCATGGCAGTGGAAACGCTTCGGCCCCTGCTCACCAACAGCCGGATTCCTCTGTTGAGTCATCTTTCGGGCGGGACCTGGAATGGACACATTCGTCGGGCAGGAAACTCCGATGTCTGGACCGGGGAGATACGGGTGAAGGAGTCGAGTCTCCGCTTTGACGGTTTCGGAGAGCCGGTTCAGTTGCTACTGGCTGAAGCGCAACTGGAGCCGGATGCGGCGAACGTTCGTCGGCTCAGTGTCAAAGCCGGAAGCATCGAAGCGCAGGGCGACTACCGGTATGAGTATGGCTCGCCCATACCGCACCAGTTTCATTTCACCGCCGCAGGTGTCGAAGGTGCGGCTCTGGAGAAACTGCTGGAGCCTGCGCTCAACCGGGGGGGGCTGCTCAACAAAACTCTGAACTTCGGCAAGGTTCCGATTCCGGAATGGCTGCACGGTTTCCACGCGGCAGGGACACTACAGGTGAATAGTCTGGCCCTGGGGGCTGTTACCCTTTCCCGGCTGAAGACCAAAGTGGAGTGGGCCGGCGAGAAGGGCGTGTTGCCTGGTTTCACCGCTCAGGTGGGAACGGCGACGCTCACCGGTGACGTAAACGTGGACCTCCTGGGGGCCCGGCCTCGCTATGAGTTTCTGGGGAAGGCGACCGGTCTGGCGTGGCGCGGTGGTTTCATAGATACGGAGGGCACGGCGAGTGCTGCCGGTGCCGGGCGTGACCTCCTCGCCAGTGTGGCCGCGAAAGGTACCTTTACCGCAAAGAACGTCGATCTGGCGCCAATTCGCCGATTCCCCTCGGCGCAGGGCCCCTTCGAACTGAGTTGGGGCAAGACCGGACCGGCGCTGAAGCTTACAGCCCTGACCGCGACGGCGGATGGTGCCACCTGGGTTGGCACTGCGGATACAGCAGAAAACGGTGAAGTCTCGCTGCATCTGACGTCCGGAGAGCGTTCGATTGAAGCGGTGGGTGCGATCTTCCGCGGGAACTCGTTTCAGGCTGTGCCTGTTCAGCGCTGATCGTTCGCCGGTCTGTTTCCGTGATCCGGACCCCGTGGCTTACAATGGAAGCTGGAGGCTTAACCTAAGATTCTTTAGGGCAAACAACGATGGGTACGCTTGGTGTCGGAGAATTAGCGTTCATCTTTATCCTCGCCTTACTTCTGTTCGGGCCTAAGAAGTTGCCGGAACTGGGTAAGACGATCGGAAAAGCTATGACGGAGTTTCGCCGCGCTCAAAGCGAGCTGAAAGCTACCTTTGACCGCGAAATGTCAAACATTGAGCGGGAAACGGGTGTCAAGGAACTGGCTGCCACCAACTATCAGCATGATAGCTATAGCCACGACTATTCCAACTACGATTCGTCGTATTATGACGGGTCATACGACCACTCCGCTACCACAACCACAACCGCTGGCGCATCCGCAATAGAGGGTGCCGGCACCACGCCATCGCTTCAGATTGAAGCGGCGGCCGGTTCGATTGCAAGCGGGCATCTGGACGCCGGGCAGGATCATGCCTCTTATGATCACGCCGTGGCGTACGCTGAGCCCGTGGCCTTCGAACATACCGAACCTGCCCAGCCGGGCGAGGCGCCTCATGCGTCCCCGGAGAGCGCCGCGAAGCCGGCAAACAGCTAACGACAGCCGATGGCCATTCCTGAAGATCCACAAGGAGCCGGCGCTCGGGAGAGCGCCGGTATTCCAGCCCACAACGAAACCTCCCAACTTCCGCCTGTGGCATCTGCTCCGGCGGAAATACTCAATTCTGAACCCGCCCAGGAACTTTCGGGCGCGGTCACTAACGACTGGCCTTCCAGTCCCGGGAACACTCCACCCTACGAATATTTGCCAGTGGAGCTTTCGCCTGAAGTGAAGCCTGACATTCCGGAACCGCACGGCGGACCCGACGAGGAGCTTTCCGGCGATGCCGTCTCTACCGGCAGCGCCGGGGATGAACCCTCAAGCTCCGGCCACCCTTTGCCGGTGGAACTTTCGCCTGAAGTGAATCCCGAGTACCATGCCGAAATTCCGGAATCGAATGCGGTGGACGCTGTTTCGGTGGCCACGCCAGATCCTGAACCTGCTCACGAAGTGACGGGCGAGGTGGTCAATGACTGGAGTTCCAGTCACGGTGACTATTCGGTTCCGCTCACTCCGCCGGCGAGTTCTGCGGGCGCGTTACCCCCTCCGCCGCCTCCCGACCCTCCAAAGGATGAAGAGGAAGAAGAAGAGGACGGGATGACTCGGATGAGCTTCCTGGAGCACCTGGAAGAACTGCGGACGCGCCTGCTCATGACCCTCGGGGGCATCGGTGTGGCCGTGATCGTGTGCATGATCTTCAAGGAGGAACTCTGGGCTATCGTCTTCGGTCCGGCCAAAGCCGCTCTGATAGCTCTCAATGTGAACCCGCCTACGCTGCGGCAGATCGGACCCACCGACACCTTTCAGATTATCTGGATGAAAGTCCCAATTCTGTTTGCCTGCTTCCTGTCGTCGCCCTGGATTCTATATCAGGTGTGGGCCTTCATTTCACCCGGACTCTACAAACATGAGCGCCGATATGCGGTTCCGTTTGTTGTTTCCAGCGCAGGGCTCTTCATCCTGGGCGGTGTTTTCGCCTACTATGTGGCTTTTCGCTTTGGGCTGGAGTTTCTGCTTGGAATCGGCATCGGCCAAGGGATCGATCCGGCGATCAGCGTCAACGAGTACTACGATCTGTTCGTCGATATCATGCTGGGCGTCGGCATCGTATTTGAAATCCCAATTCTGCTTTTCCTGCTCACTCTTGTGCGCATTGTCAAACCTGGATTTCTTGTCCGTCACAGCCGCTACGTAATTCTGGCGATTGTCTGTCTGGCGGCAGTGATCACGCCGACCGGTGATGTGTTCAACCTCGCGATCTTCGCAACTCCAATGATTGTCTTGTTTTACGTGGGCATTCTGGCCAGCTACATGCTGGTGCTGAAGCGAGAGAAGCGTCGGTTCCCGTGGATGAAAATCCTGCCCTTCCTGTTAGCTGCCATAGCGGTGCTGCTGGGGGCTGCCTGGTTCCTCGCCAATCATTACGGCTATCATTTTGTACAAAGATGGCCTCTTTTTGTGAAATAACACGCATTCAGTAATAGGAGTTCCAGAGATGACTTCGCTGGCTGGGCTCGCATGGAGTGCGTATGGATCTAAACCAGGTAATTCACGAGCTTGTCAAAGAACGAAATGGGCTTGACGCGTTAATTCGGGCTTTGGAGAAGGGGCTGGACCCTCCTTCTCCAAAGCCCGCAAAGTCGCGACGCGGGCGCAAGTTTATGTCTGCCGGTGAACGGTCGGAAGTTGCAGAACGCATGCGCCGTTACTGGGCTGCGCGCAAAGGGACTACCGCAGCGCCGCCCGTTTCCGGCGAGGTTTCCTCGGCACGGACGTGATTCCGGCAGGAAACAGTGTCAACGCTTAAAAAACCAAAGCCAGAAGTACTGTGTGCCTGCGCCAATCCGGTAGCGGGGCTCGAAGCCACACGACTCCGCCATTTCCACGGCCTCGGCGTCAGAAAACGGGACGCCCAGCCACGTGTCATCAGGAGCCGTCTTCAACGTCGCATCGCCCTGTACCTGGAATTTGAACAGACCGCCTGGTTTTAGCAGCCGGCCCACCTCCCGGACGTAGTTGCAGATAACGGCCCGGCTGGGGATGTGCTGAAAAACAATGTACGTGAACGCGAAGTCTACCCGGACGTCGCCCAATACAGCTAAGTCCTGACCATTGTTCTGAGATAGGTGAACATTGGTTCGGTCTTTCAGGGCCTCCGACGCCCGGCGTATCATCTCGCCGCTGACATCTACCGCATAGACTTCACCAAAGTTCTCTGAAAGCGCCCGGGTGATTCGCCCGGAGCCACACCCGATTTCAAGGACCGTCATGGTCTTCGGATCCTGACCCTGGCAGACGTTGCCCATATCGGTCAGAATCTCGTGGTGGACGTTTTGCCGCCCGGATTCGAAGTACGCGTCGTCGCTCCAGTCCGTTTGGGCGGTGGCTACGTAATGGCGCGCGTTCTCTTTGGCGCGCTCATCCCAGTCGCGGCGCATTTTTTCGAGGATTGGGTTTGTGTCTGGCAATGTTGTATCTGGCAAGGGCGTGTCTGGCAAGGGGGTATCAGTCGAGTAGGTATTTGAGCCAGCGGGCCGTGAGGCCGTAATTGGCCCGTCCGAAGGCATCTGTTATATTGTAATTGTTAGCCGCTAGTGGGCGGATAGCTCAGTTGGGAGAGCACCGCGTTCGCATCGCGGGGGTCGAGGGTTCGAATCCCTTTCCGTCCACCAATCCTCCGGTTACAATCCTCCGGTTACAAGTCTCCGGTTACAAGCCTCCTTTCGCAAGCCTGCCTCCCTCGTTTGTTCTGTTCCCCCCCCAAACCTGCGGGCCATTGTTTTTTTTGAATTTGGGCGGACATCTCTGCCTCCCTTCGCTTATGGATTAACAGTTGGCGAGCCTCATTTCTGCATTCGTGAGGTCTCACTACCCGGGGAGACTTTCATGAATGAAACTGGCGGGTACCGCGACTGTTTGCCATCAGGGCAAACACCTCCTCGCCTCTTTGGGGGTATCCGCCCCGCTTCCGGCTCAGGTTGTACCAAGCGGGCCAAGCGGCTTCTAATTTGCGAAGCACTGTGAAACTGACCGGCACTGGTGTTCGGTATCTGCGGGCCGGCTATCGCGGAGCCGGAGGGGACGTGGTGGGCCGAGCCGCTATGGTGGTTCGGGTGAAGCTGGCGGCTGCGGGGGCGCTTTCTGCTGCCGCTGACTTTGCGGTCTCCGGTAACTGGAAGACGGGTGCATGCTACTAATCTGCTTCGGACGTTTGCCGGTAGTGAGGCCGGATTGCGTGGTCGGGGTCGCAGGGGCTTCAGGCATGCTCCCTGTGAGTGGCGCTTTCGCCAACGGAACGCGGCTCTCCAGCGCCAGAACCACGCTGCCATAGGCTTGTCCTAAAAACGAAAACGGCCCTGCGTTGGCAGGGCCGTTTTTATTTGTGAAACTGATTCTCTGGTGCGGTGAGAAGACGCCGCGTTTACTTGCGTGAGCCGGGCTTGGGGTTCTTCAGCCGCGTCTGACGCGCTTTGGTCTTCTTGCGCTTCGGCTTGCTGATGATGAAAGTGCCGCTACCAATGTATTCGGCTGAATAAAGCTTATCGTCTGCCAAGGTTGTTCAACTCCTGATTCCAAAAATTCAAGTATAGCGTGTCGTCGCCGTTCTACATCGAAGTGAGTCGCCGGACTGCCTCGGCGCAGAGTCCAGGGGCTCCGGATGTCACCACGAGCCCATAAAGTTTTCCACGCCGGAAACCGGCGGCCTCGGTGCCGTCTACGGCAACTTGCGGAGTGACAGGCATCTCCGTGGCTCCCCGAAAAAAAACGGAGACAGCCCTCGAACCATCGGTGAAGACCAGGTGCAGCACCGGCTGGCCATCAATCTTGCACTCTTTCGCTCTATCCAGAATGAAGCCGACGGGCAACAGGGCCTGCACGTCGCTCCAGCCAACTTCGTATTGTTCGAGAAGCGACTGCATGGCGGGAATTGACAGTCTCCAGCGGCGGGGACTGTTCGCTTTCACCTCCAGGTTGTGATCCCGGACTGCCGCAGAAATCAAAGGGTTGTTCATCGGCCTGGTTATGCGCCAGGCTGCCCCTGCACCCAGCGTCAGGAGCGCTGCGGCGGCTATCGGCAGCCACCGCAGCGGGGCGCGGGTAGCTTGCTGAATCCGGGTCCGGACCCGACCGAGGAGTGCCGCGGGATCCGGGGTCTCGTCGAGAAGTTCCCTCCGAAGGCTTTCATCAAGGGCAAGTGTGGCCTCAAAAAGACGTGCGCACTCCGCGCAATTGTCCCGGTGCTGATGAAAAGCCATCAGCGTCGCAGCCTCCATCTCATCGCCCTGTTGATACCCCGCCAACTCGCTAAACTCCGCGCACTTCATCGCGATCCCACTCCTGTTTTGTGCAGATTACCGGACACATGGTCACGCATGGCGGCCCGGGCACGACTCAATCTCGACATTACGGTTCCCGCCGGTATCTCCAGTATCTCCGCTATTTCCCGACTCGTGAAACCTTCCACAACAGCCAGCAGAATCACGGTTCGCTGATCCTCCGGCAGCAACCCCAGCGCTTCCTGAACATCGCTCATGACTTCACGGGGGGGCTCGGCCAGACTGCGGGCATGGTGATTGCGGGCATGGTGAAGGGATGCCTCTACCGGCCGTGCACTCCGCCGCCGCCCCTCGCTGTACCAGGTGTTCAGCAGGATGCGGAAGACCCATGCTCTCGGATTCGCCACGCCGGGAAGCGCATCTGCGGCTCGCCAGGCGCGCAACAAGGCATCCTGTACCAGATCTTCGGCCAGCGCGTGACTCCCGCACAGGCGTCGGCCAAAACGCAGCAGCGCGGCGGCGTGGGGAAAGATCAGGGCTTCGAATTGGCTCTGTTGCTTCCCCACGCCTTGATTATCCCGCCGCGACAAGTGCCGGGACTACTTCTGGAACTCGCCGAGCGCGGCCAGTACTTCTTCACTATGTGGATTCGGCTTCACCTGGGTGTAAACCTTGCGAATCGTGCCCTGCGGATCAATCAGGAAGGTATTGCGGGCGGCGACGGCACCATTGGCCGCGAGTGAACCATAGCTCGTGATCATTGCTTTGGAAGGATCTGCCAACAGCTTGAAGGTCAGGTTTTCCTTGGTGCAGAACTGCTGGTGGGAATCGACGTTGTCGGCGCTAACGCCGACGATGGCAGCCTTTTTGGCAGTGTACTGAGCCTGATCGCGCTGGAAGTTATGCGCTTCGATGGTGCAGCCCTGGGTCATGTCCTTCGGGTAGAAGTAAAGCACCACCCACTGGCCTTTGAAGTCTTTCAGGCTCACGGACTTGCCTTCCTGAGATTGCAGGGTGAAGTCGGGAGCCTTGCCGCCTTCAGCCGGAAGTTCGGCTGCCGGGGCCAGGAAAGCGGCGGCGCCCAGTAGCAGGGCGGTTGCAAATGTAAATGAAGTGAGTTTTCTCATAACTGTGAAGACGCCTGGGGTGAGGAAATTCATCCCCGCCCACACAAAAAGCTCTCGCGCGGCATGTCGGTATCGGACACTGGATACAGGTGTCCCTTTTCTCCCGCCTTTTTCGTTGTTTTGCCGCCCTGGCGCTCGCCAGTGGCTTTCTGTATGCGCAGGCTCCGGCACAGCCTGAGGTTCCGGAAACTTCAGGGCTCCCAACCGCCGCTGAGATCAACACCGTGATGCAGGGGCTGGCGGAAATCACCGGCTTCCGCATTCATCGGCAGCTTCCATTTGAGATGGTGACGAGGGAACAGGTGAACCTGTTTCTTAAGGAACAGATTCGAAAGTCAGTAAAGCCCAACGAACTGCGCGCCGAGGAGGCCACGCTGCGCATGTTCGGCTTCGTGCCAAAGGACTTCGACCTGAAGAAGACCACCATCGATCTGCTTACCGAACAGGCCGCCGCCTACTACGATTTTCAGCGGCGCAAATTGTTCATTTCCGACTGGGCTGCCCACAACATGCGGGATGTTGCCCTGGTGCATGAACTGGCGCACGCGCTGGCGGACCAGAATTTTCCCATCCGGCGTTACCTCGCCGGAGCCGGCGACGATGCGGAAGCCTCGATGGCGCGACAGTCCGTAGTGGAAGGTCAGGCTTCGTGGCTGATGCTGGAGTATGCCGCACGCCAGGCCGGGCGCAGCCTGCGCGACCCGGCCACGGCTGCGGAGTATTTGAAGGAACAGCCCGATGCGGGGCCGGATGATGCAGGTGAAGCGCAGTATCCGGTGTTCAGCAAGGCCCCCTTCTATATCCGGAAAACCCTTATGTTTCCCTACGAAGAGGGCCAGAAACTGCAGCAGGCGCTGTATCTGAAGGAAGGTAAGGCCTCCTTCGCGCGCCTGTTCCGCCAGGCACCTTCTGCGACCACGCATGTTCTCCACCCCGATCGCTATCTGGAACGCTTTCTCACCTCCGTGCCGGAGCTGCCCAGGCCGGCCCGCGGGACATCTCCCCTGGTCTCCGGGACTGTGGGGGAGCTCGATCACCGGATCATACTGCGGCAGTTTGTTGACCAGGCGACTTCTGAGAAGCTGGCGCCGCAACTGCGGGGAGGGGCATACCGCATCGATGAAGCGAAGAAGGACCATCGGCTCACGCTCGCCTACGTATCGGAATGGCAGAGCGCGGAAGCGGCCTCCCGCTACTTCGCTGTGTATAAGAAAGTCCTGCAGGGCAAGCTGAAGGGCCTGAACCCGGCCCGCGAATCGGCAGACCAGTTCGCCGGCGGAAGTGACGACGGTTATTTTCTGGTGACACTGTCCGGTGCCCGGGTCCTCAGTCGCGAGGGCGGGAGTCAGCCATTTTAGCGTTAGGCTCGGTGACAAAATTCCGCATCGATCACAACTTTTCTTTACGTTCGGGTGTTACTGCTTTGTGCACACTTTGACGATTCAGCCTGTTCTTCTTGCGGCACTGTTAGGTTTGGTTTCCGGCGCTGCGGCCATGGCTCAGCCGGGCGGCCCAGTGAAAGCCGCGTTCAACAACGTGATTAAGCTGAATGCCTATGCAGACAACTGGTGTATGGTCTACCTTAACGGGAAGCTCGCCGGGGTGGACCAGATTGAGTTTCTGCCCCACAATGTTCTGGCCATCAACGTGCTGCCGACCTATCCCATGACTATTGCGGTTCTGGCAAAGGACAACGCCGACCCAAAAACCGGCCTCGAATACGGCACGCAGATTGGAGACGCCGGCTTCATACTCAAGCTGTCGGATGGCACAGTTACGAGTTCGGCGTGGAAGGCGAAGAGCTTCTTCACCGGACCGCTGAACAGCAGCATCGCGAGCCCAAAGGTGCGCTACACACCTATCCCGGCAAACTGGTTTGCTCCAGGGTTTGACGACAGTACCTGGGAAAGTGCCACAGAGTACACGGCATCAAGGGTAAATCCGGATGGTGACTATTCCAGCTACGATTTCTCCGGCGCGAAGTTCATCTGGACCAGTGATCTGAATCTGGACAACACAGTCATTTTTCGCTACACCGCACCAAAACCAGCGAACTACGTGAAGACGTGGACTGCGGATGGTGACATCGACATCACCAACGTAGTCAATGAGGCGAGGCTGGCACCACCGCCAGCGCCAGCGCTTTTCCAGGTGAATTCGGAGGGGGTGGCTGCGGGGTATGTCCTCAGGGTTCGGGGCGCGCAACAACTGGTGGAGCAGTTCGCCGGATCTTCAATCGAGCTGGGACCAGGAACCGACCAGGTCTACCTTGTGCTCTATGGGGGGAACCTGCCGGCTGTTATCTCTGCGACGGCAACTATTGGCGGCGTCGCTGCTGAGGTCGCTTATGCCGGCGCTCTAACTCCGGCCAATGGTGTGGCGCAGTTTAATCTGGCAATCCCGAGAACGCTGGCCGGCACCGGGCTGGCCGAAGTCGTGGTGACCGTGAACGGTAAGAACTCCAATTCTGTGTACGTGAGCATCCAATGAAACATCCTTTAGGCTGTCGGATCCTGCTTCTTCTCCTGACCGGTGTGGCTGCCGGGGCCCAGTCTGGACCCTTGATCGATCACATGGTGACGGCGAGTGGTTTCGGTGCTTATCCGGGTGTGGCCGCGCCCGGTTCATGGGTCGAAATTTATGGCTCCAATCTGGCGGGCACTACCAGGGAATGGGCTGCGGCTGATTTCTCCGGGGCAGTTGCGCCCACCAGTCTCGATGCTGTCAGTGTTACGGTCAACGGGACTCCGGCGTACATCAGCTACGTCAGTCCGTCCCAGATCAATATGCAGCTACCTGACGGGTTGCCGGTCGGGGCCAATGCAGTGGTGGTCAAATATCAGTCAGTGTCGAGCGTGGGGGCTCCATTGGTAATTGCATCGCAGCAGCCTGGGTTGCTTGCTCCGTCGTCTTTCAACGTGGAGGGTAAGCAATACGTCGTCGCGATTCATGCCTCGTCGGGGGCCTTTGTTGGCAATGGCTCGGTTGCCAATGTCGCGGCAGCGCCTGCGCTGGCCGGTGAAACCTTAGTGCTGTATGGCATCGGTTTTGGGCCGGTAATCCCGAGCGGCGTCGGCGGACGCGTGGCCAGCGGGCTGACATCCCTTTCGGGCAGTCTGGCCATCAGCATTGGTGGTACTCCGGCGACCATCAACTATGCCGGGCTCGCCCCGGGCGTGGTGGGTTTGTATCAGTTCAATATGGTGGTACCTGCAATTCTGACCACAGGGGATTTGCCGGTGGTGGGTACCTTGAACGGCATTGCAATTCCCCAGACTCTGGTGCTGCCGGTCAAAGCTCCGGATCCACTTCCGGGCAGTTTCACTCTCACCAGTTCAGTGGGTGCGAATGGCGGAACGCTCCCCGCTACCTACACATGCGACGGCCAGGGCTCGACTATTCCCTTGACGTGGACGGGTGCGCCGTCCGGAACAAAAGAATATGCGGTGCTGATGACGACGATACCCGGGGACGGTACCACTAAGTGGAACTGGGTACTCTACAAAGTTCCCGCAACGACGACGAGTCTCCCGCGCGACAGCTTTCTGGCTGGCACGCTGGGCCTTGGCAGTGATGGCCCTGGTACCATCTACAACCCACCCTGTGCCCAAGGGCCGGGTGCCAAGGTATACACGTGGACGGTCTATGCCCTTTCGGGCACGCCGACGTTTTCCGTGCCTGCAAGTCAGGTAACGGGCCAGATGGTGACCGATGCGATCGCTCCCCTCAAGCTGGCATCGGCGACTTTGAATCTTAGTGCGACCCGAACTGCCACTACAGGTTCCAGCACTGGTTGCGGCTACATTATCAGTTCCGTTCGGGCGTCGAAATCAGGGATTCCGGTGGTGACCTGCGATGCAACTTACGCCTACATCAGCTCGAACGGCATTACTGCGCAGCCCATGATGAACGGGATCACGTCCACCAACCTGCAGGTCCCCATTCCCGTCAACTTCAACGGGGCCAATGCGTGGAAGATCCCGCTCAATCCGGCGATTGCAGGTTCACCGACATCGGTAGTCGATGGCCCACTGGGTGTTGCGATCAATGGTGTGCCAATCTTCAATCCCTGTACCCAGGGTGGCTGCGTCACCGGAGGGGATACCAAAGTTCTTGGCCAGCTTGACACCTGCAACGGGCACTCGGGACGGGCCGACGACTACCACTATCATGCTGCGCCCACCTGCATGATGGCTGACCAGCCGACCAATTACTGGGATACTCATCCTCTCGGCTGGGCGCTGGATGGATTCCCGATTTTTGGGTACCGCGATGCAGATGGCACCACCGCGACGCGCGACAGCATTTGCGGGGGCAACACCAGGACGGTGCCGAATGCTCCTGCCGGATATGCCTATCACGTTACCGATGCCTCTCCTTACGTCACGAACTGCCTGATTGGTACTCCGAGTCCGGATCTTGCCGGACAAGGGGCTAAGTACAGGCCCATGCGACAGCCTCCGGTAACACCTTTCAACGTGTCGGGGATGACCTTGACGACCGACCCCGGTGATGGCTACCAGGTCCTGCAGTTCACCTCTGCGATTCGTTTTACGACCAATGAAACGGGCACGGACAGCTATGTCAATCAACCGGGCACCTACAAGATCCGTTACAAGCAGGTCACCGGGGCAGAACTTGCGGCTCTGTTGGCCCTCCGGCAGAATGCCAACGCCACCACATGCTGGAGTTTCCAGTTCACGAATAATGGAGGCGACACCACGCAGCCTTCCATTTCATACTGCAAATGATGCTGCTGAGAAAACTTAGGCTGGCTTCGTTTTTACTCCTGGCCGGGGCTTGTATGGCGCATGAGCTGGAAGAAAACAGAGCCACGCTTGTGCTTCGGGACAAAACGCATGTTTCTGTCACGCTATATGTTGCTTTGGCTGACCCTCTTCGCCTGGTACTGGCACCGCAACAACCGCTGCCCGAGTTTCTCGCGGTGTACTCCGCGATGAACCCTGCGGAGCTGCAGAAACAATTGGTGCGCGCCCAGAGCCGATTTCAGGCGAAGGTGAAACTTTCTCTTCCTGCGGGGGGCGAGATTTCGCTCACGAACTGGGTTTGGCCAGATGCCCGGAAAGTCCAGGCTTTGTTTCAGCAACGAATCATGCAGGCGGTTGTGGATCCTGCCGGCCACAGTCACGAAGATCCGCTTGAGATTCATGCGGAAGTGGTGGCAACCGTGGAGATTACATCGGTTCGGGTACAGTTTCCGGAAGAGTTCGGCAAGGTTCTTGTGGTCGTATATCGCCCGACTCAGATATGGGTTGAGCCGAAGACGGTGTCTCCGGTGATCCGCTTCTGACGGTGGATGTGGGCGCCTCGTGTTTCCCCATACTCTGCAGCTCGTGTTTATGCCCTCTGCCTGGCCTGAAAATGAAGCGGCTTTCCCTTCACCCGGCAAGTGAGTTTGTGGAAATCGGAATCCCTGGCCCGATGCGGGACCGGCTGGCTACCGCCCCTGTCTGGTGCAAACGCGGCAGGAATCGGCCGTTTTGCTGCTGAATCGGGCCGACATCCGCTTTCGTGTCGCGCACCCTTTGCTGCTTTCCTGTGCCGCTGCTGCTCCAGGATATTCGGGGTACCACCGATTCGCAGGGGAGGTGTGAGAACCTTTTGGTTCAACCTCATGCGTCTCCTTGTTCTGTTTGCACTCGCAGGTCTGGCCTCGGCCCACACGCTTCAGTTAACGGGCGTCACCGTTCGCATTGAGGGAAACAGTACCGAAGTGAATGTTGTCGCTCACGTCCCGTTGCTGCTGGGCAAAGACCCGGCGGTGAACATTCCGCAGCGTCTGCAGCTCCAGCTGGACGGGCAGCCCTTCCGCCCGGGCAGCAGCGCAACCCTGAAGTCGGACCCCCTGAGCGACACTGTGAGCTGGACGGCCCGCGAGGCTCGTGCCGCCGGAGCCGTTGTCGTCTCTGCCCCTCTGTTTCCGGATCGCCCCGAGGACACTACCGTAGTCCTCGTCTACCGCAACGGCCAACTGATTGACCGGAGTGCCCTGAACCCGGCCCACCCCTCGGCTGTTATCGGGGAGACTGTGTTTGAGGTCATGAGGCGGTTCGTGCAGATGGGGATCTTCCACATCCTCTCCGGGCCCGACCATATCCTCTTCGTGTTGGGCCTGATTCTTGTGGGCGGTGCCGCTCGCCGTCTGCTGGGCGTGATTACCGCCTTTACTCTGGCGCATAGTCTGACCGTGTCGCTGACGGCGCTGGGCATGACGAGTCTCTCACCTCGCCTTGTGGAGCCGATGATTGCGCTGTCCATAGTGGTTGTCGGCCTGGAGAATCTGCTGCGCCGGAAAGCGAACTTCGAGGTGCGGGCCTGGCTTGCTTTCGGGTTTGGCTTTTTTCACGGCTTCGGTTTTGCAGGTGCCCTGGCCGAGGTGGGGCTTCCGAAGCAGGCAATTGGCTGGTCCCTGGCAAGTTTCAACATTGGTGTAGAGCTTGGCCAGGCCTTCATCGTCCTGCTCGCGCTGCCCCTCCTCGGGGTTATCCGCAGGAAGAGTGAACGCGTCGGCGATCTGGTAACCCAAGGGACGTCGGCCCTGATTGTCGGGGCAGGCGCGGTTTGGTTTGTTGCCCGCATATTGGGGTAATGTCATGCTGCTCGATTCATTACTGTAATAGCGTGATACCCTTCTTAACAAGGAGGACTTCGCTCTGCTCAGTGGTATCTCGAAGACCCTCGGAAGCTGGTGCACATGAGTGACTCCGTCAGCGACAAAACAAAGGTCCTGATCGTAGCCCTCAACAGCCGGGATGAGGCAGATCTGCGCGTGCGACTGGAGCGACTTGGATACTCCGTCGCCGTTGCGACTGTTCCCCTGGAGCATGCCCTGCGACAGGCCACCACCGACCCTCCTGATCTCGTGCTTCTTGGGGGCGGCGGGCCGACCGATTGCGTTGCCCAACAGGTTCGCGACAGGTTAGACCGACCCGTGATACTGCTCGCCAGCGGTTCTGCCGACGACGACCTGCCCGACGACGACCTGCCCGACGACGACCTGCCCAATGCTGCCGAGCCGTTTCCTTTGCTCGTCCTTCCCTGTACCAATCGCGAATTGCACTTTAATATTCAAACTGCGGTCTTGCGACATAAAGCTGAACAAGCGCTCACTCGGCAGCGGGCCGACCTGCATGCGACTCTTAGCTGTCTGGCAGATGCCGTAGTGGTGACGGATGCTGAAGGTCGGGTCCGTAGCATCAATGTCGCGGGCGAACGCTTGACGGGCTGGCCGGAAGTGGAGGCTGCGGGGCGTTTCGCCTCCGGGATCCTGAACCTGCTCGACCCCGTCACCCGACTTCCGCTGACTCCGATTGAAGACGCCCTTGGGGGGCGGGCTCCGGTCGGCACCAGGCAATTTATTCTCGTAGCGCGCAATGGAAGGGAGCGGACTATTGAAGATTCTACGGCACTCCTGTCGGCAAAATCTGCCGCGACCGCGGTTCCGCAGCGAGACTCGCTGACGGGGTGTGTCTTTGCTTTTCGTGACATTACTGAAAAACTCCGCGCCGAGCGGGAATCACAACAGGTTTGGAGAATGGAGTCACTGGGGCGGCTTGCCGCGGGCCTTGCGAACGACTTCAATAATCTGCTCACCGTGATTGTGGGTGCTGGTACCGGCGGAATCGAAGCCCTGTCGTCGAGCCCGGCAGCCTCCAAAGATGCCGCAGTTGAGTGCTTCAGTCAGATCCTGACTGCGGCAGATAGTGGTGCCCAGCTCGCTCGCAAGCTGCTTTCGCTGGGGGGGAGACAGACTCTCACCAGAACGCTTTTTGCGCTGAATGACCTCGTG
The DNA here is from genome assembly GCA_010084195.1 of Terriglobia bacterium. Lineage (GTDB taxonomy): Bacteria > Acidobacteriota > Terriglobia > Bryobacterales > Bryobacteraceae > BOG-234. The sequence continues at coordinate 30,842 of RGPS01000011.1, forward strand.
CTGGAACTGGCACCGGCCATGCGCGCTACGCTCTGTGACGAAGTTGGCCTCGAAATTCAGGCGGTGGCCCGGAATTCCACCATTTTGGCCGATCGCCAACAAATCGAACAGGTAATTTTGAACCTGTTCCTGAACGCCAGGGATGCGATTGCAGGGGCGGGAAAGATCACGCTTGCAACCGGGTCCGGTGCCTCGCCTGGTGAAGTTCGTCTCACCGTCACTGATACGGGAGTTGGAATTCCGGTCGAGCTGCACTCGCGGATCTTTGAGCCGTTTTTTACGACCAGACAACCGGCACTGGGTACCGGTTTGGGCCTCACCGGTATCTATGGCATTGTCACCCAGAGCGGTGGCCGCGTCGACCTCACTTCCACCGTTGGCACAGGTTCGGCTTTTGTGGTCACTTTCCAGCTTGCAGACACCACCACCGCGGCTGCGCTCATTCCGGGCACCGATGCCGTCGCAGCAACAAACTCGGTCGTCCTCCTTGTTGAAGATGATCCTGCAGTGCGGCAACTGCAAACAATGGTCCTCGAGTCGGCAGGGTTAAAGGTCCGGGCCGCCGCGAGCGGCGAAACGGCTCTGTGTCTTTTTCAGACCGCACCCGACGACATTGGCCTGTTGGTCACAGACGTTCTCATGCCGGGGATGAGTGGCCTTGATCTGGCGCGTCAGCTTCAGGCCCTCCGACCAGCCCTCCCCGTACTATTTGTTTCGGGTTTTTCAGGTGAATTCATGGAGATGGAGGGCTTTCCGCCGGGCCAGGCAGGCTTTCTCGAAAAGCCTTTCCATCCGCAAAGTTTCAAGGATGCGGTGCTCCGGATGCTCAGCACCAGAGATCTTTAGTTACTTTCCGGTTGCCCGCGCAGGTTGCCCGGCGGGGGGGCGCGACATAAGCGTGGAAGCCCCCGGCCTGATGTGGGGCCGCCTGGCAGTCGGCGCGGCGGTTGCCGGCGTTTCCTGACAGAAAATGTTTGGCGCATAGCGTTTTTTTTCACTGTCCACGCCCCTTTGGTCACGGCTACGCCGTTCTTAGGCTGAAGGGAAGCCCCTTCACTTTCAGGTCATTGATTCGGCTACAGTTCAACTGCTCCGCACTCTCACCGATTGGGTGCGAACGGCTTTCCGGGCACAGGTTGGCCAACTGCCGCGTTAGGGTAATGGGAGGGGGCGCACGACAGGCGCAGGGTGGAGTCAACCACAGCTTGCCACGCCCGGTCCCCCTCCGCTATCTTTCACTCCTGCCTCCCCAGGTTTCTGGCGCTATGGACCCGGCCTCAGCCCGGACAAGGCTCTTATGTCGCGCACTCGGCCCGATGGCGCGTGTTGACAACCCAGGACTTCGTTCTGAACCGCGACCGTGAGGAGCAGTCCACGGTGGGCAAAATCGACTCTTGCGCCTGCCCCGGCACCGCCCCGGGAAGCCGTTGTCCGGGCTGAGTCAAAGCGTGCCTTTCTCAGAAAGCGCAAGGGCCGCAGGGCGCGGCGTAAAACTGGGCAGAACAACCCGCAAATTCCCCCAGCCCACGTCACTTCTGGCCCAGGCTGGCCAGCGGCTTACCTTCAACTGGAAGGGCGCCGGCGAACTCGTGTTTGCCGCCGCCCCTTCCGCTATTTGGGGACGTATGGCAGCAACACCGGAGTGCTGGAACTTCCTTCCTGTGTGACCGTGATCCGGGGATTTCCCGCATCCAGCCCTTCCGGAACCTCGAAGTTCATCTGGTAGAGTCCGACCAGGCCTGGCGTGAGGCCAACAAACGCGATCTTTGCGTCTTTGCCTCCGATAGACAGGGTGGGGAGCGAATTCGGCCGGGCCAGAATGTCTCCCGGTGCCGCGCCACCGCTGGCAGGGTTGTTGTCTGTTGCGCCCAAACCGGAAAGATAAGCGATTGCAGTCTCGCCACCTTTAGCAGGAGACTTTGCGGTAATCAGGCTGCCATCCGCGTGCTGCGCAATCACCGTGCCATCCGCATAGGCGGCCAGGCCGGGAACAACGTTGGTCAGCTGGATCGCATCCGGAGTCGAAAGTGCGCCGTTTGCCGAAATAATCACCTGGTATTGTTTGTTTGGCTCCAGTTCATAGGGGATCTGCGCATTCACCTGGCCGGGGCTGGTAAAGTACAGCGGTGCCTTGATCCCGCCAATCAGGACCTGTGTGCCATTCACCGCAGTGGGAAGCGGTACGGCAGCTGGCACGCCTGTGAGGACGGCGAGGTTGGAGCCGTACACCGCCACGATGTTACCCGGCGCAAGCGGCGCTCCGACCAGGGGCGAGAACGCGTGTACGGTGCCGTTCGGTGTCAACAGCGGCGCAGCGTTGGGCGTTACTGCCCCAATCAGCTGCATGCTGAGGTCCTTGTAGCCCTTGGCAGTAACACGGGCGCTGATGGTCAGCGTCGCAGACTGCTTGCGCGGCGTCCAGGTTCCGGCATAAACACCATTCTTCGAGTCCACCAGGGGCAAGGGCAGGGGTGGGTCTCCGTTACTGAAGGTGGAGACGATCTGGGCCCCGGTCACGGTACCTCCACAATCATCCACAATCCTGAGGGAGAGCGGGGTGGGCCATGCCGCAGGGGCCGAGAAGTTACTCACGATTCCCGTCTGCACGGCTGCCAGACTGGTTGCGGTACAGGTTGCCCTGGGTTGCAGCGGCGCGGACACCGAAGGTGTTCCCGTTGAGGAGGTCAGCGTCGCCGCAGTCCCTCCAACCGGGGAGACGACCAGTGTCACGTTCACCGAGCGTACTGCATTGCCGGCGAAGGCATAGCTGATGAGTCCGGTGTAGACACCCTGCTTCAGGCCTGCAATGTTTACCGTGGCATTGGTGCCCGCCGGAGCTGGCTGTGACGTGGTGCCAAGACCGGGAGAAACCGATAACCAGCCGCCATCGGAAGTGGCCGACGCCTGGAACTGTACGGCTCTGGTGGAACTCGTAAAGACCGTCACGATCTGGGGCGGGGGATTGGTGCCGCCCAGGGTTGTCAGGAAGAGCAAGCCCGCAGGCTGCGGATCCGGGCGGGCGACGTCGGTAGGCGGCGTCACGTTCAGAATCACCTGGTGGGTTTGCGGTGCATTGACGATGCCCGTGCCCCCGACACTGATCTGGCCATAGTAGGTACCCGGGGTCAGGCGTCCAGCCGCCGCCGTATCGATGGAGTAGCTGATTGTTCCCGGCTGCGCAGAAGAAGCGCTCACCGAACTTGTCCCTACTTTCAGCCAGTCGGCTCCCGGCAACTGAGAGGCGGTGAAAGTGACTGCCGAAGTGCTGTTGACGCTAACCAGGAAGGACCCCGAAGGATTACCTGGCGCGCCACCCTGGGGCATTCCGAACTGTCCGCCGGAGGGGGACAGCGTCATGCTGGAGTTCTGAGCGATGAACAGGGTTACCGGGACCGAGCCCTTGCCACCCGACGTGGAAATTTCCACCGTTGTGCGATAGTAGCCCGCCGATACGGCCCCGGGGTTCACCGTGATGGGGATATTGGCGCTGCTTCCGCCGGCCAGCGAAGCCGGGGGGGCACCCACAGTGCACCAGGGCGCGCCGCACGAAACAGAAGCCACGCCCAGTGAACCGCCACCAGCATTTTGGATCGCGATGGTCTGGGAAATGGGTGCCAGGTTCTGGGATGTTGTGGTGAACGACAGAATATCGGTCACTACTCTCAGCCTTGCCGGGGGCGACGTCACCTTCAGGGTCACCGCCACCGATTGCGCAGAACCAGAACAACTACCGGTAGAACAGGTGACTTTCAACGTCGTCGAATAGTCGCCTGCGGGCAGGCTTAAGGCTCCATTTGAGAGCACGACGGAGATGCTGTCCGGCGTCTTGCTGCCGTTTGTGACGGTAAGCCAGGAGACCGACGGGCTGGCAACCACTGAAAAGGAGATTTGCTGGGCGACGACGGTTGACTGGACGCCGATGGCCAGGCCGGAAGGTAAGGTGACAGCCCCGGTTGTCAGTTCAAAGGCGGCCGTGGCGGAGGAAAGAATCAGGTCCGCGGAAATCTGCCGCATGGTGACGGAGAAGCCACTGGAGCCAGTGGTTCCTGCGGCGTCAGTCACGGTAACCGTTGCGGTGAAGTCTCCCGCTGTGGTTGGTGTACCGGAAATGGTGCCTCCGGAATCCAGCGCAACTCCCGCCGGGAATGCCCCCCCGGACACGGCCCATTTATACGGCGCAATACCACCGGTGGCAGCCAGCTGGACGCTCGGGTATTCAACCCCCAACATGCCCGAGGCCAGCGGAGATTTCGACGTGATGACAATGGGTGCCGGTTTGACAGTGATGCTGGCACCCGTGCTCGCGGTGCCACCGGAAGAGTCCGTAACGAGAGCAGCAAAGCCACCGCCGCCGGGGGCTATTGGCGTGCCGGACACGATGCCGTTTGCTCCGAAGGAGAGGCCATCCGGGAGGCTTCCCGACAGCACGGACCAGGAATAGGGCGTTTTGCCTCCAATGGCTGATAGTGATGCCGAGTAAGGAACACCAACGGTTGCGTCCGGCAAACTTCCGCTCGGAATGGATACCGGGGCTCCCGGGACGACGATAGTGATGGTGCCGCCGGCAGAGATCCTGGCCCCGGCACCGTCAGAGACCGTGACGGTCACATTGAAGTTGCCTCCGACCGTTGGCGTACCCGCAATAGTGCCCTGGGCGCTTAGCCCCAAACCATTGGGGAGTCCGTTTGCGGAGAAGCTGTATGGCTGCACGCCTCCCAGCGCCCCAATCGTGGCCGAGTAGGGGATTCCTGTGGTCCCGTTCGGCAGCGACGAAATCAGAATCCCCAGAACTGTGATGGAGAAGCTGGTAGACGCTGAGCGCCCACTGGTGTCGGAGACGAAGATGGTTGCTGTCGAGTTGCCTGGCGAGGCAGGAGAGCCACTGAGCGACCCCGTTCCATTGAGGCTGACGCCCTGGGGCAGGCCGCTGGCCGAGAACGTGTAGGGCGGTACGCCACCGCCAGCCGCGAAGCTGGCTGAAACCGTCCCGCCCAGTGCGATATTTGCCTGTGACGAGGAACTGCTGAGGGTAACCGGAGCTATCGGCGACGCGATAGTAAGCGGGATAAGTTTCGTCGCAGTGAGACCAAGCAGGACGTCGGTTACGGTTATGTTGATCTGGAATGTACCTGCAGCGGAAGACCCGCCGGAGATGATACCGCCGGTCGACATGGTCAGGCCGGCTGGCAGGCCGGTGGCTGTCCACGTGAAATTCCCGGTTCCACCGGTCGCCACCACCTGGAAAGAACTGTAGTTCTGGCCAACCAGCCCGCTCGGCAGGGACAAAGTCGAAATCACCGGCGCCGCCAGCGCTGGGATGGCTGCAATACTGGTCGGGGCGGCCAGCGGGGTTCCCTGGAACATCTCGGTAATGGCGCCGCCAGGTGTGATTCGGAAAAGAGTATTGGAATACTGTTCCGGCACAATATAGTGCCCGGTTGCCGGGTCAATCGCCAGGCCTCTGGGCAGAGTACCTTCACCCTGAAGAATGTTGTAGGTGACTACGTTGTTGGGTGAGCCGGCAGGGTCGAACACTGCCAGCTGAATGTTGCGATAGTCCCCGAAGGCGATCTTCCCGTCGCTGCTAATCGCGAGGCCGGTAACACCTTTGCCCGCCCAGGTGGCGAGGGTGGTGACGGCTCCGGCGGGAGTGAAGCGGTAGATCCGCATGGTGCTGCCTGCATCGGAACCGACAATGTAGTTGCCGCCGCTGTCCAGCGCTACAAACACATCCTGTAGTTCCTGGGTGCTGGGATCCGGGAACGCCGCCACGGTAGTGAGGACGCCGGCCTGTGTGACGCGGTAGACTTCGTCACTCCTGTTATCGACAAAAATGACATTACCCGAGCCGTCGATCGCCATGCCGCCCACTCCGCCACCGGGGCGGGCCAGCAGGGTGGTGACGCCGCCGCCGGGTGTGATTTTGTAGATACCGGTGGTGTCGTGGGAGTAGATGTTGCCCTGCGGATCTGCGGCAATATCGCCGGCGTGGCAATTTACACCTGTGCAGACCGTGAGGATGTTGGTTCCGGTGGCGGACATGCGGACAATTCTTGTGGAGGCGTCGGAGATGGCGAAGTCGGTATTACTGGTACCGTTCCTCGCAATCAGCAGGGAAAGATTCCGGGTGGTGGTGTTGCCTGCAAAATCCTGAACCTGGATAGCGAGGGAGAGTTTGCCAAATGTATTGGGAGTGCCGCTCAGCGCGCCGGTAGTCGGGTTGATGATGAGGCCTGCCTGGCTGGCAGTACTGGTCGGGAGGATTGACCACGTGAGAGGTGCAACTCCGCCCGCCGCCGTGAGGGCCTGCGAGTAGGCAGTGCCTTGTGTCGCGCCGGGCAGCGTTACGGTAGAGACTGTCAAAGCAGGATTGATCACCAGCGTGTACTGCCGGGTGGTCTGGCTGGTGGAAGCATCAATCACCCGCACGGTGAACGTGGAGGTTCCGGCGGTGGTGGGATTGCCGCTCAGGAGTCCGGTTGCACTCAACACCAGACCCGTCGGTAAAGTACCCGCGCTGACGTCGAAAGTATAGGAGTTGGTAGCACCCGCAGCCACGATGGTTTGGTTGTAATTAAATGTCCGGGAGCCTTCCGGGAGGGTCAGCGTCGAGATAGTGACGGGCGGCAGGACCTGCAGCGACAGACTGGCCGTACCGAAATTGTTGCCGCTATCGGTGGCACGGACGGTAATATTGACCGTGCCCACTACCGACGTGGTCCCGCTGATGAGACCTGTGGCGGGGTTGAGGGTCAGGCCCGACGGCAGGGTTCCACTGGTGATCGACCAGGTGAACCCACCAAGGCCGTTGGCAGCCGCCAGCGTTGTGTTGTATGCGACGCCGGAAACTGCGTTCGGCAGGGTTGAGGTGGTGACGCTGACGGCGCTATTGATGACGATAGTGAGCGCCCGGGGGACAAACTGGCTGCCGCTGTCGGTGACGTTGAACGTGACGGTGGAACTTCCCGTTGCCGTTGGCGTCCCGGAAATGACTCCCGTCGAGGGCGTGAGTGTCAGGCCAGAGGGCAATGTGCCGGTCTGAATCGACCAGACATAGCCACCGAAACCGCCTGCGGCCGCAAGTGTTTCCGTGTAAGGTACGTTGATGACCCCGGACAGCAACGACGTATTCGTAAAGGTGAGCGGCGGATTGATGAGCAGGGTGAAGCTCTGCGTCCCCGTATTGTTCTGCGAGTCCACCACCCGAGCGGTAAAGTTGAAAGCTCCGGAAACTGAGGGAACTCCCCCAATTGCGCCGGTGGAGGAGTTCAAGGTAAGACCGCCGGGCAGCGCACCCGTTGAGATGCTCCAGACGCGCCCCGTTACGGTGCCGCCGGTTGCGGTCAGCGCGAGGGTGTACGGCACGCCGGCAACTGCGTCCGGGGCGTTCGTCTGTGTGATGGTAAGGGGCGTTTGGAAGGGGCGCAACTGGATGGCGTTGATGTTCGCTTCCTGGTCGCCGCTGGCTCCGTTGTAGTTCAGGCTAAGCAGACCGCTGCCATTGGCCTGAGCGCTCAGGCGGACGTAATTCTTGTTGAGAATAAAGGTCGAGTCCCCGGCAGTATTCGGGGTGCTGGTGACGGTCGCGCCGCCATTGACGGAAAGACTGAGGGACCGGCCTGCACCCTGGTTCGGCTGGGTATAGACGAAGAGATCCCAGTTGCTGTTCGGTGCGAGGCCGCTGAAGGTGACGTTGCCGGTCTGTCCGGCGGACTTGAAGAGGTAGCCATTCATCAGGTTGCAGAAGGCGTTCGGGCTTGGTGCGCAGAAACCGCCCTGGAGCAGGCCGTTGGCGATGTTGTCCCCGCCTACGCTCGCCACCATGGCTGTAGGTTGACCATGGCTTTCATTCAGCAGGCGTGAATCCGGGGCTACGCTAAACAGGTTCCAGTTGTCGCTGCCGGCACCAATCACGCCGATACCGGAATAATTGGTGGCAGGGGCACCCTGGAATTGCACGTTTACGGTACCGAAAGCGCTGATGGTTGTCGTGTAGGCGAGGTTCGCTGTCAGGCTGGCTGAATCCGTGACGCTGACGGTGAAGCTAAAGGTACCCGCAGTTGTCGGGGTTCCAGCAATCAGGCCCGTCGTCTGAGCAATGGTCAGACCGTTCGGCATGGCTCCGGCGGAGATCAGGAAGGTTCGTCCGGAGCCGCTTCCCCCGGCGGTCGCAATCGGTTGAGAGTAAGGAATTCCCACCGAACCGCCAGGCACCACCGCTGTCGAAATCGAAAGCACGTTGGCGACGGTCAGGTTGAGCGACTGCGTGACCGCAACGTTGAGGGCATCCACCACTCGGGCTGTAATGGTAAAGGTCCCTGCGGTCTGAGGCGTGCCGGACAGCGTGCCATTGGTGGCAAGGCTGAGACCGGGGATGCTTCCGGAAGAAATCGTCCAGGTATGGGGGCCGAGGCCACCCGACAAAGCCAGAGCCTGCGAGTAAGCGACCGAGACGATACTTGTGGGAAGGCTGGAAGTGGTAATGGCGAGAGCCGGGCTGATGGTGAGCGGCAGCCCCGCGGTGGAGGCAATATTACCAACGCTGTCCGTTGCACGGAATACAAGGTTCGCCGTGCCTGCGACGAGAGGTGTGCCGCTGATAACGCCCGTGGCGGGATTCAGGGTCAGCCCTGATTGCAGCGCCCCGGAAGTAATGGTCCAGGTATAACCAGGCACACCTCCCGTTGCCGAAAGGGTCTGCGTGTAGGCCAGTCCCACTTCGCCCTGGTTCAGCAAGGATGTGGTTATGTTGAGCGGCAGCGCTACCTGGAGCGTAAGCGTCTGGTTAACGAATGCCGTGCTGGTGTCAGTAACCCGGACGGTGAAGGTGGAACTGCCGGTTGCCGTTGGCGTTCCGGAGATCACACCTCCGGCGCTCAGCGTCAGGCCTGCAGGCAGGGTTCCGCTTTGCAGACTCCAAACGTTGCTTCCCGCGCCACCGGCAGCGACCAAAGTCTGGCTGTAGCCGACGTTCTGAACGCCGGATGGCAGCGTACTCGTGGTGCTGGAAAGTGCCGGATTCACCTGTAGCGTGAGGGCCCTCGACGCCGTGTAGCTCAGCGCGTCCTCCAGCGTGACGGTCAGGTTGAACGTGCCGGCTACCGACGGGGTTCCGCTGATGACACCGGTCGTCGGGTTCAGCGTGAGACCGCTCGGCAAGGCCCCGGCCGAAATGGTCCAGTCATACAGCAAAGTGGTGCCGCCCGTGCCCGCGAGAGTTTGACTATAGACTGAACCCGCAACGCCTGAGGGCAGGGAAGAGGTGGTGATCGTCAGCGTTGGCACCTGGGGGGTGACCTGAAGGCCGTTGAGAACCGCTTCGAGGCCGTTGGCACTGGTAAACGCGAGGTTGATTTCGCCGGTTCCATCGGCTGTGGCGGGAATTACGAGGTAGTTCTTGTTCAGGATGAAGGCGGCATCCGCCGGGTTACCGGTGCTGGTGACCACAGGGGCCCCACCGTTCACGGCTACGGAGAGCGTTCGGCCCGCCAGATTGCTCTGGGAGTAGAGGTACAGGCTCCAGGTGGAGCCGGGGTTGAAGCCTTTGAGGGAAATGGCGCCAGTATTGCCAGCCTCCACGCGGAGGTGGGACTTCATCAGGTCGCAGTAGGGGGTGACGGCGGGTGAACAAAAACCGGAGGTCGTGCCGGTGGTTGCTACGGAGGCCCCGGAGAAGGTCAGGCCGACGCTGATGAGATTACCCGCCTCGTCGTACAAAATGGGCTGGGTTCCGGTCGGCGACTTGAAGACATTCCAAAGGTCGACCGGGTTTCCAATCACAGCGGGTCCGAAATGAGGGCTGTCGGAGGGATCCTGGAACTGAATACTAAGAACACCATATCCATCAATCGTGATGGTCAGCGCCTGCGTGGCGGTGGCTGCCGACGAATCCGTGACGCGCGCCGTGAAGTTAAAGCCGCCTGCCGTTGACGGGCTGCCGGACACCACACCGGTTGTGGCATTCAGGCTGAGTCCTGGCGGCAATGTCCCCGCAGATACATCAAAGGTATAGCCGCTGCCGGACCCACCGCTGGCAAAGATCTCGCCGTAGTACGGGAATTTGACTGTTCCCACAGACAGCGTGTTCGTGATAATGCTGAGCGGCGTATTTACCAGAAGCCCCAGAGTCGTGTTTTGTGTAGCTCCCAGCGAATCCGTAACTTCCACGGTGAAGGTATACGCACCAGCCACGGTAGGTGTGCCCGTAATGGCACCCGTGCTGCCGAGACTCAGACCCACCGGCAGCACCGAGCCTTCGGGACGTGACCACGTCTTCGCACCCGAACCGCCGGTGGCGGTCAGCGTTTGGTTGTAGGCCGCATTCTGCACCGCATTGGGCAGAGAGGAGGTGGTGATCACCAGGGGGGCATTCACTATCTGATTGACTGCGGAGGAGGTGCTTGTTGCGTTATTCCCGTCTCCGTCATACACCGCTGTCAGCGAGTGACCTCCCACGGCAAGGCTGGTAGTCCCGAAGGTGGCAACGCCGCTGCTGAGGGTACCGCTTCCCAGGGTGGCAGCACCATTCTTGAAGGTCACCGAGCCGGTTGCCGAGGAGGGCGTCACGGTGGCCGTCAGGGTTACATTCTGGCCCGATGTTGAAGGGTTCGGGGACGTACTGAGGCTGGTGGTCGTCGTGCGGGCGTTGACGGTTTGGGTCAGGGCCGTGGAAGTGCTCGTGACGTAGTTCGAATCGCCTCCATAGATGGCATCAATGGAGTATGCACCGGCGGCCAGAGTAGTGGTGCTGAAGGAGGCGGTACCTCCGCTCAGAGTTCCCGTTCCCAGGGTCAGGCCACCCAGCCGGAACGTGACGGTACCAGTGGCGGTGGAAGGTGCCACCGTCGCTGTAAATGTTGCAGTGGCGGCAAACGTGCCGGGGTTGGTTTGGGACGAGATGCTGGTGGTTGTCGTCCCCTGATTCACGTTCTGTGTCAGGGCGCTGGAGGTACTGGTGGCGTTGGTGGCGTTCCCGGCGTAAACGGCCGTCAGGGAATGGACTCCGGCTGTTGTGAAGGAAGCGGAGAAGGTGGCCACGCCGGCGCTCAGGGTTCCTGTCCCCAGGGTGGCGGCGCCGTCCTTAAACGTAACGGTACCGGTTGCCGTGGCGGGGGAAACGGTGGCGGTGAGAGTGGTAGCTGCGCCGAGATTCGACGGGTTGGCTGAACTGGTCAGGGTAGTGGTGGTTGTCCCCACCCCCAGCAGCACGCTGATGCCATTGGAGGTCGGACTGGCGACCACCAGATCGGAAACGCCATCACCATTCAGATCGGTGACGGTTATGCCTCTGGCCCCGGACGCTCCCGCTGCCAGGGCGTAATTGACCGGAGCCGCGAAAGTGAGTGAGCCACTACCGATCAGGACACTGACATTGCTGCCGGTGTCGTTCGTCACGGCGACGTCCGGAACGCCATTGCCGTTAAAATCTCCGGCGACTGTGAAGTTGGCACCACTCGACGCCCCAATCACGCTGGCGGTTCCGAAGGTTCCCGAACCGGTGCCGGCAAGCAGCGTCACGGTGTTGGTTCCGGAATTTGTTACCACCAGGTCCAGGTTCCCGTCTGCATTAAAATCCGCTGTGGTTACGCCCTGCAACGTAGTTCCACCCGCCGGGTAGTTGGTGGCTGCGGCGAAAACTCCGCCCGCCTGACCCAACAGAATGCTGACATTGTTTGTGGTTTGGTTGGCAACCGCGAGATCGGGGATGCCGTCGTTGTTGAAGTCGCCCGCAGCGAGGGAAGCTGGATTGGTGCCTGCTGCATAAAGGACGCCTGTTCCAAAAGTGCCAGTGCCCGATCCCAACAGGACGCTTACGTTATTGCTGTTGTAGTTCGCAGTTGCCAGATCGACGAACCCGTCACGGTTGAAATCGGCCGCGATGATTTGTCCGGGGTGTGCGCCAACACCAGCCGTGTAGGTGACGCCTGCGGCGAAGCTGCCCGCGCCGTTACCCAGCAGAACGCTGATGCTGTCGGCCAGCAGGTTGGCCGTGGCGATATCGACATTACCATCGCCGTTGAAATCACCGGTAGTGAGGGAGAACGGGTTGGTGCCCACCGTAAAGTTGGTCGCTGCGCCAAGTGCTCCCAGGCCGTTGCCGAGGAACACGCTGATGTTGCTGGCACCGTAGTTCGCAACCGCGTAGTCGGCGTTACCGTCGCCGTTGAAATCCGCACTGGTGCCCAGGGAAGGTCCGGTGCCAGCGGCGTAACCGACGCCCGCAGCAAAGCCGCTCTGGGGTTTGGAATTTACCACCTGGACCACTGAGGACGAAAGGCTCGGCAGACCCTCAGCGCTGCCCTGGAAATAGGCTCGCAAAGAGTGTGTTCCCGTGCCAAGCCGTTTGCCGCTGATAGTCGCGGTGCCGCTCGAAAGGGTGGCAATTCCCACCACGCTGGCCCCGTCGTAGAAAGTAACTCTGCCCGTCGACAGGGGTGAGACCGTCGCCGTCAGCGACTGGTTTGCGCTGAAAGGCGAGGGACTGCCCAGGGAAGTGGACAGGGAGGTTGTCGTCGTTCCCGCAATGGTCAGGGCAATGGTGGCAGCGCCGAAGTTGCTGCCGGTATCGGTGGCGCGGAACGTGATGTTGGCAGGGCCACTCACCGTGGGCGTTCCGGTAATGGCACCCGTGGCGGAGTTGAGGCTCAGACCGGCCTGGAGTGCGCCCGAGGTGATCGACCACGTGTAGCCTCCCAACCCGCCGGTTGCTGCCAGTGTCTGGCTGTAGGCGGTTCCCACTGCCCCCCCAGGCAGCACACTTGTGGTGACGCTGACAGCGGGATTGACCGTCAACGTGAACTGGACTGCTGCGAACTGGCCATTCGTATCCGTGGCCCGGAAAACGACGGAGGGATTGCCGGTTTGAATCGGCGTGCCCGTGATGGCTCCCGTTGCTGCATTCAGGCTGAGTCCGCCATGAAGTGCGCCGCTGGTGATGGACCACGTATAGCTGCCGGAACCGCCTGCTGCTGCGAGGGTGAAGTTGTAAGCCGCCCCCAGAACACCCGTCGGCAAGGTGGTGGTTGTGACGGAAACCGGGGGATTAACGACGAGAGTCAAAGCCCGATTCGCAATATTGCCCTGCGAGTCAGTGACGCGGACTGTGAACGGAAAGCTGCCTGCTGTCGAAGGGGTCCCGCTTAGAACGCCGCCCGAGCTGAGCGTCAGATTCCCCGGCCCGACTTCGCTGCTGAGCACAAAGACATTTCCAACGCCAGTCCCGCCGGTTAGAGTCAACGTCGTGCTGTAGGTCGCCCCGACCGTTCCGGCCGGGATCGTCGTCTGCGTGATCGTCAGAGGATCCATGTGGGGCCGCAACTGAAGACCGTTGATGTTTGCTTCGAGGTCGCCGGCAGTGCCCTGGAAATTGATCGACAACTGCCCGCTTCCATTGGTTGAGGCTGTGGTCAGGAGGTAGTTCTTATTCAGAAGGAAAGTGGAGTCATTCGGGTCATTGGGAATAGTAGTCGCCGCGGTGACTCCGTTGGCCGTGATGGAGATCTGCCGACCGCCGTTAGAGACCGAACTCTGCTGGTACAGGTAGATATCCCAACTGGCGTTGGCCGGCAGATTACTGAAGGTTACATTGCCTGCAGTGCCCCCTGATTTGTACAGATAGTTGCCCATCAGGGAGCAGAATGAAGTCGGTGAAGGGTAGCAGAAAGCGTTGCTGTCGAAGGGCTGAGGGCTCAATGCGCCATCGGCAGTCCACGTGATGGCCACGGGGGTAGCCTGACCGGCGTTGTCCCGCAGCGTTCCTGACCCGGAGCCGGTTTCGAAGAGGTTCCACGTATCCGAGCCATTTCCAATAAAACCCGGGCCGGTGTAGACCGTCGACGGGCTGCCCTGCCATCTGGTGTTCAGCAACCCGGCCTGGCGGATAACCACGCTGTAGGCCCGGCTGGTGGTATTGCTGCCGCTGTCGGTTACCTGCAGAGTGGGAGTGAAGGTGCCCGCTGTGGTCGGGATACCGGAGATAACACCCGTTGCGGTATTCAGCGCCAGACCAGTGGGCAGGGCTCCGCTGGTCAGGGCGTACACGCGGCCCGCTCCCGTGCCGCCGGTAGTGGTTAGCTGTGTCGAATAGGGGAACCCGACGGAACTGCCCGGAAGCGTCGTCGGCAGGCTGATGCCGTTCACTTGCAGGGTAATCCCCATTCCGACCTGATTGGTCAGGCCCTGGAAGTTCAGGTAAATGTTATTCGCGTCGAAGCTGATGCGGGAGCTGTCAAACGTAACCGAACTGCCGTTCGTCCAGTTCGAAGCGGTGAGCGTCACATTGGTGAAATTGGGTAAGCCGCCAGGGTTAGTGATGACCAGCCCGTTAAAGGAAGTCGGGCTGAAGCAGCAGTTATTGTATTTGCTGTTGATCTGGATTGTTGTGTCGGCGAAGTCTATGTCGAAGGCCTGATTCGTCCCCGCGTAGTTCGTAAACTCCACACCGGCACCTACCGTTGCGGTCTGCGGTGCCTGGTAGATGGAGGAAAGATCGGGAAAGAACCAGGTCACCTGAACTTGCTGGCCGTTGAACACGGAGGTCACCGTATTCACGATCAGCGACAGGGACTGCACTCGGGAGCCCCCCAGAGAGTCGGTCGCTGTTGCGCTGAAACTGAACGTGCCGTTGACTGTTGGTGTACCGCTGAGAAGGCCTGCTGTGGACAGCGTCAGCCCTGCCGGAAGCGCTCCTGCACTTACGGCCAATGTGTAAGGGCCCGTGCCTCCGCTGACGCCCAACGAGATACTGTAGGCGGAGTTCTGACGCGCCGGTATCAAAGTGGTCGTCGAGATCACTACCGCCGTGCGCACGGTCTGCGAGACAACTCCGGACGTACTTGTACCGTTGGTGGTATTTCCCCCGTACACGGCGGTTAGCGAGTGTGAGCCGGATGTGAGGCTGGAGATACTCAGCGTCGCCGTACCGGAACTCAGCGTGGCAGAGCCGATAGTTGTTGCTCCGTCTTTGAACGTGACTGTGCCCGTCGCCGTGGAGGGCGACACTGTGGCCGTCAGGGCGGTGCTTTGTCCGAAGTTAGTGGGGTTCACTGAACTGGTCAGCGACGTTGTCGTTGTCCCCACACCCAGCAGGACGCTGACCCCGGAGCCAGAGTTGGCCGTGACGAAGTCCAGAACGCCATCGGCATTCACATCGCCCACGGCTATGCCCTTGGGGAAACTACCGACTGCGACAGTACCCGCTACCGTGAAGGTCCCGGCGGCACTCCCCAGCAGGAGATTCACATTGTCATTGGCGAGGTTCACGGCCGCGAGATCGAGGTTGCCATCGCCCGTGAAGTCCCCGGCTGCAAGGCCCCAGGGGTTCGCTCCGATTGTGTAGGTGGTCCCGGCGCCAAAGCTGAAGACCTCCCCGCTGTTGTTCAACAGAACGACAACCGTGCCGTTGGGGCTGGGTTGATAGTTCGTAAGAGCCACGTCGGCCTTACCATCGCTGTTGTAATCGGCGATCGCCAGTGACACCGGGTTGGTAATTGCAGCCGAGGCGAAGGTACGTGCACTGGTAAACGCCCCGGAACCCGTGTTCAGGAAGACGACGAGGTTACCGCCGGTTGCGACCGCCAGATCGGCGTTGCCGTCCCCATTGAGGTCTCCGGCTTCGAGAGCCGTTGCATAGGAATCGGGCCCGGTCAGGGTAAGGGAGGGTGAGGCTGGGAAAGTGCCGTTGCCGACGCCGAAATACAGGTTGACCGTGACAGGCGCAATGAAGTTCGTCAGCGCCAGATCGGCAATTCCGTCGCCGTTGAAATCAGCCACCACAATTGTCTGGGGATTTAGACCCGCGGCATAGTTCACGGCCGTTGCGAAACTAAGCGTGGAGACGTTGGGGCTGGTGTTTAACAGAATGCTGAAGTTGCTGCTGCTACCGTTGGTAACCGCGATGTCCAGCTTCCCGTCGCTGTTGAAATCGCCCACTCCGATGCTATTGGCATCGGTACCCACGGTGAAGTTCTGCACCGCAGCAAAGCCCCCGGAACCATTCCCCTTCAGGACTCCGACGGAACTGGGGGTGCCGCCCGAATGGGCCACCACCATGTCGGCGATGCCATCGCCCGTGACATCAGCCAGGGCGATCAGGGAGGGGTTGGTACCCCCACTGCTGTAACTGGTCGCCGTGGCAAAACCGTTCCCGCCTCTCGCTGAGACGGCAATCGAAACTGCGGACGACTTGCTGGAAGCGTACGTGCCATTGGCCAGGTAAATGGCACGGAGCGAAGTTGTGCCGCCGGGGATAGTTGTTGTTGCCAGCGTGGCTGTTCCCGAGCTCACGGGGGCCACGCCCAGGATTTTCGTATTGCTGAAGAAGGCCACGGAACCGAGAGTTCCGACACTGTTCCCCCCCTGGGTAACAGCTGCCTGCAAGGAGACCGCTTGACTCACGTTGGCAACGCAGCTTCCCGAACAGCCCGCAACGGACAAGGTGGTGACGCTAGACAGCGGGACGGCGTTTACCACCAGGGAAAGCGCCTGCGCGCCAACCCCGTTTACCGAATCGGCCGCCAAAACGTTGACGTTGAACGTGCCCGTGACAGTCGGCGTCCCGCTCAGAACTCCGCCCGCGCTCAGCGTGACGCCCGACGGCAGAGCTCCTGAGTTGAGTGACCAGGTGTACGGAGACACGCCGCCGGTCGCTGCCAGGGTCTGGCTGTAGACGGTCGAGATTTGCCCGTTAGGCAGAGTGGTCGTGGAAACGACCACGGCGGTCCGAACGTTCTGGGTCAGTACAGACGACGTGCTGGTCAGATTGGTCGTATTCCCGCCATAAACCGCTGTCAGCGAATGTGCGCCGGACGTAAGGTTGGAGATGCTCATGGTGGCAATCCCGGCCGACAACGTTCCGGACCCGATCGTCGTGGCACCGTCTTTAAACGTGACGGTGCCTATAGCGGTGGAGGGGGAGACGGTGGCGGTCAGGGTCACATTCTGCTGGAAATTGGAGGGATTCACCGAACTGGTCAGCGTTGTGGTGGTAACCGCTGTGCCCATGAACGTACTGATGGTGCTGCTTCCGTTGTTGACCGCAATGATGTCGGTGACTCCGTCGCCGTTCAGATCCGCTACGGCAGAAGTCATTGAGCCGGACGTGCCCGAAGCGACGTTATACGCCACTCCCGTTGCGAAGGTACCGTTCCCGTTGCCGGTCAGGATGAGGATATTGCTGGCCGTGTTGTTGTTCACCACCAGATCCAAAACACCGTCACCGTTAAAATCGCCGGTCTTCACAAACCGCGTTTCGCTGCCACCGGCAAACATCGTCGCTGTCCCGAAAGCTCCAGTGCCCGTGCCGAGCAGGATTCCGATATTGTTTGACGATATGTGGCCTGCTGCAACGTCCACAAAGCCGTCGCTGTTGAAGTCTCCGAGGGCGAGCGAACCCGGGCCGGTGCCCCCGCTGGCATAGTTCGTTGCCGTGCCAAAAAGTCCGGCGGCTTGCCCCAGCAGAACGGTCACGAAGTTGCTGTTATTGGTGATCAGCAGGTCTGCTATCAGGTCTCCATTCAGGTCAGCGGCGACGACTTCAGAAGGATTCGGTCCGGTCGTATATGTGGCCGAGGCCGTAAACGTCCCCGTGCCGCTTCCGAACAGAACGCTCATGTTGCCGGAGCCGTTATTGGCTATCGCCATGTCGACATGCCCGTCGCCATTAAAATCGGCGAGGGCGAAGCTGGCGGGACTGGTCCCCACGCCTGCCGTAAAGTTGGAAGGTGTAAAGCCGCCCGAGCCATTCCCCAGCAGGATACTTACCGTGTTGGTGGAATATCCCGCCACGGCGAGGTCCATGTTGCCGTCTTCATTAAAATCGCCCGCAGCGACGCTGATGGGGCCTGTTGCCACCGCAGTCGTCGTTTGTACTCCGAAAGGTGCCGCCGGGTTCCCCGTGCCCAGGAACGTGCTGACCGTGGTGCCCCCGCCGACGAAGCCCGGGACCGAGCCATAGTTCGTCACCACTGCGTCAGGAATCCCGTCGTTATTGAAGTCTCCTGTCGTCACGCCCCACGGGTTGGTGCCGGTTGCCGACGAAACGGCGGTGGCGAAGCCGCTCTGCGGCTTTGAAGCTACTATCTGATTGCGCACCGTAGAGGCACTTGTGATCGAGAGTGAATCTCCCAGGTAGACGGCCTTCAGCTTGTGCGGCCCACTTGCCGGGGAGCTTGCCAGGAATGGGTACGAAAGGGTCGCGCTGCCACTCACCAGGGTCTTGAAACCCAGAATTACATTGCCATCATAAAAAGCGACTTTGCCCGCAGCATTGGACGGCGTCACCGTCGCGGTCATCGAGAACGGACTGCCCAGTGTCGAGGGGCTGGTCAGGGTCGCGCTCAGTGCCGTACTCGTCGCCTGCTGAATGTTCAGCGTGAATGCCTGCGTGGCGGTGTTCGCCGCCGAATCCACCATCAGCACCGTGAAATTGTAGGTGCCCGTCGCAGTCGGCGTTCCGGAGAGCACTCCGGTGGAAGAGTTCAGGGTCAGCCCGGGGGGCAGGGAACCGGACACAATGTTCCAGACTCGTCCGCTGCCCGACCCGCCGGTTGCCAACAGCGCCAGGTTATACGCCGTGCTGACCGGGCCACTGGGAGCGACTGTCTGGGTGATGCTCGCTCCGCTGACATGCGGACGCAATTGAATACCGTTGATATCGCCTTCCGGGTCCGGCCCGACACCCCGGTACGCCACGTTGAAATTGCCGCTGCCGTCGGTATTGGCCGTCACCACCAGGTAGTTCTTACCCTGGATAAAGGTCGAATCCGTACCACTGTTATCCGTGGTGGTGAGCGCGGTTGTGGTCCCGTTGATGGTCACCGAAATTCGGCGTGAACCGCCCGAGTCAATCTGTTGATACAGCAGCATGTCCCAGCTGGAATTCGCCGGCAGTCCGCTGAAGTTCACGTTGGCCACCACGCCACTGTTTTTTGCGAGGTAGCCGTTCATCAGGGGGCAAAAGCCGTTCGGTGTGGGCGTGCAAAAACCGTTCCGGCTCAGATTGTGCCAGGCGATGTCGCTGGTCCAGGAGACCCCGATCGGGGTCGCAACTCCGGCGTTGTCCAACAGGTTCGTACCGGATCCGGTGCCGACGAAGAAAGAATTCCACTGGTCGCCGCCCGCCCCGATCACCGCGCCCCCCGTGTAGGTTTGCGTGGTGCCCTGGGTACCCTGCCAGCGCGTGTTCAGGATGCCGGAGGCGCGGACCACGATGCTGAAGCTCCTGCTGGCCGTCGTCGTGCTGGTGTCGGTCACCTGAATGGTCGGCGTGAAAGTGCCGGCCGCGGTGGGCGTTCCGCTGATGAGACCGGAACTGGTGTTGAGCGTGACACCCGCCGGAAGCGCACCTGCCGTGATGGCATACGACGTACCAATGCCCGTACCGCCGGACTTCACCAACTGCGTGGAATAGGGAAAACCGACCGTCCCCCCCGGGATCGTCGTCGTCACCAGCGTGATCTGCTGCGCCTGCAAACCACCCGCCAGACTGAGGAGCATCAGTGCCGGTGTGATCCAGCCAAAGCTGAAACGGGTTGCAATTTTCTGAAGGTTGACGAAACGGTGGTTCATCCTAAAAACGGCACTTGAGGCCTCGGTTTCAGCCCAGGTCTTGTGTCTGCAAGCTGTTACAGAAACAGCAGTTGTCATCAAATTGGTGAAGTGCGAAGCAGTTGCAACCTTAATGGCTTCCAGTGCTTGCCGGCGACCGCCGAGGTCAACTGCCGTTTTTAGGTTCATAGTTCCCCTACCCTGTTGCGGAAACAGCAAACTTATTGGTACTGCGGATGGTTGAGACTGCGGGTGTCGCGTTGGTGTTGGCTCGGCGGCTTTGCGGTAAGCTGCTGAGGTCAGAAGACAACCATGAGATGGATTCACTGGCCAACCAGCACAGAATTCAGCTCATCCCGTGACTCGCCTCATGGCCCCTGCAGAATCGCCGAACCGCCGGATTCTTATCTGCGCGCCCAATTGGCGCGTGCGAAAACGAAAGAGGATG
Organism: Terriglobia bacterium; assembly: GCA_010084195.1. Lineage (GTDB taxonomy): Bacteria > Acidobacteriota > Terriglobia > Bryobacterales > Bryobacteraceae > BOG-234. The sequence goes on from RGPS01000011.1 coordinate 50,835, forward strand.
GCCGTACCCGCTCCGAGCAGGAGGAAGGTACCCGGCTCCGGGACTGCGGAGACCTGCTGGAGTGCCATGAAGCGTTGATTGGTTGTGTTGGTGGGCCAGTAGATGGCGACGTTGGTGTACAGTGCAGGGTTCAGCGTCGCACTCTGCGCAGCGTTCACAAAAGACGTGGTGGCGGCGTCGTTCGTGACGCCGGGAACGTGGGCCAGAGTCCCCGAGGTATCCATTGATGTACCAGATTGCCATCGTAAGTGCCCCGCGGGTGGCTGCCGTGGCGTTAAATAACTGGAGGGCAAGAAACGCGGCGCGCTGTTCCGCAACGGCTGTGGGCGTGGCGGTGGTAACTGTCCACTGCGTGTTGTAGCGGCTGTCTATTGTGATGTCGAGACAGATGATCCCGCTGGCGATCGCGCTGCCGTTGAGCTTTCCGTTATAAGGCGAAATCGCCTGGCCGAGGTAGTTCCCGTAGGAATTCGCAGCCCCCAACCCCAGCGTGGTCGCCGAAGCACATGTCGGCACGGCAAGTGTAACCAGGAAGCCGCAGAGAGCAGTGGCAAAGGAAAGGGGTTTCATCGGAGTTGATCCCACTTTACCCTCCGCGCGCCCGATCGCATAGGCTGTTTGTACTAGTACCTACAAGTTAAATCTACGGGCACTGTGACTCCCGGTGAGGCAGATTTTGTTGAAGACGCGGTACCAGGGCCTGAGTCGGCCCCTCCCTCATGGTCGGGGTTCGGAAGGACGTTTCGTGATTGCGAAGCGTGTGTATCGGGGAGGCTTCGCGAGTCAGGCCAGCACTTCTTTGATGACGTTGCCGCCAAAATCTGTCAATTTTTCGTTGCGACCGTTGTGCAGGAACCACAGACGATTTTGGTCCATGCCGAGGAGGTGGAGAATGGTGGCGTGGAAGTCTCGCATCGAGTACCGTGCCCCTTCGCCCTTTAGCCCCAGTTCGTCCGTCTGGCCAACCACCGTGCCGGGTTTCACGCCACCTCCCGCCATCCACATGGTGAAGCCATGGGGGTTGTGGTCGCGACCGTTACCCCCCTGTGACATGGGCAGGCGACCGAACTCGCTGCCCCAAATGACGAGGGTGGAATCGAGGAGACCTCGCTGTTTGAGGTCGGCCAGGAGACCAGCAACGGGCTGATCCGTCATGCCGCACATCTTCTCGTGGTTCTCCACCAGGTTGGAGTGGGCGTCCCACTGGACGGAAACAGGGCCTCCACCCGAGTAAAGCTGGACGAAGCGCGTGCCCCGTTCCACCAGGCGACGCGCCAGGAGACAGCGGGTTCCGAACTCATTGGTGCGCTTCTGGTCGATGCCGTAAAGCTGTTTGGTGGCGTCGGTTTCTTTCGAGAGATCAACGGCGTCCGGGGCGTGGCTCTGCATGCGGAAGGCAAGCTCGTAGGAACTGATGCGGGCGGCCATTTCGGTGTCGGAGTCCAGGGTGTCGAGTTCATTCATGCTTTGGAGGAAGTCGAGGGTCCGGCGCTGGCGCTGCGGGGTGACACCTTTAGGCGGATTCAGATTCAGGATAGGACTGGCACCAGGGCGGAAGACCGTCCCCTGATAGACGGCGGGCAGGAACCCCGCGCCCCAGCAGGGTGTGCCGCCTTCGGGCGTACCTTCGGGCTGCGGCATCACAACGTAGGCGGGGAGGTTGTCGCTCTCGCTGCCGAGCCCGTAGGTGATCCACGACCCCATAGACGGGTAGCCCATCAGAATATGCCCGGTATTGACGTGGTACATAGCCGGGGCGTGAACGGTGCTGTCGGTATAGAAGGACCGGACGAAGCAGAGGTCATCCACATGCTTCGCCGTGTGGGGGAAGAGGGTGGAGACATCCATGCCGCTCTGGCCGTGTTTGGCGAACTTCCACGGGCTGGCAAGGAGAGGCGTGTCGCCCTTGGTGAACTGGCTGACGATGGTGCCGTAGCTGGGGGGCAGAGGCTGGCCGTTGTATTTGGTGAGGGCTGGTTTCGGGTCGAAAGTGTCGATATGGCTGGGGCCACCGACCATGAAAAGGAAGATGACGGATTTGGCTTTGGCCGGAAAGTGGGCGGGTTTGGCGGCGAGGGGGTTGGCACGGGCAGCGGCTTGAGCCGACGGCAGCAAGGATGCCAGGGCAATCGACCCGAAGCCGTGAGCGGCGCGGGCCAGCACGTCGCGGCGCGTGACCGCTCCGCTGAAATGATTACGGGACATAGACAAACTCATTTCTGTTGAGAAGGGCGAGCGACATTTCCTGCAGGGTGCCGCCAGCGGCCAGAAACTTCCGTGCCATTGCCAGTTCCTTCGGGGTCGCGGCACGGGAAAGGGTTCGGGTCCAGGCGGTCTGGATCTGGCAGGCTCGGGCGTCGGACTTGCACTGCTTCTCCAGATTTTTGGCAAGGGCCATCGATTGCTCCTGCATGAAGTCGCTGTTGAAGAGCGATAGTGCCTGGAGCGCGTGAGTGCTGACCGGGCGAACCGGACAGGAGGTGATGGCATCGGGCTGGTCGAAGGCCGACATCAGCGGCAGGCGCACCCCGCGTTTGTTGAGCAGGTAAATCCCCCGGCGATTCTGTACGTTTTTGTCGGGGCTCACCGGCCAGAGGCCGTCACGTTCGTATTCAGTAAAGATGAGATCGTAAACTTCCGGTTCGATCGGGATCCGTACGGGGCTGCCACCCACCTTTTGGTTCAGGGTTCCGGCGGCAACCAGCACTGCATCGCGAAGAGCTTCGGCGTCCAGACGCTTGCGATTCATCCGCCAGAGGAGGCGATTTTCCGGGTCAGCTTTTTCCGCGGCGGGGTTCCCGGTAGTGCTCTGCCGATAGGTGTCGGAAAGCAAAATCTGCCGGTCGAGCGCCTTCATATTCCAGCCCATATCGCGAAATTCCGCTGCCAGAGCATCCAGCAGAGCCTGGTTGGAGGGGTGGCCGCCCATGATGCCGAAGTCGTTCGGGGTCTTGACGAGACCCACGCCCATGCGGAGTTGCCAGATGCGATTCACCATCACGCGGGCGGTGAGGGGATTATCCTTAGACACCAGCCATTCGGCAAAAGCGGTGCGGCGTCCGGTATCGGAGACCGGGAGCTGAAAGCCGGCGCGGACGATGCGGGGGGCGGCCGGATCCACTGCCTCCAGAGGATCTTTCGGGTCCCCCATGCGGAGGATGTGCGCCTGCGGGGCCGGGTCTCCGGAGTTCACGTAGGCGTGCGAAGGGTGGCGCGTTTCGCCAGAGCCTCTGGGGACATGGCTTCGACGATCAGGTCCCAGGTGGGCTCGATCTGGCTTTTGGCGTTGGCCGCGAGGGTCTTCTGCTTTTCGGTGCGCTTGTCTTTGGGGGTCAGCCAGGCTTCTTTCAGGTCGTTTGGAAGTTTCGCCAGGCCTTCCTGTTCCAGCTTTACCTTATAGGGTTCCGCGAGGGCTTTGAGGGCCTCGGTAACAGGTTTCAGGCGGGCCTGATACGCCTTATCCGCGATTTCCCAGGTGGACTTTTCGCCTGAGGCGGCAAGCTCGACATCCTTGCCCTTTGCGCCGCCGAAGACGGCCTGCAGCCGGTAGAAATCGGCCTGGAGGATGGGGTCGAACTTGTGATTGTGGCAACGTGCGCAGTTCACGGTGAGGCCAAGGAAGGTCTGGCCGACGTTGGTGGCTATCTCGGTGAGGACTTCCTGGCGGCTGACGTCCGGGTCAATATTGCCCGAGACCAGGTGCTCCGAACCGGCGCGAAGATAGCCTGTGGCGATCAGGGCTTCCGGGCTGGAGGGGGTGATTTCGTCGCCTGCCAGTTGTTCGCGAATAAAACGGTCGTAGGGCTTGTTGGAATTGAAGGCGTTGATGACGTAGTCGCGGTAGCGCCAGGCATGGGTTCGTTCTTTATCCAGTTCGAAGCCGTTGGTATCGGCATAACGGACGATGTCGAGCCATTTCAGAGCCCAGCGTTCACCATAGGCCGGGGAGGCCATCAGGCGATCGACAAGCTTTTCGTAAGCATTGGGGGCCTGATCCTGCAGGAATGCGCTGACTTCGGCGGGGGCAGGCGGCAGGCCCGTAATGTCGAGGGTGGCGCGGCGGATGAGTTGGGTCTTACTGAGGGGGGGCGAGGGTTTCAGGTTTTTGGCTTTGAGCGCCGCGAGAATGAACTGATCAATTTTCTTGTCGGCGGCTGTGGTGGCAGCAGCACGAACGGGAGGCCGAAAGGCCCAATAGGCAGCCCGGGTACCGAGAAAAGCCTGCTCCTTCGCTTCAACAGTGGTGTCAGCTGCGGGGGCAACGGAGGTCAGCAGGGCGAGAAGCAGAAGCGGGTGAAAGCGCTTGGTCACGGAGACAAGTTTACGACGATTCCAGGCCAACGTGGCGGCCGCCCCCCCCGAAAACCAAAGGAAGCACAGCCCTACAGTATAAAAAGTACATTAAAGCACATCTTGGTGCCAAATAAGTGATGATCGTCGCAGCGAGGCAGAGGCTATTTGCATCCAATGGAGAGGGTTACAGCAAAAGAGGCCTCTCTGCCCCCACTCCGATTACCGAATGAAGAATCTCCGAACATGCTAGTTGAACCTGAGCACAAGCCGAGCGATATGTTTCTGGTGGCACTTCCGCTGTGCCTTGGCATCGCCCTTGCCTCGGGTGCGCCTCCGTTTGCAGGCATCATCGCGGGAGTGGTGGGCGGGATCATTGTTGGTTTGCTTTCCGGCTCGCCCCTTAGCGTGAGCGGCCCTTCTGCAGGTTTAGCCGTCATGGTGGCAGGGGCCATTCAGCTGGCAGGCTCCTACCGTGGATTTCTGGCCATTCTGCTGATGGCAGGGGCTATTCAATTCGTGTTCGGGTTGCTTCGTCTGGGTGCCCTGGCCAACTACCTGCCCAATTCGGTGATCCGGGGGATGCTGGCGGCAACGGGCATCGTCATCATCCTCAAACAAATACCCCATGCCCTGGGACGAGATCTGGACTATGAGGGAGATTTCAGCTTTCTGGAACCGGGCGGCAGCACAACCTTCAGCGATATTGCGAACAGCGTGATGAGCGCTTCCGGGGGAGCGATCGCGATTTTTGCCATTAGTCTGGTGCTGTTACTCCTCTGGGAAAAGCTGTCGCGCCGGTTGCGGTTCTTCCAATATGTACCTGGGGCACTGGTGGCCGTTGTGGCCGGGATTGGGGTGAACAGTCTCTTTGGCGGGATGGCTCCCGGCCTGCAGATCATTACCCCGGAACACCTGGTGAGCGTCCCCGCACCAACCTCTTTGGAGGCATTCTTCCTGCAGTTCGCAGTCCCGGACTTTACGGCAATCGGAAATCTAAAGGCGCTTGGTACGGCAGCGATCCTGGCGATGGTCGCCAGCGTCGAGTCCCTGCTTTCGCTGGAAGCGGCAGACCGCCTGGACCCTTACAAGCGCATCTCGTCGCCGAACCGTGAACTGTGTGCGCAGGGCATAGGCAACATTGTGTCCGGGATGCTGGGGGGGCTTCCGGTCACCTCATCCGTCATCCGAACTTCTGCGAATTCCTATTCGGGTTCACGAACGCGTATCAGCACCATTTGCCATGGCGTGCTGCTGGCAGGCCTGGTTCTCCTGGCGCCTCAGCTTCTGATGATGGTGCCCCTCGCTTGCCTGGCGGCTTTACTGATCATGGTCGGCTACAAGCTGACCGCACCGGCCATCTACAAGGAGGTATACGGTCTGGGCTGGGCGCAGTTCGTGCCCTTCGCGGTAACCGTGATTGCTGTGGTGTTCACCGACCTGATGACGGGCGTGATTGTAGGTTTTGCGTGTGGGGTCTTTTTCGTTTTCCGCCAGAATCATCACGAGGCCATTACTGTGGTGAACGATGGTAACGATTACCTGTTGCGATTTACGAAGGACGCCTCGTTTGTGAACAAGAATGAGTTCCGCACCAGGCTCAGGCGCCTGCCCGCGGGTTCACGCATACTGATTGACGGAACCAAGGCGTTGTACATCGATAACGACATTCTGGACGTGGTGGAAGATTTTAAGAAACTGGCTCCCTATCGGAATATTGAGATCGACCTGAAGCACTGGGAGAGCCAGGGGCGGGGTTGAGAGGCAGCACCAGGGGAAGAACCCCAGGGGACTAAACAGATGGAAGCATATAAAAAGCTGTTGCTGACCAATAAGGCGTGGGCGCAGGAGCGGCTCAAGATCAGGCCCGACTTCTTCTCTCGCAACGTGGAAGCCCAAACCCCGGAGTTCATGTGGATCGGGTGTTCCGACTCGCGTGTGCCTGCTGAAGAAATTACCGGAACCGAGCCGGGCGAGTTGTTCGTGCATCGCAACGTAGCGAACCTGGTGGTGCACACCGATCTCAATCTCCTGAGCGTGCTGCAGTACGCTGTCGAGTTCCTCAAGGTAAAACACATCATTGTGTGCGGCCACTATAACTGCGGCGGTGTGAAGAATGCGGTTACCCACAATGATTTTGGTCTGCTGAACAAGTGGCTGCGTCAGATCAAGGACGTGTACCGGCTCAACCACCGCGAACTGGAAGCGATTTCGGATCCCGTCGCACGGTTTGACAAGCTCGTGGAAGTGAACGTCTCCGAGCAGGTCCACAACCTGGCCCAGACGTCGATCGTGCAGAGGGCGTGGGAGGACGAGCACCGTCCTACGCTTCACGGCTGGGTCTACGACCTCCGGACCGGCCTGATCAAAGAGGTGGCGATGATGACGCCGGACTCGCAGATCGAGGATATTTACCACTTCGACTTCCACCCCAAGGGGCATTAGCCCGGCAGGCGGCATCGGCTACCGCACCTGCAACCGTATTGATACGGATACCTGCTTTTCTGGTAAGTTTCACATGTAGTTGATTTAGAAAATGGCAGTGGCTCGAACTACGCCGGGTCGGGGTACCCGTCCGGGCGCGACACGTCCTGTGACGGAAGGCAGGGGGCAGCACGCTGTGGCTACCCCTCTCACTCCGCTGAACCTAACGGAAACCTGGCCTCGCTGGATGCGGTCTTCGGGCTCCATCCACGCCGGGCTTCGTCGCCATTCCCACCGTTATCGCCTGTAGTTTGCACCGCTACCCAGACAGCAATCGGCCGATTCCCACTTCAAGCCAAAACTCCTCAATCAAATCCGGATTGCCGCATCAATAACATCCCCCCTGGCGTCGAGGCTGAACCGGCTTGTATCTGAGCGTATCGGTACGCAAGGCACGGTGTGCTCGTGTGGCGCAGCCTGGTAAGCTGTGGCGATTATCAATCAGCCAACCGGAGCTCCGCCTGCCAGCCAAAGCGTCAAGGCCAGGGACGGCTTCCTTTACCCCTCCCATGAACCTGCTTTCGCAAGACTGTCAGAGGCCTTCATCCTGTCAGGGACGACGCCTTGCGCTTCACTGTCAGTTCTCCCGCAAACTGCGTATTCCGGCGAAGCCGATCACGATTCCGGGATGATGGCGATCACTGTTCCGGGCTGATGCCGATCACAAATCGGCGTATCCCGGAATGCTGATCGGCATCCCCGGAATCGCGATCGCCATCAGCCCGGAATCGTGATCGGCTTGCCCCGGAATACGCACGCATCAGGATGAATGACGGTTTTTCCTGTCGCCGAAGTGCCAGCAGCATTCCGAAGTCCGAGTCAGCCGAAACAATTACCCGGTCCGCTGCCTCAGCGATCATAAGAATCTCTGAGTCAGGAGCATCCTGCTTCCCGTAATCCCGTACACGAACCGCGTCGTTGTTCGGTTTCAGTCCCCTTCGTGTCGGGGTTGGTATATCAGGATGGAAAACTTGGCCTTTCGGTCATGTGGCCTGGAAGTCGGTGTCGAGGGGACCTGCTCTCGACGACTTCGGTCCTTCACTGTGCGCAGCCCGAGACGGTTTTGATCGCGTCAGTACCTATGGCCCCGGAACTATCAAGCTGGGAGACCACCGCGTCCTCAACGCGACCGCGATACCCTACGCGGCGAAAGC
>RGPS01000101.1 GCA_010084195.1 Terriglobia bacterium
AAGCAAAGCCACAACTTCATCCGCATCGCCGGCTGCAACTCCTGCCACTCGCAGGACCTCCCCTCCATCGCCGCCGCTATCGCCCGTGACCGTGGCCTCCGCGCCCCCAAATCTGTCGCCCAGCTCTCCGAGACCATGAACGGCCAGTCCCCCGAGCGCATCATGGACTTCGTCACCAACTCCGTCTCCAGCCTCGGCTGGGAGCTCTTCGACAAGGACAGTAACCACCTCCCCCACGACGCCTACACCGACGCCGTCGTCTATTTCACGAAGTCCCAGCAAACTGCCGAAGGCTACTGGAGAAATGCGGAAGGCCGCCGCCCCCCCATGAACACCGGCGACTACCAGGGAACCGCCATGGCCATCTCCACCCTGAAGCGCTACTCATCTCACGAAGCGCAGGGTGAAACCAAACAAATCCTCGCCAAAGCCGCTGCCTGGCTCACCAAAGCCAATCCGACCACCACGCAGGAGCGTTCCTTCCAGCTCCTCGGCCTCGGCTGGTCCGGAGAAGCCACCCCGGCAGCAATCGAAAAATCCGCCAAAGCCCTCGCCGCCACGCAAAGGGAAGACGGAGGCTGGAACCAGCTCTCCGGCATGGGTTCGGACGCCTACGCCACAGGCCAGGCCCTCTACGCCCTGCACGCCGCAGGAAAGATGCCAGCCACCGACCCCGTCTACAAAAAGGGAGTCGCCTACCTCCTCCGAACCCAGCACCCCGACGGTGCCTGGCACGTCAAAACCCGCTCCATCTGGATCCAGCCCTACTTCGAATCCGGCTTCCCCCACGGCCAGGACCAGTTCATCTCTTCCGCCGGAACCGCCTGGGCCACCTTGGCCCTCGCCATGACCGTAGAACCACCCAAAATGAGCCTGAAGTAGTTTCACCCTTTGCATTAATTAACATTTCGAGGGCCCGTCCAGTGCTATCTTGCCAACAAGGTCCAACTACGAAATGAAGAAAACGTTTATTGCGCTCGTCGCCCTTTTCGCCTCCATGGCTACCGGAATGGCTTTTGCTGCTGACGCCACCGGAAAGTGGGTCGGCGAATTGAGCGGCCCCAATGGCAATACCATGGCGCTCGCCGTCAACCTGAAGCAGGACGGTACCAAACTCACCGGCACCTCCGAAGGTCCCGGCGGCGCGATCGAAATCAAAGAAGGAAAAATCGAAGGAGACAAAATCACCTTCTACATCACCTTCGAAGGCGGCGGCGGAGCCATGAAGCTCAACCACACCGGCACCATCACCGGCGACGAACTCGTCCTCAACATCGCTATGGAAGGTGGCCCCGGCGGTGCCTTCCCTCCCATCAAACTCACCCGCGCAAAGTAACCGGCCACACGGGTTAAGTGCTACACTTAACCCGTGAATCGCAACGTCACCCTCACCATCGACGAAGATCTCCTCCTTGCCGCCCGCAAGCTCGCCCTCGACCGCAACACTTCAGTCAACGCAATGATTCGCGACTATCTCGCCACCGAAACCACCCAGGCTCAGCGACGCGCCGAATCCAGAGCAACCCTCGAAAAGTTCTTCAATGACCCAGTCGTGCGCATCGGAAAGATCGACTGGAAGCGTGAAGATCTGTACGACCGCAAGCTCTGAGCCATACTCGAATGGGTCCGTATTTCGTCGATACCAACGTCTTGTATTACGCTGTCGCGGGTGGCACTGATCCGCGTGCCGTCACCGCCAAAAAACTCGTCAGGAAACTCTTCGACGAGCAACTGTTCCGGACGAGCACGCAGGTCCTCCAGGAACTCTTTGTCAACCTGATGAAAAAGACCAGACCGGCCCTCACGTCCGATGCTGCCATCCGCAGCGTCGACGCCTTCGCTGACTGGCCCGTCGTCGCCCCCGGTTTCAACGACATCCGCGACGCCATGCGCCTCAGCGATTCAGCCCAAATCTCTTATTGGGACGCCCTCATCGTCATCACCGCCCGCCTCGCCGGCTGCGCCACCCTTTACACCGAAGATCTAAACCACGGCCAAACCATCCACGGCGTCCTCATCATCAATCCCTTCAAAACAACCATCCATTAGCCCCGTCGGAAAAACCAACATGGACCCAAAACCCATCATCATGACAGTCACCTTTCAGGCCCGCCCCGGGAAGGAAGCCGAACTGAGAGAAGCCCTCACCCAGATCCTCGCCCCCACGCGTCAGGAGCCCGGCTGTCTCTTCTACAACCTCCACGTCGCCGCCGACGATCCCACCAAATTCCTGTTCCACGAAAGCTGGGCAACCCAAGCCCACCACGCCGCCCACGACACAACCCCGCACATCCAACACCTCCGGTCCATCGTCAAAGAACTCACCCTCCCGCCAGTCAAAAACTGGTGGGACCTGATCGGCTGAACTTCACAGTCTTAGCTGGTGTAGCATGTCAGCAGATCGTCAAACTCAACCTGGAGCCATCACATGAATCTCCGCCACCTCGCGCCGTCCGTAACCCGCTCGCTCCTCGCACTCGCTTCCGTCCTGTTAACGGTCGGCCTGCAGCAGCCACTTCACGCTGCAGAAACAGACCTTACGAATTTCCGGCGCATCGAGCCCCAGTACATCGCGGCCCTCGGAGACCCCGGCGCCACCTCCGGCACCGGTGCCCAGGTCTGGGGCCTCTGGAGCCAGGACCCGGGCCCGCGCGGCTGCAAGCTGGACCGTTACCCGGAATTGAAGGCATCCGGCGTGGCACCCTCCCAGTGGAAATTCGACGATAAGGACTGGTGGCTCGAGGAACACGGCCTGATCATGGAGAAGCCGACCTTCCCGCTCCCCCCCGGCAAATACCTCGTCACAGGCGACCGAGAGGTGACCTCCGTACTGACAATTCACCCCCCAGACAAATCAGGAAAAGACAAGGTGGGCAATCAGCGCTGGGAACTGGCCGACCACGCGACCCTCTACGACGTCACCCACCTCGGCTGCCGCTCCGCCCGCTACACCCCGGCGACGATCAGCCTCCCCTGCACGCCCTCGAACGTTCGCACCACCGGCTTTCCCGTGTATCCAGGCGCCGACATGCCCGTAGTGAACGGCTGCCGCAAACAGGACTACACCGTCCTCATAGTCATCGGCCTGCCCGCCACCCGCTGAGTGGCCACACCTACCGATCCCTCCCGACGGTCTGAAACTGGTGGAACCAGACTGGCTGACAAAACCAAGGGCCGCCGATCTCCCCCACCCGGCCCATTTGGAGCTACAATCTTCACATGGGCGTCGCAACCTTGATCTCGCTGGAAGAATACCTCAGCACCAGTTACCGCCCCGACCGCGATTACCTGGAAGGGGAGGTCATTGAACGCAACGTGGGCAAACGAAAACACGGCTACGCTCAGGCTGAAATCGCAACTTGGTTTGGCTCAAGAAAGCGCCAACTCCACCTTCAGCCCCTCACCGAACTCCGCCTCCAGGTAACACCAACCCGCGTCCGCATCCCCGACCTCGTCATCGCCCGAATCCCCATACCCGACGAGGAAGTCTTCACCCACCCCCCCTACCTCTGCATCGAAATCATGTCGCCCGACGACACCATGGCCAACCTCCAGGATCGTCTCGACGACTACCTCGCCTTCGGTGTCCCCAACATCTGGGTAATCGACCCGTGGAAATTCCGGGGCTGGACCATCACCCCCGCAGGCTGGTCCACCACCCCCGACCAAATCATGCGAACCGCCGACAACAGCCTCGCCATGCCCCTCGCCGACGTCCTTCTGCCCTAATCCCTGGCTCCCTCAACCCCGTCGTGAACCCGCCCCAGCCAAACCAATGTCCGAAAATCCGCATCCCGCGATTTCATCCCCTCCGCCCGTTCTCAGGGCCGACGATTCGCCACCCCCGTCGAGAGACTCATACGCAAGTTTGATCTCCCGCAGCACTCCTGAGCTTCTCCAAACACCGCCGGTAGTTCGGATACTTCAAAACACTATCGTCCTATCGTAAAAACGCTATAATACGGCCATCCGCCATGAAGTGGACGGTAGAAACCCTGAACGCTTTGGTCGACGCCGATCTCGAAGAGCTACCCGGATGACATGCTCGCTCGCTGCCGCTACATTTCCATGCTCATTGAGGAGGAAGGCGCTAGTGCAATGAACGAAGTAAGTGATCTTCACCAGAAGTGGATGAACAAGAAAGGTTACCGTGACGCACTCAAAGAACTCGCCCCCGAGTTTGAACTGGCTCGCGCCGTCATCGCCGCCCGGGTAAAAGCAGGCCTCACGCAGGAACAACTTGCCCAGCGCATGGATACCACCCAATCCGTGATCGCTCGCCTCGAAGGTGGCCGTACCCGCCCGTCGACCCACACCCTGGAGCGCTTGGCCACTGCTACCGGAACCCACCTGCGGATCAGTTTTGAGCCCGGAGCGCGTCCCTGATTCAGCACCCTCCAGCCTGCGGTCGATGATATCGCAAATTGCAAGTGAACTAAACCGCTTCGCGGTAATGGCTGCGCGCGAGCCAGTCGCGGGGTAACGAGGTGGGTGGTTTTCCTTCAGACTAATGGAAGCGGCTATTACGAGTAACCGCAAAATCAAACTGAAGGAAAACCCATGACACCGCTTCGCAAACGATTCACCGAGGACATGCAGTTACGCGGCCTCGCACCCACCACACAACGAAGTTACCTCCATTACCTTGCTGAGTTCGCAAAGTACTTCAATCTGAGCCCGGACAGGCTCGATCTGGAGGCTGTCCGGCAATACGAGATCCATCTTCTCGAGGAGCGCAGGATGTCACCGGCAAGCGTGAACACCTTCGTCTCCGCCATCCAGTTTCTCTATCTGGTGACGCTGGAAATGCCCTGGGGAAAGCACTGCTTTCCGCGCGTCCGGGTGGCCAGTAAGTTACCGATAGTCCTCGACCCCGAAGAAGTCTCCGAATTCTTCGACTACATCCCCAGCCTGAAGTACCGTGCCGCGCTGATGCTCTGCTACGGAGCTGGCCTCCGCATCTCCGAAGCCGTGGCACTCAAAGTCAGCGACATCGATTCCAAACGCATGTTGCTGCGCATCGAACAGGGCAAGGGCAGCAAAGACCGGTACGTCATGCTTTCGCCCCGCCTGCTGGCCGTCCTGCGCCGTTACTGGAGGGCCGCGACGCCCCGCGAATGGATGTTCCCGTCATGGCGCGAAAACAAACACATGACACAGGCTTCGCTCTCGCAGGCATGCCGGGACGCCTCCATAAAATGCGGCCTGAACAAACGCATTACCGCCCATATGCTGCGGCACTCGTTTGCTACCCATCTGTTGGAAAACGGCACGGATACGCGTGTCATTCAGGTCCTGTTGGGGCACAGTCAGATCGAGACGACAGCGCGCTATGTCCGGGTTTCCGCGCACGTAATCGCCGGCACGCCGAGTCCGCTGGACCTGCTCGGCTGCAAACCAAAACCAAAGCCCCAAAGCTGACACCGGATGCCACGGCCCACTCTGGAAGTGGCCGATATTTTTCGGGAACACGGAGCGGTTTACAGGGAAACGCATTCGCTTCCGCTGGAACAGCTGCGTGTCATGCGCGCCATCGAGGTCTGCCGAACAGCGGCACTCGGGGGCCATGTCGAACAATGCGGCCACTGCGATTACACGCGCATTGCCTATAATTCCTGCCGCAACCGCCATTGTCCGAAGTGCCAGAACTCTGACCGTGCAAAGTGGCTGGAGGCCAGACAGGCCGAACTGTTGCCTGTCGAATACTTCCACGTCGTCTTCACAGTCCCTGAACAGATCGCACAGATCGCCTTTTACAACAAAGAAGTGGTCTGCAACATTCTGTTCAAAGCAACTGCCGAGACCATGCTGACCCTAGCTGCCGACCCGAAGCATCTGGGTGCCGGTATTGGCTTCTTCGCAATCCTGCACACCTGGGGCCAGAACCTTCTCCACCATCCGCATCTGCACTGCGTCGTTCCCGGAGGCGGGTTGTCCAAAGATCACGAGCGCTGGATCTCCTGCCGACCAGGCTTCTTCCTCCCTGTCCGGGTGCTCTCCCGCTTATTCCGCAGCCTGTTCCTCGAAGCTTTGCAGGCAGCCTTTGACGAAGGCAAACTCAACTTCGTCGGGGACCTCGAGTTCTTACAGACACCCAAAGCCTTCACCGCCCATCTCGCCCCGCTGCGCGGGGCCGAATGGGTGGTGTATGCAAAACCGCCCTTCGGCGGCCCACAACAGGTGCTGGCCTATCTGGGCCGGTACACCCACCGTGTTGCCATCTCAAATCAGCGACTGGTCTCAATGAATGACGATTCTGTAGCTTTCCAGTGGAAGGACTATCGAAATAAAGAGAGTCAGGAATCGAAGACCATGACCCTGCAAGCCAGCGAATTCATCCGTCGTTTGCTGCTCCACACCCTCCCGTCCGGCTTTCAGCGAATCCGCCATTACGGCTTCCTGGCAAACGTGCATCGCAGGGCCAAACTGGAACTCTGCCGACGGCTTCTCACGGTTCCGGTCACCGAACTGCTGCCCACGCCGACCGACTGCCAACAATTGCTTCAGGCGATAACGGAACACACAGTTCGTTGTCCCGAATGCGGGGTGGGCACGATGGTGCGGATCGCTGTTCTGCCGGATTACCGATGGCCCGCCTTGCCGCCGAACACGTCATGAAAGCCGCTGACGACCTTCGCCGACCTGCCGAACCGTCCGCCATCCCGGACACCCCCGCCCGAAGTGTGGACCAACAGCCCCAACAGTCGTTGCAGCCCTCGTTTGCGGCTATGTTCGGGGCCGGTTCCGCCGGTGAAATACCGACAGGCCAACGCTCAACCTCCAAACCCCTCGCTCCAACTCTTCCTGCTCCCGGTGCCTCACCGGTATCGTCAACATTCAATCCCCATAACCGACCGTTTCCTGCGGTTTAGTTCACCCTGCGATCGCTTCAGCTTGCGGGCGGATGGCAGCCCTGTCCCAGCACTTTTCTGGCCCGCAAAGCTGGAGCGATCTTTTTCATACACGCCGACTCGAACTTTATATTTCCAGCCTTTTCAACAACATCCCCCACCACCCCCACCAATCCCGCATCTCCCAACTGCTAACTCTCAATCAGGCACCCCACCCCGGGAGCCAGAAAGCGAGACCAGCCATGTCCAACGAAAACGTCGAAAACACCGAAAATCCAACCAACAAAACCCTCTCCGAGGCCCAGCTCCTCGCCAACCTCCGCAACGCCCAAAAATCCACCGGCCCCCGCACCGAACCCGGCAAAGCCCGCTCCTCCATGAACGCCCGCCGCCATGGCCTCACCGGCCAGTTCTTCGTCATGAACGAAGCCGACCGCCTCGCCTACGAAACCTTCGAAAAGGGCCTCATCGCCGCCCTCAAACCCGTCGGAGCCTACGAACACCAGCTCGCCGTCTCCATCTCTCAGGACCAGTGGCGCATCAATCGCTCCCGCGCCATCGAATTCAACACCCTCGGCCTCGGCCACGAAGAACGCAAAGCCGCAGCCCTCGCCAACACCCCGGAAGTAGAAGCCGCTATAACTCAGGCCCGCACCTGGCATCACGAACACCCCGGCCTCACCAACATCTCCCTCTACGAAACCCGCGTCAATCGCATGATCTCCAAAAACGAGAAGCGCCTCGCCGAACTCCAGCAGTCCCGTAAAGCCGAAGAAGCCGCCGCCCTCGAAGAAGCCGAACTCTTGTTCTGCCAATCAGTTATGACCCAGGAAGCCGGTGCCGCCACCCGCAGCATCGAAGTCAACGGCTTTGTTTTTTCCGCCGCCAGACTCGCCACCGGCCTCAACCGTAAAGCAGCCCTCGCCTCCGCCCGTTTCTACAAATCCGTAGCCTGGGACTTCAACGAAACCCTCCCCGACCACCACAAACTCCCCGTCTTCGGCCCCGACGTCCTCAAAAACGCCGCCTGAATCTCCCGGAGCCCAACATGCCATGCCCGAAGTGTGTTCAAATCCACCAACTATTAGTTCGGCTAATCATTTCCTCTAAGAAAATAAATTTGCTTAATCCCGGTAGCCCTCCCATAATCGGTTATGGGAGTACCTTCCCACCCCAAAATCACTGGAGCGAATCTCATGAACGCACACAACCGCGTATGGATCTTCGATACCACTCTCCGTGACGGCGAGCAGTCCCCGGGCTGCTCCATGACCGTCCCCGAGAAGCTCAAAATGGCCGCAAAACTTGTCGACCTCGGCGTCGACATCCTCGAAGCCGGTTTCCCCATCGCCTCTCAGGGCGATTTCGAAGCCGTCCAGGCCGTCTCTGCGGAATATCCGTGGGCCCAGGTCGCAGCCCTTGCTCGCTGCACCTCAAAGGACGTGGAACGCGCCGCCGAAGCTCTAAAGCCGGCCCGCCGCCCCCGCATCCACACCTTCCTCGCCACCAGCGACATTCACCTGAAGTACAAGCTCAAAAAGTCGCGCCAACAGGTTCTCGATGACGCCTGCGCCGCCGTCCGCCTCGCGCGTACCTTTGTGGATGACGTCGAATTCTCCGCCGAAGACGGAGCTCGTACCGACCCCGACTACCTCGAACAGGTAGCCCGAGCCGTCGTCGCCGAAGGTGCCCGCGTCGTCAACATCCCCGACACCGTCGGCTACTCCACGCCCGCCGAATACGCCGGCATCATCGGTCGTATCGTCAAAGCTCTCGGCGACACCGCCATCGTCAGCGTCCATTGTCATGACGACCTCGGCCTCGCCGTCGCCAACTCCCTCGCCGCCATTGAGGCCGGTGCCCGCCAGGTCGAATGCACCATCAACGGCATCGGCGAACGCGCCGGCAACTGCTCTCTCGAAGAGATCGTCATGATCCTCAAGACCCGCAGCGACCGCTTCCCCTACACCACCGGCATCCACCCCGAGCACCTCTACGCGGCCAGCCAGACCCTCTCGTCCATCATTACTTTTGGCCCCCAACCCAACAAGGCCATCGTCGGCCGCAACGCCTTCGCCCACGAAGCCGGCATCCATCAGGACGGCTATCTGAAGGAACGCACCACCTACGAAATCATCGACCCGAAGTCCGTCGGGGTGCCTGAAGGTAAACTGGTTCTCGGCAAGCACTCAGGGCGTCACGCGCTCAAGAACCGCCTCGAAGATCTCGGCTTTACCCTTACAAAGGATGAGCTCGACGTGGTCTATCACCAAATCACCACGCTGGCCGACAACAAAAAGGGTCTGATGGACGAAGAAATCGTCGAGCTCGCCCGCAAGAGCCAACAAGTCCCGGCCTAAAGCTGCCGAACCGCGAAAAAGTACCGAGCCGCCACCGTGAGGGAGCGGCCAACAAATTTCAGGAGCCTATAGTTTTGAATCTCAACATCCTCGTCCTCCCCGGTGACGGTATCGGAACCGAAGTCACCCGGGAAGCCGTCCGTGTCCTGCGCACCGTCGCCGAAAAATGGGGCCACAATCTCCAAATCCGCGAAGCCCTCCTCGGCGGCATCGCCATCCACAAGACCGGTACGCCTTTCCCCGAAGAAACTGCGAAACTCTGTGTCGAAGCCGACGCCGTCCTCATGGGCGCGGTTGGCCTCCCGGAATTCGATAACTGGCCGCCTGAAAAGCGCCCGGAACGTGGTCTCCTCGGCATCCGCAAGACCATGGGTGTCTACGCGAACCTCCGTCCCGTTCGCAGCTACGCCGCTCTGCTCGAATCCTCTCCTCTCAAGAACCATCTTGTTGACGGCGTTGACATGATCATCGTCCGCGAACTCAACTCCGGTATCTACTACGGCACGCCCCGCGGCATCTATGAAGACGGTCCCGAGCCCCGCGCCGTCAACACCATGTCCTACACGTGGAGCGAAATCGAACGAGTCACCCGCATGGGCTTCGAACTCGCCCGCAAACGCCGCAAAAAGCTCACCTCGGTCGATAAATCCAACGTCCTCGAAACCTCGCAGCTCTGGCGCAGAGTCGTTGTCGAAGTGGCGAAAGATTACCCGGACGTCGAACTGAACCACCTTGTTCGGCGACATTCTTTCTGATGAAGGCGCCATCCTCGCCGGCTCCATCGGCATGCTGCCCAGCGCCTCCATCGGAGCGAAGAAGGCCAACGGAGCCTGGACCGGACTCTACGAACCCGTCCACGGTTCTGCCCCCGACATCGCCGGCCAGAACAAAGCCAACCCCTTCGGTGCCATCGGTTCCGTAGCGGCTCTTCTCGAATACAGCTTCGGCCTCCTGGAAGAAGCCGCCGCCGTCAACCGGGCCACCGAAACTGTCCTCTCCAGCGGCAGGGTCACTGCCGATCTGAAACCCGCCGGAACCCCGGCCACCACCGAACAGGTAGGAGAAGCCGTATGTCAAGCCCTTTAACCCTGTCCCAGAAAGTCTGGAACAGCCACATCGTCCGTGAACAACCCGGCGAACCGTCGCTCATCTACATCGACCTCCACCTGGTCCATGAAGTCACCTCGCCCCAGGCCTTCTCCGGCCTCCGCGAACGCGGTCTTAAAGTCCGTCGGCCCGACCTCACCGTCGCCACCACCGACCACAGCATCCCCACCAGCGACCGGTCTCTCCCGATCCTCGACCCGATCGCCGCCAAACAGGTCGACCAACTCGCCATCAACTGCGCCGAATTCGGAGTTCCCTGCTTCGGAGTCCACTCTGAGGACCAGGGCATCGTCCACGTCATCGGACCCGAGCTCGGTCTCACCCAGCCCGGCATGACCGTCGTCTGCGGTGATAGCCACACCGCCACCCACGGCGCGTTCGGCGCTCTTGCCTTCGGCATCGGAACCTCCGAAGTCCAGAACGTTCTCGCCACCCAGACCCTCCTGCAGCGCCCCTCCCGCACCTACAAAGTGCAGGTCGATGGCACCCTGAAGGCCGGCGTCTCCGCCAAGGACATCATCCTCGCCCTCTGCGCCAAAGTCGGCATCGGCGGCGGTACCGGCTGCGTCTTCGAATACACCGGATCGTCTATCCGCGCCCTCGACATGGAAGGCCGCATGACCGTCTCTAACATGTCCATCGAAGCCGGAGCCCGCGCCGGTATGGTCGCGCCCGACGATACAACGTTCCAGTATCTCCACGGTCGCCGCCACACCCCGAAGGGTGCCGCGTGGGAAGCCGCTCTCGCCCGTTGGAAATCTCTTCCGACTGACGACGGAGCCATCTTCGACCACGAAATCTCCATCGACGGCAACACGCTCGAACCGATGATCACCTGGGGCACCAACCCCGGAATGGGTGTTTCCATCTCGGGTGCCGTGCCCGACCCCCGCTCCATCGCCGATGCCCTCGAACGCGATGCCGTCACCAAAGCCCTCGAATACATGGGCCTCGAAGCCGGTAAGCCCATCCTCGGCATGCCCGTCAATGTGGTTTTCATCGGTAGCTGCACCAACTCCCGCATCACCGATCTCCGCGCCGCTGCGGCCATCCTGAAGGGCCGTAAAGTGAACCCGAACGTCCGCGTTATGGTCGTTCCCGGTTCCCAGGACGTCAAGCGTCAGGCCATCGCCGAAGGTCTTCCGGAAGTCTTCCGCGAAGCCGGCTGCGATTACCGCGAACCCGGTTGCTCCATGTGCATCGCCATGAACGGTGACCAGTTGCAGCCCGGTGAATACAGCGTTTCTACCTCCAACCGCAACTTCGAAGGCCGACAGGGCAAAGGCGGACGTACCTTCCTCGCCTCACCCCAAACCGCCGCTGCCACCGCCCTTTCGGGCGTAGTCTCTGACGTCAGGAGCATCCTCTAATGGAACCCTTCATCGCTTTCGAATCGAAAGTAGTCCCGATTCCCCGTAACAACATCGATACAGACCAGATCATCCCGGCCCGCTTCCTCAAGACCACATCTAAGGAAGGTCTCGCCGACAACCTGTTCTGCGAATGGCGCCTCGACCCCGAGTTCATCCTCAACACCCCAAGGGGCAAAGGCAAACAGATCCTGCTCGCCGGCGACAACTTCGGTTGCGGCAGCTCCCGCGAACACGCCCCCTGGGCTCTCACCCAGTTCGGTTTCCGCGCGGTCATCTCCACCAGCTTCGCCGACATCTTCAAGGAAAACTCCCTGAAGAACTCGCTCATCCCGATCGTCGTCTCGCCCGAAGTCCACGCAAAACTCTTCACCCTCCCCGAAGACGCGGTGATCAAGATCGACCTCGCCACTCAGAGCATCACGCTCCCCGATGGCGAATCCATCGAATTCCCGGTAGCGGCCTTCTCAAAGTCCTGCCTGCTCGAAGGTGTCGACGAACTAGGCTGGATCCTCAATAAGGAACCCGCCATCGCCGCTTTCGAAGCCACCCACCCCGCCGCCATCAACACCCTCGGGTAACAGCTCCGTTCCCTTCCGATACAGTTCGCCTTCCGGCCCCTGTATCCTTTCGGAATACCTGCCCAGGCCCAAATTCGAATTCATGGGGATTTGGGGGATCCGCAGCATGGCCCTTCGGTTGCACTTAGAAGTGGCATGGATCCCAAGACAACAGCCATCATCCTTGTCGGCTACCAAAACGACTATTTCGCTTCCAACGGCATTCTCCGCGGAGTCGTGGAAGGTGCCAACCGGGTCGATCAGACCCTTTCCAACACCCTCGACCTTCTCCACGTTGCGGTCGAAGCCGAAATGACCCTCATTTCGACCCCCATCATCCTGACCTCGGACTACCGCGCGATGGCGGAATCTGAAGGCATTCTCGGAGCCATCAAGAGCTCCGGCGCTTTCAAAGCCGGCTCCCCCGGTGCCGACACCATCCCCGAACTCCTCGCTTTCGGCGACAAAATCAACTACGTGAACGGCAAGCAGGGTTTCAACGCCTTCTCGAATACCGAACTGGACCGTGTCCTTCGTGCCGGTAACATCCACCACCTCCTGCTCGCCGGTATGATCACTTCGCTGTGCATCGATTCCACCGGTAGGGCCGCTTATGAACGCGGCTACAAGGTCACCATCCTTTCCGACTGCGTCTCCGCCCGCACCCCGGCCGAGCAGGACTTCTACTGCAACAACATCTTCCCGCTCTACGCCGACGTGATGACCAACCAGAAATTCATGGAGCAATTCGCCACGGCGACTGTCTGATTTCCTGCCATGCACGCTCCAGGCGACAACGAGCAGGCCCTGCTCAAAAACGACATCCACATTCAGGCGACATATCGCCTGACGGAAGCTCTTGTCGCCTCCGAAAAGAAGATGCGGCGGCGCATCGAGCTCCTTTCCGAAATCGTTTTTGAAACGGACTGGGAAGGTCGGCTCACCTTTCTGAATCAGGTCTGGTACGCCGCTCTTGGCTGGGAACTCAACGGCAGTCTCGGCTCTCTTCTCGCCTCTTTCGCGATCAGCGAGGACCAGCCGATCCTTCAACGCGCGCTCGGTTTTGCCGGCGATACTTGCGGCCGACCCGAGGTTCGTTTTCAGCGGCGCGACGGGGGCATTGTGTCCATGGAGCTCTCCGTAGCGGCTCTCGAAGAAGGCGGAGCCGTCGGAACGCTCCACGACGTGACGCAGCAGAGGGCTGCACAGGCGGAACTCGCCAAGCTGTCGCTGGTGGCCAGTTTTACCGACAACCTGGTGGTCATTGCTGATCGTCAGGGGCGCGTTGAATGGGTCAACGACGCCTTCATTCGTAAGACCGGTTACTCCTCTGCCGAAGTTGTGGGCCGCAAGCCCGGAGAACTGCTCCAGGGTCCCAAGTCCGATCCTGTCACTATTGCAACTATCCGCCAACTCCTCCACGAGGGCCGCTCTTTCCAGTGCGAAATTCTGAACTACACGAAGTCCCGGGAAAAATACTGGGTTGCCGTCCACATCTCACCCATCTTCGATGCAAAAGGGGAGGTGGAGCGGTACGTGTCCATTCAGACGGATATCACCGAACTGCGCCGCACGCAGTACGATCTCAAGGCAGCCAAAGAAGCGGCTGAATCTGCCAGCGATGCCAAGACCCAGTTCCTCGCCACTATCAGCCACGAGATGCGCACACCGCTCAACGTGATTCTGGGTAGTGTGGAACTTGTCCACGCTGAACTCACCCCGGTGGAATTTCCCGCGTATTTGAAGCGTATCGACGATAACGCCGAAACCCTGCTCCGCCTGATCTCCGATCTGCTCGACGTCTCAAAGATCGAAGCGGGTCAGTTTGAATGGGAACGCATTGCTTTCCCGCTGCGGCCCCACATCTCACAGGCCCTGGCTTCGGTCGCCGAACGCGCCGCCGCCAAGGGTCTCTCCTTTCAGGTGGACATTGCGTCTGGCCTGCCGGAACGCATCTTTGGCGACCCGGCCCGGCTTCGCCAGATTGTCATGAATCTGGCCGAGAACGCCGTTAAATTCACTGACGCGGGTTTCGTCGCGGTCGCTCTGGCAGAAGATTTCGCCCTTCCCGGTCAGGCGCGCTTCCGCATCACCGTTACGGATAGCGGAGCGGGTATCTCCGCTGCCTCCCTGCCTTACGTTTTTGACCGCTTCTTCCAGGGCGACGGTTCCACCACTCGCCGCAAAGGTGGCGCGGGTCTTGGTCTCGCCATCGTCAAATGTCTGGTGGATGCGCTGGGCGGCAAGGTTGAAGTGGAAAGCACTCGCGGCAGCGGTGCACGGTTCGACGTTCTCATGCCTCTCGACCCTGATACCACGATCGAGCCGGCGGTTCCTAGCCCGGCTCTCGCCAGCACTCCGCAGGCACCTCGCGGAATTCGTATCCTCGTGGCAGAAGATCACGACAGCAACTACGCCATTCTGGAACGCCACCTGACGAACAACGGCTACTCTGTTCGGCGGGCGGAAAACGGCCGTCTAGCTGTGGAATTCGCCGATCTGGACCGCTACGATCTGATCCTGATGGACCTTGAAATGCCCGAAATGGATGGTCTTGAAGCTACCCGTCTGATCCGCCTCCATGAGGAACAAGCGGGCCGCCCAAAATCCCCGATCATTGCGCTGACCGCACATGCCCTGATGGGCTATCGCGAAAAGTGTCTGCAGTCGGGCTGCACAGGCTATCTGGCCAAGCCGGTTCGCAAGGATTTGCTGCTTGCCACTGTGGCCGCAGCTCTGGCTGCCTCGCCCGAACCAGGACTCCCGGGATAAGCCCCCTGGCCTCTCTGCCGGCAGCCGCAGTCGCAGCCCTTTGCCTGGGTCCACCAATTGATTAAGCGGCCCGCGACGGAATCCTCGCCAGCGGTTTCTGCCTCGCCCGGGCGACGGCTGCGGCTGGCTTATGGATCCTGCTTAATTCCAGCCGAAGGTCCGGCATGCGGAACTTTTGGTCGCAATCGCGGCATCGGTATTCTCGTAACCCAGTAAGGAAAATCAGCACGCGCTCAAAGCCCGTCCTTTGACGGATCAACAGGTAGTCCGACCTGCATCGTGGGCATTGCATGATATTCATATCGACGGAGTTGCGATAACTCTTTAGGCCTCGCTGAAGTTTTTCTTTCCGGCTATAATGGGCCATGCCGAAGATACGTGCCTGCTTGAGGCGATTCTCCGTATTGCTGTTTATGTTCCTCGGTGCTCTTTCGGTCTATGGCGGTCTCATCCCGTCCGAGCCTGGGCCCAACGAACCGGTCGCAGCCCCAACTTCAGAAGTCGAGTTCCTCCCGCCGGCGAACTTGGCGGCGCTTCCCTCACAGCTCACCGAGTATTTTGACCAGGTATCTGTCACCGGTAACTCGCCGCTGGTCGCTGATCAGTTCTTCGTAGTCTTTGGCGACGGCTCCGCCACTTCCGTGCGGCTGCTGGCGCAAAACTTTTCTGCTCGCGGAGTGGTGCTCCAGCCACTGACTACTTTGGACAATCCTTGGGTTTTGGCCGCCGCACCATCTCCCGAGATGGATGGCTTTGGCGGTGAACCTGCAACGTTCGATCCGGCTTTGCTCCTGAAAGTCGGGGCTGCCGCGAACTCCCTGAGTGGTGGCCGCCAATATCAGCTGGACGCCTTTACCATGGCTGACGCACCTTATTTCCTGGGTGGTGGCGTCGCTGTCGTTTGTGGCCTGGTCGGCTTGGCAAAGCTCCTGCGCAGCCGACGCGCGGGCCCCGCGAAGACCACACGCACCACCACCCGGCGCCGCGCTTAACTTCCCTTCACCACCGCAATACAGGCCAGGCAAAACGCGGGCAGATCGTCCGGCTTGCGAGAGGTGACCAGATTGCCGTCGACAACCACTTCTGAGTCCTCCCAAATGGCGCCGGCATTCACTACGTCATCCTTGATAGCAATAAATGACGTCGCCCTCTTGCCTCGCAGGACATCTGCCGAACACAGAACCCAGGGTCCGTGGCAAATGGCAGCCACCAGCTTCCCCTGTGCCGCAACCTGCTTCACAAAATCAATCCCGGCCGGATGGCGCCGAATGTAATCCGGCGCGAAGCCGCCCGGAGCCACCACACCGTCGAAATCCTCCGCCCGGGCCACGTCATACGAAATGTCTGAAGTGCAGGGGTACCCCAGCTTGCTCTTGTAGGTTTCCTGGGCCTTTGCCGCCACCATGACGACCTCGGCACCTGCCTCACGCAGCCGATACAGCGGGTACCAGACTTCCATCTCCTGATACAACTGGTCCACCAGAATGGCAATCCGCTTTCCTTTGAGTTCCATACCCCGATCTTACCTTCCTCATGCGTTCGTAACCGAATGCTATTCTGGCCCTCGTGGAGGCTACCTCAGCGCAACAGCTACTCGATCTTCTCGGTCGCAAACCTACCGATGTGGAGTTGGATGTGGCGGCGCTGGAAATTGCCCGCATCGAGTATCCGGATCTGGACCCGGCTCAATATCTCCAGCTTCTGGATCGACATGCGTTTGAGATTGCCACGCGTGCAGATGATCTTTCCGATGGTCGCAATTTCGTCGAAACAGCCAACGCCTATCTGTTCGGAGAACTCAGGCTTGAGGGCAACAATACCAACTACTATTCGGCAGAGAACAGCTGCCTGAATCGGGTTCTGGATACCAGTCTGGGTATCCCGATTACCCTCTCGCTTGTCTACATGGAAGTGGCGCGTCGTCTGGCCAAGCCCGTGCACGGAATCGCTCTGCCAGGCCACTTTGTCATTCAGTACGACGACGGTGACTACGCGACCTTCATCGACCCCTTCCATGGCGGTATGCTGATCGATCTCGATGGGTGCCGCGCTCTGGCGCGGATGGAGGCTCTCGATGCTTCCATGCTGGCCCCGGTGGATCGCCGAACGATGGTGATGCGGATGATCAATAACCTCCGCAATGTCTACTTCTCCACCAAGGCCACCGACAAAGCTCTTCGTCTGCTGGATCTCCTGCTGGCGGCCGATCCCAAAGCTGCCGACGAGCACAAACAGCGTGGCGTGGCGCTTCTGCACCTCCGCCGCATCCCGG
Source organism: Terriglobia bacterium (assembly GCA_010084195.1). Taxonomy (GTDB): domain Bacteria; phylum Acidobacteriota; class Terriglobia; order Bryobacterales; family Bryobacteraceae; genus BOG-234. The sequence goes on from RGPS01000101.1 coordinate 17,293, forward strand.
AAGCAGCTGCGGCCTTTCGCCGTTACCTGGAACTAAACCCCAACGCCTCCGACAAAGAAGCGATCCAGGAGCAACTCCGCAGCCTGGGGCATTGGTTAGCTTCCCGAAACTGATAAACTACTCCCCATCTCATGAAATTCGGTACCATTTTCCTGCTCAGTACTGCACTGATGGCGCAGGCACCGCCACCCGGTCAGCTTCGGGCCGCCGCCAACAAATCGCTGGCACTGCTGCAAAAGGCCACCGTTGGCTTCTACAAAGTTCAGGACTGCCACTCTTGTCACAACACAACCGTTACGGTGCAGGCGTTCGCGATGGCGAGGGAGCGAGGCCTTTCCGTCAATGCCGAAGTAGTGAAAGGCGCCCTCCTCAAGCCCCTGACGCGTGGGCACAACATCACCTCCATTGACTGGATCTTCCAGGATAACCTCATCATCGATCCAGCTGCGTCCGATACCGCGATCCTGATCGCTGCTCACGCCGGTGGCCTTGCTCCCAGTCTGACGACGGCGATTGATGCACGTCTGATCGCCAATCACCAAAGGGCCGATGGCCACTGGGCGACCTTCGACTCACGTCCGCCGGAAGGTGTCAGCCTGTTCTCAACCACGGCCCTTGCCGTGCGAGCCATGCAGTATTACATGCCCTTCGAACTTCGCCAGGAAATGTCCGCGCGAACCGAACGTGCCCGGGCCTGGCTTCTGCAGGCCAAGCCGGTCGATACGGAAGATTTCACCTTCCGCGTCTTCGGCCTGGCCTGGTCCGGTGCCACAAAAGCTCAACTCGCTCCTGCTGTGGCCGGCCTCCGCCAGCTCCAGCGCCCGGATGGCGGGTGGTCGCAGATTCCCGACCGCGACGCAGACGCTTACTCGACGGGGGAAGCCCTGGTCGCGCTAAATGAAGCTGGTGTTTCTGTGACTGACCCGGCCTGGCAAAAAGGGCTTCGATGGCTTCTCTCCACGCAGAATCCGGATGGCTCCTGGCATGTGGCGACCCGTCAGGTTTCGCCCGCACAGGTCAGCCCGCCCTATTTCGAAAGTGGTTTCCCGTTTGGCCACGACCAGTTCATCTCTACCGCAGCCACCGCTTATGCGGCGATGGCGCTGATGCTGCCTCTGCCCAAAGCGGCCTGGCCCGAACGGCCCCTGAGCCTTGCTGAACTGGCACCAAAAGGCGAGCAGCCCTGGATGCGGACGGCCCTTTTCGGCAGTGCCGCAGAACTACGGTCTCTGCTCGACAAGGGGCTGGATGTGAATAGCCAAACCGAAAGCGGTACCAGTCTGCTGATGATGGCGGCTCCGGACGCAGCGAAAGTGAAGTTGCTGCTGGCCCGTGGTGCCAACGTCAATGCGAAAGCGAAATCCGGTTACACTGCGCTGTTCATTGCGGCCCTCTATCGGGGCACCACAGAATCGGTCCGGCTTTTGCTGGACAAGGGAGCTGCGGCTGCTCCCGGAACGGGCGTGATGTTCAACGCCTCTCCGCTGGTGCTGTCGGTATTCGCCGGCGAACCGGCGAATATCTCACAGTTACTCGCCAAAGGTGCTGATCCTCATCGGAAGATGCTCCTCATGGGCGCTATACCGATTTCACCGCTCTTCCTCGCTGTGTGCTTCGGGGAGACCGACGTTATGCGAGCCCTGATGGCCGGGGGGGCAAATCCAAAAGAAGTCGACGGTGGAGGCATGACAATGTTGCACAGCGCGGCCATCGGCAACCGGGTGGAAGCTGCCCGGCTTCTGCTGGATTCCGGCGTACCAGTCAATGCGGTCGATGCCAACGGCTACTCCCCGTTGCTCTACGCCGCCACTCTCAACTTCGGCGACACGCGCCTTGCGCAAGCCTTACTCCAGGCCCACGCCGACCCGGCGCTGAAAAGCAAAGAGGGGGCAACGGCGCTCTCACAAACTGAGCGTTTCCGTTACCCCCTTCTCCAGAAAGTTCTAAAGTCCGTCACCTTACCGCACTAAATAACACTCTCGTTTCTAAAAGTCGTCTTCGTCTTCCTTCTTCTTGGCGCCTTTGCGGCGAAGGACGATGATGACTACCAGCACCACTGCCAGAACGCCCGAGATGATTTTTACCATGCTCGCGTCGGGTGGTGGTGCAGCCTGGTCCTGTAGTAATGCAATGAGAGGGGAAAGTGCCATTTAGATGCTCCGTTGCGTAAAGTCTTGATACAGCCGTCTGAAAAATTATACCGCTTCGTTATGCTTCAGGACTTTTCTGCCAGTACCCGCAGTCTGCGGTAATCGGCATGCCACTGCCCGTCGGACCAAAGGGTGGGGCGCAGACGATCTTCGATCTGCTTGTCGAGTTCGCCTCGTGCCTCGGCGGGAATGTCGTCGAAATAGGCGCCTCCGAACATCTCGAGCCACTCGCGCATGCCGCGTTCCGGATGTTCCAGCTTTGTCCAGCGAGGGAAGTTCTGGGCCATGGTGACCATGAACCCGTGCTTTTCGAGAAGCGCCGTGTACTCGGCGATGCTCGGGAAGTACCAGGTGTGCTGCCCGGCATACCCGGCCGCGCGGACCACTTCTTCCACGCCGGCGCAGATGCGGGCGATATTGCCCTGGCCGCCCAGCTCCAGAACCAGACGCCCGCCGGGTTTCAGTGCGGCAGCCATGCACTTGATGGCCTCCTCCGGCTCCCGGACCCAATGCAGCGCGGCATTCGAAAATACTGCGTCGTACTCGTCTTCCATGACGAAACTGCGGGCATCGGCCAGGGCAAACTTTACCTTCGGGAAATTCTGTCTGGCCTGGGCGACCATGGAGACGCTGGAATCGAGCCCTGTGACTGCGGCTCCCTTTTCGGCAATCTGTGCAGTCAGGTGGCCTGTGCCACATCCGACATCGAGAATCCTTTCACCGGGTTGGGGGTTGAGCAGGTCGAACACGCCCCCCCCGGCTTTCCAGACGAACGAATGGCGGTCATCATACAGCGAACTATCCCATCTGTCCGCCATTTATTGCCGCCCTGCCGCAGGAACCATTGTGAAATAGTCGTACACTGTTCTAGCCACCTCAGCCACCGCTTTCTCTGATACCTCACCTGGTTTGGACGAGGCCTTCGTAAATACCGAAATCGCCACATGGCCGGCATCGCCCGGCAGGGTAATGACCCCGACATCATCCGCGATACCTCCCAGCGTGCCGGTTTTGTGCGCCACGGGGGTACCGGCAGGCAGCAGGCCTTTCAGGCGCGCCTTGCCCGTCTGGCAGCGTTCCAGCATACCCAGCAAAACCTCTGCGTTCTTTGCTCCGAACAAATCCTTCTTCCAGATCCGGACCAGGAGCCTGGTCATGTCATCCGGCGTTGCTGTGTCGCGAGGGTCCACCCAGTTTGCCCGTCGGGCGCGCAGATGTTCGGCGTCCGGCACGGCGTCATACAATTTGTCGAACATCTCGCGCGTCCACTCCGATTCGGGGGGGAGGTTCTTCGCGCCGGACCAATCGGAGACCAGCAGCGCGATATTGCGGTCGACGCGAATTCCGGGCAAACCAAGCGCTTTCATTCGCGCTGTTACAGCAGCAGGCCCTCCGCCTTCTTTCAGCACGACATCTGCTGCCGAGTTATCGCTGATGGCCAGCATCAGTTCCATGTAGTTTTCGAGCGAAAGAGACACGCCGGGATGGAAGAAAAGTTCAGTCAGCGTCCCGCTGCCGGGATGCAGATCCTGGGGGGCCAGCGTGACCATCTTGTCGAGTGACGTCTTGCCCTGTTCCACCAGGTTCATCAACTGGACGGCGAACGGGATTTTCACCGCAGAGGCCATCGGGAAGCCTTCGCCACCTCGCACCGAGACGGTCCGGCCACTTTCGATATGGGTTGCGCTGACGCCCACAACCGCGTCGGTCACCTTTGCAACCAGCAGGATCTGCTTCTCGAGTCGAGCCAGGGAGGGATCAGGAGCCGCCCAAATGAGGGCCGGAACGCCAAGCAAAACAATGAGCCAACGCATGAACTGAATTTACCAGTGAAACTTACCTGGAGGGCGCCTCGCGCAGGTTCTGCCAGCCCGCGGCGGCGGAGAG